>JAEWVQ010000213.1 GCA_023459095.1 Pseudomonadota bacterium | reverse complement strand
GTCGGACTGCGTCCGCGCCCCCAGCCCACCGCGGCGCGGTAACTGCCGAGCAGGCCGGCGGCGGCGAGGCCGGCCTCATCGACCACCGCCGCGGCATCGGCCTCGGCGGCGACGAACAGCGCATCCTCCGGGCAGTACAGCTCGCACATGAAGCAGGTCTGGCAGTCGTCCTTGCGCGCGATGCGCGGCGGACCTGCGGAGTCTTCGTCGAACACGTTGGTGGGGCAGGCGTGGACGCAGGCGTTGCAGCCGGTGCAGCGCGTCGGACTGAGCAGTTCGATCATGCCGCCACCTCCTCGCCGGCACCGGTCTCCACGGTCTGCGTGCGCACCCAGACCTCGTCCAGGCCGCCGCTGACGAGGCGGTGATGCTGTGCGGGGTCGAGCGCGGCGTGGTCCTGGCGGCGCGCCATGCCGCGCGTCTCGGTGCGCGCCAGCGCTCTGCGGTACATCCAGCGCGCGGCCGCGGTGAGCGCCGCGGCTTCGCGCGTCTTCAGCGCCTGCGCCGCATCGGCGGGCGCCGCCGCGCGCAGGCGCTGCCACAGCGCATCGAGCCGGGTGAGCGAGTCTTCGAGCAGATCAGCGCGGCGTGCCCAATTGCGCTCGTAGGGAAAGACCTCGGCCTGCACCGCGCGCACCGCCGCAGCCGCATCGCCGGGCTGGGCACCGTCGCCGCGCAACCCGGCACCGCCGGCGTGGAACACGCGCCGCGCCGGGCTGTGGCGGTGGTCGCGGGCAAACGCGGTAGCGCCGTGGCCAGCCCACAGCCCGGTCGACAGGCCCCACGCCGCGTTGTGGCTACCGCCGCCGGTGAAGCCGCCGCAGATCGGCTCGCGCGTCGCCGCGTCACCCGCGGCGTACAGCCCCGGCACCGTGGTCGCGCAGTCGAGTCCGGTCAGGCGCAGGCCGCCAGTGCCGCGCACCGTGCCTTCGAGGCGCAGCGACACCGCGAAGCGCTGGGTGAAGGGATCGATGCCGCGGCGATCGAACGGCAGGAAGAAGTTCGGCTGCGCGGTGCGCATCCAGTGCCGGACCTCGTCGTCGGCCTTGTCGAGTTGCGCATACACCGGCCGGGTCTGCAGCGTGCGCGCGATCACGCCGCGGCCGTGCGAGGAGCCGGCGCCCTCGAGCGGACGCCCCTCGGCGTCATAGAAGCTCGCCCAGTTGTAGAACAACGACTTGGTCACCGAGGTAAACGCCGGCCCCAGGCCGTAGGCGTTGGAAAACTCCATGCCGGAGAGTTCGGCGCCGGCTTCCGCGGCCATCAGCAGGCCGTCGCCGGTGAGCACGTTGCAGCCGAGCGCGCGGCTGAGGAAGGCGCAGCCGCCGGTGGCGATCACCACCGCGCCGGCGCGCACCGTCCACTGCCCGCCGGGCTGGCGGCTGACCCCGGCGGCGCCGCACACCGTGCCGGCGTCATCGACCAGCAGTTCGAGCGCCGGGCTGTGGTCGAGGATGCGCACCCCGGCCGCCTTCACCCGCTTGCGCATCAGGCGCATGTACTCCGGCCCCTGCAGCGACAGGCGCTGCTCGCGGCCGTCGGCATCGACCGGAAAGCGGTAACCCCAATCGGCGAGCTGCTGCATGTTGAGGTAGGTCTGGTCGAGCACGTGGTCCATCCACGTGTGCTCGGCAAGCTCGCCGCCGAGCTTGAAGCGGCTGGCCTTGGCCTTTTCGCGCAGTTCGCGCTGCGGCTCGACGTACCACACCGAGACCCCGGAGGGCGCGGTCGCCCCCGAGGTGCCGCAATAGCCCTTGTCGGCGAGCACCACGCGCGCGCCGCGCGCCGCAGCGCCGATCGCCGCCCAGGTGCCGGCCGGGCCGCCGCCGATCACCAGCACGTCGGCCTCGTGTTCGGTCGCCACGCCGGCCGCAACCGTGCTGCGCAAATCGTTGTATCCCATCACCTTCTCCCCTACGCAAGATTCAGGCGGCATCGCGCTGCGGAATCGCCAGCGCGACTTCGTTGGACTTGAACACCGCGAGCACCTCGGCACCGACTTCGAGCGGGTGTTCGCGCAGGTTGCGCACGGTGAGCGTGGACACCACGCGCCCGGCGCGGCCGCCGCGGTCGCGGATCTCGACTTCGACCTCGGCGAGCACGTCGTCGGCGCGGATCGCCACCACCTTGCCGCGCACCTGGTTGCGCGCGTTGAGCGCCTGCACGGTGAGCAGGCGGTCGAGCACGCGGCCTTCGAGCGCGGCGAAGGCGGCGTCGCCGCGCGCGCGCGGACGGGCCAGTGCGACGCGCTGGTCGAGCGCGATGCGGCCGTCTTCGATGACGACCACACGGTCGGCGAGCGCCACCGCCTCGCCGACGTCGTGGGTCACCAGCACCGCGGTGAAGCCGTGCTCGCGCCACAGCTGCTCGATCAGGCGGTGCATCTCGATGCGGGTGAGCGCGTCCAGCGCACCCAGCGGCTCGTCGAGCAGCAGCAGGCGCGGGCGGTGCACCAGGGCGCGCGCCAGCGCCACGCGCTGACGCTGGCCGCCGGAGAGCCGCGTCGGCCACTCGTCGGCGCGGTCGGCGAGCCCGACCTGGGCGAGCGCCTGGCGCGCCTGCTCGCGCACCGCCCAGCGCCGCCCGGGGAGGCCGAGGGCGACGTTGTCGATGACCTTCTTCCAGGGCAGCAGGCGTGCGTCCTGGAACATGATCCGGGTGTCGGCGTCGAGTCCGGCAACGGCGCGGCCGTCGATCGCCAGCGTGCCGCCGTCGGCGGCATCGAGCCCGGCGAGCAGGCGCAGCAGCGTGCTCTTGCCGCAACCGCTCTTGCCGACCACGGCGACGAACTCGCCGGGGCGGATGTCGAGATCCAGCCGGTGCAGCACGGTGCGCGTGCCGAAGTGGCGCTCCACCTGCTCCACCCGCACCGCCACGCCCTGCGCGCCGCGCTGCCCCTGCGCCGCCACATGGGCGAATTCCCTGCTGTCGATTGCGCTCATGGTTCAGACTCCGTTGTTCAAACCGGCTGGTAGCTGGTGTTCCAGCGCAGCCATAACCGCTCCAATCCGCGCGCGACGATGTCGGCGACCTTGCCGAGCACGGCGTAGAGCAGGATCGCGAGCACGACCACATCGGTCTGCAGGAACTCGCGCGCATTCATCGCCATGTAGCCGATGCCCGAGGTCGCCGAGATGGTTTCGGCGACGATCAGCGTCAGCCACATGAAACCGAGCGCGTAGCGCACGCCGACCAGGATGCTGGGCAGCGCCCCGGGCAGGATCACCTGGCGGAACAGCGCCCAGCCGTTGAGCCCGTAGGAGCGCCCCATCTCCACCAGCGCCGCATCCACCGCGCGGATGCCGTGGAAGGTGTTGAGGTAGATCGGGAAGAACACGCCGAGCGCGACCAGGAACAGCTTGCCCTCCTCGCCGATGCCGAACCACAGGATCACCAGCGGGATCAGCGCCAGATGCGGCACGTTGCGCACCATCTGCAGCGTGGTATCGAACAGGTTTTCCGCCAGCCGGTAGCCGCCGTTGATCAGCCCGAAGAAGAAGCCGATGCCGCCGCCGATCACGAAGCCGGTGGCGGCGCGCGCGAAACTCGCGCCGAGATGGGTGAACAGCTCGCCGCTCAGCGCCAGCGCGTAGCCCGCCTCGAGCACCGCGAGCGGCGCCGGCAGAATGCGCGTGGACAACCAGCCGCCCTGCGCCGCGCCCTGCCAGGCGGCGACGATCAGCACCGGCACCAGCCAGGGCAGCGCGGCGGCGCCAACCGGCCGGCCGGCGGCCTGCGTGGTCTTGCTCATGATCCTCTCCCCCTGCTCAGGCCGGCTGCCACACGCGGACGTCGCGGGCCACCACCTTCTTCGGCAGCAGCCTCTCGGCGAAGAAGGCATCCGCGATGCGCTGCTGCTCGCCGAGCTGGTCGGCCGCCACCGCGCGCACGTCGTAGCTGCGGCGGCCGTTGGCCAGTTCCACCGTGTCGGCATCCAGCCCCCACGCCGGCGCCAGCTGCGCCGCCGCGTCCTTGGGGTTGGCCTTGACCCAGCGCCCGGTCTGCTTGAGCTCGTCGAAGATCAGCGCCAGCACGTCGGGCCGCGCTTCGGCGAAGCGGTCGGCGGCAAGGTAGTAGCGCTTGTACTCCGCCACCGCCGGCTCGCCGGTGAGCAGGCGCACCCGGGACTGGCGCTGCACGCCGGCGAGGAAAGGGTCCCAGATCGCCCAGGCGTCGATCGCGCCTTTCTCGAAGGCGGCGCGACCGTCGGCCGGGCTGAGGTAGGCCACTTCGACGTCGCGCGGCGCGAGTCCGCCCGTGGCGAGCGCGGCGAGCAGCAGGTAATGCGCGCCGGAGGCCTTGGCGACGCCGATCTTCTTGCCTTGCAGCTCGGCGAGCGAGCGGATGGGCGAGGCGTCGGGCACCACGATGGCCTGCGCGCCGGGCGACGGCGCCTCCTGGGCGACATAGGTCAGGCGCGCGCCGGCGGCCTGGGCGAACACCGGCACGGTGTCGGCGACGTCGGCGCTGAAATCGATGCTGCCGACGTTGAGCGCTTCGAGCAGCGGCAGGCCGCTGGTGAATTCGTACCACTCGGCCTTCAGCCCCAGCGGCGCCAGGCGCTGGTCGAGCGCGCCGCGCGCCTTGGCGAGCACGGTGAGGGTGGAGGATTTCTGGTAGCCGATGCGCACCGCCTTGCCGTCCCAGGCCGCGCGGGCGACGGGCGGCAGCAGTGCGGCGGAGGCAAGGCCGCCGAGGGCAATGAGGCTGCGACGGCGGCTGGCGGAGAAGCGGTGATCCGTGTGAATGCTCATGTTCGATCCTGTGGGCGTGCGCTCAACTCGCGGCTGTCTTGGGGTAGAGATCGTTGGCGACCATCTCGCCGAACGGGCTCACCAGGGTCGGCGCCTTGCGCAGATTGCCGGCGGTCGCATTGGTCAGCCCGGCAGCGACCTCGGTGTCGAAGCGCGGGTTCGCGACGTTCAGATGCGGGAACACCAGCTCGGCGAAGCGATACGCTTCTTCCAGGTGCGGATAGCCCGACAGCACGAAGGTGTCGGCGCCGATCGCGGCGTATTCCTTGAGGCGCTCGGCGATGATCTTGCCGTCGCCCACCAGCGCGGTGCCGGCGCCACCGCGCACCAGGCCGACCCCGGCCCACAGGTTGGGGGCGATTTCCAGCTTGCTGCGGTCGCCGCCGTGCAGCGCGCGCATGCGGCGCTGGCCTTCGGAATCCATGCGGGCGAGCGAGGCTTGCGCCTTGGCGATGGTGTCGTCGTCGAGGTGGCGGATCAGCTCGTCCGCCGCCTGCCAGGCCGCCGCTTCGGTTTCGCGCGGGATCACGTGCAGACGCACGCCGAAGCGCACCTGGCGGCCTTCCTTCTCGGCGCGCCTCCTGACGTCGGCGAACTTCTTCGCCACCTCCTCCGGCGCCTCGCCCCACGACAGGTAGAGCTCGACGTGCTTGGCCGCGGTGTCGTGGGCGCGGTCCGACGAGCCGCCGAAGAACAGCGGCGGATGCGGCTGCTGCAGCGGCGGGAAGAGCTGGCGCGCGCCCTTCACCTTGATGTGCTTGCCGTCGTAATCCACCGTCTCGCCCGACAGCAGCCGCTTCCACACGTCGAGGAATTCGTCGGCGTGCTCGTAGCGTTCGTCGTGGTCGAGGAAGATGCCATCGGCTTCGAGGTCGGAGGCATCACCGCCGGCCACCACGTTCACCAGCAGCCGGCCTTCGGACAGCCGGTCCAGCGTCGCCGCCTGGCGCGCCGCCACCGTCGGCGAAATCGTTGCCGGGCGCAGCGCCACCAGGAACTTGAGGTGGCGCGTGACCGGGATCAGGCTGGAGGCGACGATCCAGGAATCCTCGCACGAGCGCCCGGTGGGGATCAGCACGCCGCCGTAGCCGAGGCTGTCGGCGGCCTGGGCGATCTGCTTCAGGTAGTGGTGATCCACCGCGCGCGCCTGGTGGGCGGTGCCGAGGTAACGGCCGTCGCCGTGGGTGGGCAGAAACCAGAAGATGTCGAGCTTGTTGTCCTGACTCATGGGAATGCTCCGCGTGTGCGTGTTGTCGGGCCGGATCAGGGTGCCGGGCGCCATACGGCACCGGCCACGTCCAGCTTTTTGGGGATGAGCTTGAGCTCGAACAGGGTGTCGGCCATCTGCTGCTGGTGCTTCACCACGTCGTCGGTGAGCGGCTTGACGCCGTAGCCGTAGCGCGACACCGACACCGCGGCGACCTCGACCGGCAGGCCGATCTGCGGCGCGACGATGGCGGCGGCTTGCTGCTGGTTGGCGCCGACCCAGGTGCCGGTGTCGTTGATCGCGGTGAGTGCCGAGGCCAGCACCTGCGGATGCTTGCTGGCGAAGCTGCGCGCGGCGATGTAGAAGTTGTAGTTGTTCACGATGCCGCTGCCGTCGGCGACGATGCGAGCGCCGATCTGCGCTTCGGCGGCGGCGCCGAAGGGATCCCAGATCGCCCACGCATCGACCGCGCCTTTTTCGAAGGCGGCGCGCGCATCGGCCGGCGGCAGGAACACCACCTCGATGTCGCTGTACTTGAGCTTGGCCGACTCCAGCGCCTTCACCAGCAGGTAATGCACGTTGGAGCCCTTGTTGAGCACCACGCGCTTGCCCTTGAGTTCGGCCAGCGACCGGATCGGCGAGTCCTTCGGTACCAGGATCTTCTCGGCGCGCGGCGCCGGCGGCTCGTTGCCGACATAGACCAGGTCGGCGCCCGCGGCCTGGGCGAACACCGGCGGCGTCTCGCCGACCACGCCGAGGTCGATGCTGCCGACGTTGAGCCCTTCGAGCATCTGCGGCCCGGCGGGGAATTCGGTCCACGTCACCTTCACGCCTTCGGCCTGGAGGCGGGCGTCGAGATTGCCGCGCGCCTTGACGATGGACAGCGTGGAGCCCTTCTGCCAGCCGATGCGGATTTCCTTGTGCTGGGCGTGGGCCTGGGTGGCGCCGACCGCCGCCAGCGCGGCGGCGAACGCCACGCCGGTGGCACGCACGGCGCGCGCCAGGCGGGAACGGAGCGAAGCAGGATGCATGATCGTGTTCTCCGCGCGCGCTCAGACCTTGGCGATCGACACTTCGGTCGACTTCACCAGCGCGATCACCTCGCTGCCGGGCTGCAGCTGCAGCTCGTCGACCGAGCGCGTGGTGATCACCGAGGTGACGATGCCGTGCGCGGTGTCCACGTCGATTTCGGAAACCACCGGCCCGCGGATGATTTCGCGGACCTTGCCGCGGAACTGGTTGCGGACGTTGATCGATTGAATGCTCATGGCGCTGCTCCTGTGGATGAGGACGGAAAAACCGGGGTCAGTGCAGGGCGGCGGTCAGGCGCGCGACCTTGTCGCGCAGCTCGACCAGCGAATGGCGGCAATAGACGACCGGCAGGCCGCGCCGCCCGGCCTGGCGGCGCACGCTGTGCAGCAGGTCGTGATTGACCCGGTCGCACAGCACCACCACCAGCCGGGTGTCGCCCGGAATCGCCCGGCGCACATCGCCGACCTGGCGGCCGGACCAGTGCTCGGTGCGGCGCACGCCGAACGGCGCGGTCCTTTCGAGCTCGGCCCGGATCGCATCGACCCGGTCCGCGCCCACGACGAGTGCCTTCATCTCGCTTCTCCACCGCTGCGACGCGGCGGCGGACGACCCGCACGGCGAACTGCCCGGCGGGTTGCGCCGCGTCATCGAGCGCTAATCTGCGCCAGCGCGGCGGGACGCGGCCAATACGATTTTGTGCACTGCATATTCCGTCGCCGCGCATCCCGCGGCACGTCGCGGAAGCGGCCCCGTTAGGCGAAATTCGTATTTGCAATCAGTTTCTTGTGCATGGTTCGCGGGCGCCGCGGCGGCTATGCTGGCGGGTTTGCCGGAGCCGGCCCGCACGGTGCGCCGCCGCGCGCGGGTACAATCCGCGCCATGCCGTCGTCCGTTCGCGCCCGCCGCTGGCGCCCCACTCCGCTGCTGCAGCT
>JAEWVQ010000212.1 GCA_023459095.1 Pseudomonadota bacterium | reverse complement strand
GGCGTGCGCTCGGCGAGTTCGTCGAGATAGAAGCCGATGCCGGCGGTCTCGCGCGCGAGGTAGTGGTCCACCGCGTCGCGAAAGCGCCCGTCGGCGAGCCAGTGCGCGGAGTGCGTGACCACCGGTTCGAGGCCACGCGACAGCTTGTGTTCGCCCTGGGCGCCGCCTTCGAAGCGGGCGAGGCCGTGGGCGATGCAGTAGTCGATCGCCTGGTAGTAGCACAGTTCGAAATGGACGAAGGGCAGGGGCTCGAGCGCGCCCCAGTAGCGGCCGTAGAGCGCGTGCCGGTCGCACAGGAAGAGGGCGGCGGCGACCGGGGTGGCGCCGCGGCACGCGATCAGCAGGCGTACCTCGTCGGGGCGCTGGCGGGCGAACTCGCTGAAGAAGCGCTCGTTCAGATAGGGCGTGGCGCGGTGCAGCGCATAGGTGGTGGCGTAGCAGCGGTGGAAGAAGGCCCAGTCGGCGGCGCTTGCGTCATGGCCGTCGAGCCAGTTCAGGGTGAGCCCGTGAGCGGCGGCGCGGCGGCGTTCCTGACGGATCTTCTTGCGCTTGTCGTGGTTCAGGCGGGCCAGGAAGTCGTCGAAGTCGCGGTAGCCGGCGTTATGCCAGTGGAACTGCACGCCGTGGCGCAGCAGGAGTCCGGACTCTGCGGCTGTCTCGGTCAGCCAAGCCGTCTCTTGCGCGTCTGGCAGCAGCAGATGGAAGGACGACAGGCCGCTTGCGCGCGCGTGCGCGAGCACGTCGGCGAGGAGTTGGCGGCGCTGCGCCGGGTCGCGGCCGAGCAGGCGCGGGCCGGGAATCGGCGTGAACGGCACCGCGGCGAGCAGCTTGGGGTAGTAGGCGAGGCCGTGGCGGGCGTAGGCCTCGGCCCAGGCCCAGTCGAACACGTATTCGCCCCACGAGTGCAGCTTGCGGTACAGCGGCAGCGCGGCCTGCAGTTCGCCCTGCGCCCAGCGCGTGGCGTGGCAGGGCAGCCAGCCGGTGCCGGGGCCGACCGCGCCGCTGCGCTCGAGCCCGTGAAGGAAGGCGTGGCTGAGGCAGGGCGGGCCGTCGGCGAGGCGGTCCCAGGCCGCGGCCGGGATGTCGGCGAGGGAGTCGAGGAGGTGAAAGCCGTCGGGTCGGGTCATGGCGGAGAGGGCGTCAATCGGGTGGGCGGCGCGAGCCGTCTGCCGCTTTTTTGTGCAATGCGACAAATTTGTTTCATTACCGGGGCTTGGCGCATCCGGACCGTGCTTATCCACAGGCTTGCCCACGGCAGCTGTGAAGATTCTGCGCCGGGGCGCAGCGCTGTGGCCGGGGCGAAGCGGTATAGTTGCGCCCCATGAATACCACGCTTTCCATCGCTGTAGCCCAGCTCAACCTCACCGTCGGCGATCTTGCCGCCAACGCCGACCGCATCATCGACGCGATCGCGCGCGCGCGCGACGCCGGTGCCGATCTGCTGCTGACCCCGGAACTCGCGCTCTCCGGCTACCCGCCCGAGGATCTGCTGCTGCGTGCCGATTTCCACCGCGCGTGCGCGCGCGAGCTCGAACGCATCGCCGCGGCGGCGCGCGGCCTGTGCGTGGTCGTCGGTCACCCGGACGCGCGCCGCGGGCTGCATTACAACGCCGCTTCGGTGATCCGCGACGGCGTGGTGGTGGCGACCTATCACAAGCAGCAGCTGCCGAACTACGAGGTGTTCGACGAGGAGCGCTATTTCGAGCCCGGGCAGGCGTCCTGCGTGTTCGAGCTCAAGGGCGTGCGGATCGGTGTGAACATCTGCGAGGACTTGTGGAAGAAAGGCCCGGCGGAGGCTGCGCGCGCGGCCGGGGCGCAGGTTCTGCTCACGCTCAACGCCTCGCCCTATCACATGAACAAGCAGGCCCAGCGCCACGAGGTGCTGCGCGCTCGCGTGCGTGAAACCGGGCTGCCGGTGCTGTACTGCAACATGGTGGGCGGGCAGGACGAGCTGGTGTTCGATGGCGGCTCGTTCGCGCTCGACGCCGACGGCGGGCTCGCCTACCAGAGCGCGAGCTTCGACGAGCGCGTCGACCTGATCGCGCTGCGCGACGGACGCTGGATCTCGGACGTCGTGGTCGCGCCACGCGCGATCGAGGCCGAGGCCTACGAGGCGCTCAAGGTCGGGGTGCGCGACTATCTGGGCAAGAACCGCTTCCCGGGCGCGATCATCGGCCTTTCCGGCGGCATCGATTCGGCGCTGACTCTGGCGGTGGCGGTCGATGCGCTCGGCGCCGAGCGCGTGCGCGCGGTGATGATGCCTTCGCCCTACACCGCGCAGATGAGCCTGGACGATTCGCGCGAGATGGTCCGCCGTCTTGGCGTGCGCTACGACGAGATCGCCATCGAGCCGGCGATGCGCACCTTTGCCGACCTGCTCGCGCCGCAGTTCGCCGGGCTCGCCGAGGATGCCACCGAGGAGAACCTGCAGAGCCGCATCCGCGGCATGATCCTGATGGCGCTGTCCAACAAGACCGGCGCGATCGTGCTCACCACCGGCAACAAGAGCGAGATGGCCACCGGCTACGCCACGCTCTACGGCGACATGGCGGGCGGCTTCGCGGTGCTGAAGGACTTGTACAAGACCTTCGTGTATCGGCTGTCGGAATGGCGCAATGCGCAGGGCGAGGTGATTCCGCGCAACATCATCGATCGCCCGCCCTCGGCCGAGCTCAAGCCCGACCAGAAGGACCAGGACAGCCTGCCGCCCTACGAGGTGCTCGATGCGATCATCGAGGCCTACATGGAGCGCGACGAGTCGCCGCGCGAGATCATCGCCGCCGGCTATCCGGAGGCCGAGGTGCGGCGCACCGTCGCCATGCTCAAGCGCAACGAGTACAAGCGGCGCCAGGCGCCGGTCGGCATCCGCGTCACCCGGCGCGGATTCGGCAGGGACTGGCGTTATCCGATAACATCCCGCTATCAGGATGAATACTGACCGATACCCGGCGCGCAAGCCCGCGCGCCGCGCCCGAACAGGAGCATAGCCATGAAGAAGATCGAAGCCATCATCAAGCCGTTCAAGCTCGACGAAGTCCGCGAGGCCTTGTCCGAAGTCGGCATCGCCGGCCTCACCGTCACCGAGGTCAAGGGTTTCGGCCGCCAGAAGGGGCATACCGAGCTGTATCGCGGCGCCGAGTACGTGGTCGACTTCCTGCCCAAGATCAAGGTCGAGGTCGTCGTCGCCGACGACATGGTCGAGCCCGCGGTCGAAGCCATCATCAAGGCCGCCCACACTGGCAAGATCGGCGACGGCAAGATCTTCGTGATGCCGGTGGAGCAGGTGGTGCGCATCCGCACCGGCGAGACCAACGAAGAGGCGATCTGAGCCGCTTCGTCCCCATCTCCGTCCCCCGCGTCCGTCGCGGGGGCTGAAGCCGCAAGGGCTTCAGCGGCGTGGCGCGTTCTGCGCCCGCATCAGCACCAGCAGCGCGCCTCCGCCGCCGTCGTGCGGCCCAGCCTGGCAGAAGGCGAGGATTTCCTCGCGCTGCGCCAGCCAGCCGCGCGAGAGCTGTTTCAGGATCGAGAACTTGCCGGGCGAGCCCAGGCCCTTGCCGTGGATCACGCGGATGCAGCGCTTGCCCTGCTGCAGCGCACTGGCGAGAAACTGCGCCAGCGCGGCGCGTGCTTGGTCGCGGGTGAGGCCGTGCAGGTCGATCTCGCCCTGTCGCGTCCAGCGCCCGCGGCGCAGGTCGGAGAGCACCCGGCGCGGCAGGCCGGGGCGCAGGAACGCCGCTTCGTCGCCCATGTCGAGGCGGTCCTCGAAGCTGAGCGGCGCGGCGAGCGACTCGTTGAGCGCCTCGCGTTCGTCCTCCTCGCGTTTGATCGGCGCCGGCTCGGGCGCGGGGCGCACGAGTTCGACGCGGTTGCGCTGGTCGAGCGGCGCCGCGCCCTGCATCATCCGGCGAAAGAGCACCACCGGGTCGTCGAGATCGGCGTCGGGCGGCAGCACGAAGCCGGGCGACTCGCCCGCGGGGTGGGCACTCTTGTCGTGCGCATGGGCGGCACCGAGCGGATGTTCGCGATTGCGCGGGCGTGGGCCGAGGTCGATACGACCGCTGTCGCGCAGCCGGGTGACGCCTTCGTAGGCCGCGGCGAGCGGGTCGGCGGGGGTGCGTGGCCGCGCGGGTTCGGTTTCGTCGGTCTGCGCGGGGCGTGGCCGGGGCTGCGGGGCGGGCCGGGGG
>JAEWVQ010000211.1 GCA_023459095.1 Pseudomonadota bacterium | reverse complement strand
GCCATCGAGGACAGCGGCCTGACGCTGTGCGTCACCGATGGCGCCGACGGCAGGCTGCTGCTGCGCATGCCCGAGCGCGGGGCACGCCTCTTCCATCGCGACGATGTCATTCACGCCGGTCTGTTGTCGCGCATGCTCGCCCACGTGCAGGGGGCGATGGCCGAGCGCGAACGCGTGGTCGGCGAGGAGCGCACGCGCATCCGCCGCGACCTTCACGACGATCTCGGTGCCAAACTGCTGTCGCTGATCTACCAGACCCATGGCGAGACCCAGCAGCTTGCCCGCGCCGCGACCCAGGATATGCGTGCGGCGCTGGCGGCACTCGCCGCGGAGACCACGCCGCTGACCACCGCGCTCGAAGAGTGGCGCACCGAGGCGACGCAGCGCAGCACCGCTGCGGGATGCGAACTGACCTGGAAGCAGGAGCCGATCGGGCCGGCATGCAGCCTGTCCCCGCGCCAGTACACCGATCTCGGCCGCATCCTGCGCGAAGCCTTGACCAACAGTCTCAAGCATGCCGGAGCGCGCCGCATCGAAGTCGGCGTGGCGCACGGCGCGGAGGGCCTGGCGCTGAGCGTGGAGGATTTCGCCGACCGCCCCCCCAGCACCTGCCGGCCATCGGCGAGCATCCGCGAGCGCACGCAGGACTTGGGCGGCGAAGCGCAATGGGAGCCGACCGCAGCCGGAACCCGGGTGAGGGTCCGCGTACCGTTGCACGCCGATGCCGCGTGCCCGGCCCCGCCCATCCCCGCCTTGCTGCCTGGGCGGTGAATGCGACGAGGGCCGCTTGCCCGCAAGCGGCCCTCCATCCTCCTGGGCAGAGCGGCCCCGTCTCTACTGAGCGATGTACAAGTAGTCGATCGTATACGACACGCTCATCGGCGCCCCGGCCGGCGCCAGGGTCGCCGCGATCCGCCCGTTGTTGCCGCTGAACGTGCAGCTGTTCATCGTCCAGCTCCCCGCCGAATTGGCCATCTGCTGCCTGACCAGATCGTCGGCGCAGAACTCGTCCTGACTGGCCGGTTTCGGTACGTTGGCCAACTCGATGACAACCGGCGCGATACCGGCAACGGTGGTGCTGACCCGCAGGGTGTACAACCCCGGCGTCACCGTTCCACCGTTTCCGTTGTCGTTGCCTCCGCCATTGCCGATGATGATCTGGCGATTGGAAAACGCAAAGGCCGGCACCGGCGCACCGGCGTTGGCCCCCGCATAGGCCGATGCGATCGCGCCCTGCAACTGCGCCAGACGGGCCTCGTCCCAGCCCAGCAAGGCGGCCAGCGCGCCGCTCTCGCCGCTGCCCCCCAGATAGGCCGCGATCGCGCGCAGCACACGGCCGTAGGCATCGGCGGTGGCGGCGGAGACGTCGGGCGCTGCGTTGATATCGACGCCGCCGAGCCGGAACTGATCGAGCACCTCGGCAACCGCCGCGGCGTGGCGCTCATCGAGCGTGCCACCGCTGACGTTGGCGAGATAATTGACCGCGATGCTGGTCAGCGGCGTCAGGGTCGCGACGACACTGCCGCCATTGGCACTGACGATGGCCTTGAGCGGATCGGAAAGCGGCACGTTCGCCGTACCGGTGGCCTCGTTCGTATACGTCCCGCCGCTAGCGACGACCAGGAAGTGGCCCGAAGTCGCATCGATGCGCAGGGTGTAGCTGCCGTTGGCACTGGTGCTCTCGCAGTTGCCGGTGGGCTGGGTCGCGGCGACGCCGTTGCCGTCCAGCGCGTAGAGGCAGACCGTGGCATTGCCGACCGGCCCCTTGACTACGGTGCCGGCGATCGTGGTCCCGGCCGCCTGGCCGCTCCCCCCTCCTCCTCCTCCATCGTTGCCGGAGCCCCCGCCGCCTCCACCGCCGCCGCCACAAGCGGCCAATGCACCGGCAACCGCCAGTGCCACGACCGCGGCCTTGAATCCTTGCTGTTTCGCCATTTCCACTCCCTACGGTTTCGAACACAAGAGCGCCCCGGGTCGCCAGTTCGACACCCGGGGGCACCCCGCAATACCCATTTCGGGAAGACGGAGAATAGCCAGCGTGGATAAGCGCGCCCACCCCCCGTTCCGGGGGGCACCCTCACTCGACCCGGTGGGCCTCGGCCAGGTATTCGCGCGTACGCATTTCCATCAGACGGCTGACCGTGCGCACGAACTCGTGGGCGTTGTGGCCTTCGGTGTAGAGCTCGTAGGCCTCGACCTCGGCACTGATCACGAGCTTGACGCGGTGGTCGTAGAGCACGTCGATCAGCCAGGTGAAGCGGCGCGCCTCGGAGGCGTTGCCGGCGAGCATCTTCGGCACCCCTGACAGGAGCAGGGTATGGTGCTCGCGGGCGATCTCCAGATAGTCGTTCTGCGAGCGCGGACCGCCGCACAAGGTGGCGAAATCGAACCAGATCACCCCGGAGGCGCGCCGAATCACCGGCAGCTTCCGCTCGTTGAGCGCGATCTCGCCGGTTTCGCCGTCGGTCGCGGCGAGGCGGCGGAAGTCGTCGCGCATCTTGCGCTCGGCCTCGGCGTCGGCAGGCACGAGGAAGATCTCGATCTTCTCCAGCGTGCGCAGGCGGTAATCGGTGCCGTGATCGACTTCGACGACGTCGAAACGGCGCTTGATCATCTCGATCGTGGGCAAAAAATTCACCCGCATCAGGCCGTTGGGATAGAGACCATCCGGCGGATAGTTCGAGGTCATGACGAAGATCACGCCGCGGGTGAACAGCGCTTCGAGCAGGCGGCCGAGGATCATCGCATCGGCGATGTCCGACACGTGGAACTCGTCGAAGCACAGCAGCCGGGTCTGGCGGGCGATGCGGTCGGCGACCTTCTGCAGCGGATCGGGCTCGTGGTTGTGGTTCTTGAGGTCGTTCTGCACCTCCTGCATGAAGGCGTGGAAATGCACGCGGCGCTTGCGCTGGTAGGGCACGGCCTCGAAGAAGCAGTCCATCAGGAAGCTCTTGCCGCGCCCCACGCCCCCCCAGAAATACACGCTGCGCGGCATGTGCGGGCGCGTGAACATGCGTCGCAAGGTGCTGCTGCGCGCCACCTTGAAACCGAGCAATTCGCTGTAGAGCTGCTGCAGACGCTGCATCGCGGCGCGCTGCGCCGGGTCGGATTTGAAGCCGCGGGCGCGCAGCTGGGCCTCGTAGGCGTCCAGCACGCCGTGTTCGGAAACGTTGAGGATGCGATGGGGCATGGTCGTCGGCGGCAGCGCCGCGGGAACGGACTCCCGCCCCGCGTTCGGCCGCGGTGGCTCGAATCGAATCGGCAATTGTAGTGCAAGAGCCCCGGCGCTGACGACGGCCGCGGACTCGGCGAGGCACTTGCCGGCGCGGATCGCCAACGTTATGCTGCACCGCAACAATATGATTCGGCAGCCTTCCGGGGGCGCCGCCCCATCCCCGCCAACTACGTCTGGAGCTCGCCGTGTCCCACGCCCCGCCTCTCGCCGGCCTTCCCGGCATGCTTCCCCCGCTGAGCCTGATCGCAGCCGGCCTCGCCACCACCAGCAGGCTCTTCGCCCAGCAGACGGCGCTGTTCGCCGCTGCCGGCGAATACCTGTACGACCGCTGGCAGCGCCACGTGCTGGTCGCCGACGTGCTGCGCGAGCGCGGCAATCAGTACATCGAGCACAGCCGTTCGGGCAAGCCGCCGGTGCTCGCCTTCGATTACGAGATCCTGCTCGACGGCCGCACGCTGCCCGATCCGGCAAACTACGCGCTCGCCCGCATCCACCCGAGCGCGGACTGTCCGCCCACCGATCCGGACAAGCGCCCCTTCGTCGTCATCGACCCGCGCGCCGGGCACGGGCCGGGTATCGGCGGCTTCAAGATCGACAG
>JAEWVQ010000210.1 GCA_023459095.1 Pseudomonadota bacterium | reverse complement strand
CGGTCCGCTCGTTCATTCCATAGGTATTTCCCATGTCGATGAATCGTCGTGAATTCATGCAGATGCTCGCAGTCGCCGCGGCCGGCGGCATGACCCTGCATTCGGGCTTCGCCCGGGCCGAGAAGGCCGCTGCCGCGCTGTACGACATGCCCCGCTTCGGCAACGTCAGCCTGCTGCACATGACCGACTGCCACGCGCAATTGCTGCCCATTTACTTCCGGGAGCCGAGCGTGAACCTCGGCGTCGGCAGCATGACCGGCCAGGCGCCGCACGTCGTCGGCGAAGGCTTCCTGAAGCAGTTCGGCATCAAGCCGGGGAGCCTGGAAGCCCACGCCTTCACCTATCTCGATTTCGTCGAGGCGGCGCGCACCTACGGCAAGGTCGGCGGCTTCGCCCACCTGTCCACGCTGGTCAAGAAGATGAAGGCGAGCCGTCCCGGCGCGCTGCTGCTCGACGGCGGCGACACCTGGCAGGGCTCGGGCACCGCGCTGTGGACCAACGCGCAGGACATGGTCGATGCGTGCAAGCTGCTCGGCGTCGACGTCATGACCCTGCACTGGGAATCAACCTACGGCGCCGACCGCGTCAAGGAGATCGAGGACAAGGACTTCGCCGGCAAGATCGACATCGTCGCGCAGAACGTCAAGACCACCGACTTCGAAGATCCGGTGTTCAAGCCCTATGTGATCAAGAACATCAACGGCGTGCCGGTGGCCATCGTCGGCCAGGCCTTCCCCTACACGCCGATCGCCAACCCGCGCTGGCAGACGCCGAACTGGAGCTTCGGCATCCAGGAGCAGGGCATGCAGGAGGCGGTGAATGCGGCCCGCGCCGAGGGCGCGCAGGTGGTGGTGGTGCTGTCGCACAACGGCATGGACGTCGATCTGAAGATGGCGAGCCGCGTCACCGGCATCGACGCCATTTTCGGTGGCCACACCCACGACGGCATGCCGGCGCCGACCGTGGTGCAGAACGCGGGCGGCAAGACCCTGGTCACCAACGCCGGCTCCAACGGCAAGTTCCTCGGCGTCATGGATTTCGAGGTGAAGGGCGGCAAGGTGGTCGACTTCCGCTACAAGCTGCTGCCGGTGTTCGCCAACCTGCTGCCCGCCGACAAGGAAATGGCGGCCTACATCGACAAGGTGCGCGCGCCCTATCTCGACAAGCTGTCGGAGAAGCTCGCGGTCAGCGAAGGTCTGCTCTATCGCCGCGGCAACTTCAACGGCTCGTGGGATCAGCTCATCGTCGATGCGCTGATCGCCGAGAAGGATGCCGAACTGGCGTTCTCGCCCGGGTTCCGCTGGGGCACCTCGCTGCTGCCGGGCGACACCATCACCATGGAGCACCTGCTCGACCAGACCGCGATCACCTATCCGTGGACCACGGTCACCAACATGAGCGGCGAGATGATCAAGACCGTGCTCGAGGACGTGTGCGACAACCTGTTCAACGCCGATCCCTATTACCAGCAGGGCGGCGACATGGTGCGCGTGGGCGGCCTGCAGTACACCTGCGACCCGAGCGCGCCGATGGGCAAGCGCATCGACAACATGATGCTCAAGGGCAAACGCATCGACCCGGAGAAGACCTACAAGGTCGCCGGTTGGGCGCCGGTGTCGGAAGAGGCGCGCAATTCCGGCGAGCCGGTGTGGGATGTGGTCGCCCGCCATCTGCGTGCGCAGAAGGTGATCACCCAGCGCGCCCTCAACCTGCCCACGCTCAAGGGCATGGAAGGTAATCCGGGCGTCGCGCTGTAAGGCGCGTCCCTCCGTACGGGCGCCGCGGCCACCGGAGCACTCCGGCGGTTGCGGCGCCCGTCGTCGTTTACGGCGCGTCGGGGGTGCGGCGGAGGCCATCCTGCACGATCGGCGCAGTGGCGCCGGCGGACAGTCTTCTATCTTTTATCTTCTGTCTTTTTTCATATGGTGAAAGCGCTTTTTACAACTGGCGTCCGCAGCCGGTCGCGGCGCTATAATGCTGCGCTGGAAAGGCCGTTGGGGAGTTGCGAGGCGTCGCGGAGTGGTGGGCCGCGAACCAGCCGGCGCCGGGCGTGAGCCGCGATGGGGTGCCGATGCGTGCGCCGTCGATGCAGCGCTCCGCGTCTCCCGTGTCTTTCTACGCGCCCGACGCAGCATGGTGCTGCCGTGGCCCTTCAGCGCCATCGTCCGATCCGCACGATCAAGATCATGAGGGAGATTCAGTAATGTCTTCGCAGCAGCCGACCATCTACTACACCATCACCGACGAAGCGCCGATGCTGGCGACCGCCGCCTTCCTGCCCATCGTCCGCAGCTTCACCGGTCCCGCGGGCGTGAACATCGAAGAGGCGGACATCTCGCTCGCCGCGCGCATCCTCGCCGAATTTCCCGACTTCCTCAGCGACGAGCAGAAAGTGCCGAACACGCTCGCCGAACTGGGCGCGCTGACCCTGCAGCCCGACACCAACATCATCAAGCTGCCCAACATCAGCGCCTCGGTGGCGCAGCTGAAGGCTGCGATCAAGGAGCTGCAGGGCAAGGGCTACAAGATCCCCGATTTTCCGGAAGATCCGAAGACCGACGCCGACAAGGAAATCAAGGCGCGCTATTCGAAGTGCCTGGGTTCGGCGGTGAACCCGGTGCTGCGCGAAGGCAACTCCGACCGCCGCGCCCCCGCCGCGGTCAAGAACTACGCCAAGAAGCACCCGCATTCGATGGGCGAGTGGAAGCAGTGGTCGCAGACCCATGTCTCGCACATGCACGAGGGCGACTTCTATCACGGCGAAAAGTCGATGACGCTGGACCGTGCGCGCGACGTGAAGATGGAGCTGATCACCAAGAGCGGCAAGACCATCGTGCTCAAGCCCAAGGTCGCGCTGCAGGACGGCGAGATCATCGATTCGATGTTCATGAGCAAGAAGGCGCTGTGCGAGTTCTACGAGCGCGAGCTCAACGACTGCCGCGAGGCCGGCATCCTGTTCTCGCTGCACGTCAAGGCGACGATGATGAAGGTCTCCCACCCCATCGTCTTCGGCCACTGCGTCAAGATCTACTACAAGGAAGCCTTCGAGAAGCACGGCGCGCTGTTCGACGAACTGGGCATCAACGTCAATAACGGCATGGTCGACCTCTACGACAAGATCAAGCCCCTGCCGGAATCGAAGCGCGACGAGATCATCCGCGACCTGCACGCCTGCCACGAGCACCGCCCCGAACTGGCGATGGTCGACTCGGCCAAGGGCATCACCAACTTCCACTCGCCCAACGACGTCATCGTCGATGCGTCGATGCCGGCGATGATCCGCCAGGGCGGCAAGATGTGGGGCGCCGACGGCAAGCCTTACGACGCCAAGGCGGTGATGCCGGAGTCGACCTTCGCCCGCATCTACCAGGAGATGATCAACTTCTGCAAGTGGCACGGCAACTTCGATCCGAAGACCATGGGCACCGTGCCCAACGTCGGCCTGATGGCGCAGAAGGCGGAAGAGTACGGCTCGCACGACAAGACCTTCGAGATCGCCGAAGCGGGCGTGGCGAACATCGTCGATCTGGCCACCGGCGAAGTGCTGCTCACCCAGAATGTGGAAGCCGGCGACATCTGGCGCATGTGCCAGGTCAAGGACGCGCCGATCCGCGACTGGGTCAAGCTCGCGGTCACCCGCGCGCGCAATTCCGGCATGCCGGCGGTGTTCTGGCTCGACCCCTATCGCCCGCACGAAGCCGAACTGATCAAGAAGGTGGAAACCTACCTCAAGGATCACGACACCAGCGGTCTCGACATCCACATCATGTCCCAGGTGCGCGCCATGCGTTATACCCTGGAGCGCGTGGTCCGCGGCCTGGACACCATTTCGGTCACCGGCAACATCCTGCGCGACTACCTGACCGACCTGTTCCCGATCATGGAGCTGGGGACCTCGGCGAAGATGCTGTCGATCGTGCCGCTGATGGCCGGTGGCGGCATGTACGAAACCGGCGCCGGCGGCTCCGCGCCCAAGCACGTGCAGCAGCTCGCGGAGGAGAACCACCTGCGCTGGGATTCGCTCGGCGAATTCTTGGCGCTCGCGGTGTCGCTGGAGGATCTGGGGATCAAGACCGGCAACGCCAAGGCCAAGATCCTCGCGCGCACGCTCGACGAAGCCACCGGCAAACTGCTCGACCTCGACAAGTCGCCCTCGCGCCGCACCGGCGAGCTCGACAACCGCGGCAGCCAGTTCTACCTCGCCCTGTACTGGGCGCAGGCGCTTGCCGCGCAGACCGAGGATGCCGAACTGCAGGCCCACTTCGCGCCGCTCGCCAAGGCGCTCGCCGACAACGAGCAGAAGATCGTCGATGAGCTGAAGGCCGTTCAGGGTCGGGCGGTCGACATCGGCGGCTACTACCGCGTGGACCCGAAGAAGTGCGAGGCGGTGATGCGGCCGAGCGCGACCTTGAACGCCGTGTTCGCCGCCATGGGCGCCTGATCGCCCTGCCGGTTGGGGCGCGGCTGCGGCCGCGCCCGCCAGTTGTCCGAAACGCCAGGGCTTGCCCTGGCGTTTCGTTTTGGTGCGCCCCGCGGCCGTGGCGACGCCGCCGGACAGGCCGGGGTGTGTTGCTGTTTCTGACGGCGTTTTCAGTCAATGTAAGGTTGTGTAAGAAATAAGTAAGTTTGATCGCCTCATAATGGAGCCGCGGTAATGCCGCCCGTGGAGCCGTGTTTGCGGTGCTGCGGGGAGACTGCTTCACACACAAGAGGAGGCGTAATGGAAAACAACACTTCAGGCTACTGGAGCGCGACGCTAGGGCTGCTCACGAAGATTTTGATCGTCTGGTTCCTGGTCTCGTATGGCGCCGGCATTCTTTTTGCCCCGGCGCTCAACAGCATCCACCTGGGCGGGTACCCGCTGGGCTTCTGGTTTGCCCAGCAGGGGTCGATCTACATCTTCATCGCGCTGATTTTCTGGTACGCGAAGAAGATGGGTGACATCGACCGCCAATTCGACGTACACGAAGACTGATCGGGGGACACATGGAACTTCAGACTCTGACCTATCTGGTGGTGGGTGCCTCGTTCGCCCTCTACCTCGGCATCGCCCTGTGGGCGCGCGCCGGCAGCACCAGCGAGTTCTACGTCGCCGGCGGCGGCGTGCACCCGGTCACCAACGGCATGGCGACCGCGGCGGACTGGATGTCGGCGGCGTCCTTCATCTCCATGGCCGGCCTCATCGCCAACATGGGTTACGGCGGCGCCCTGTTCCTGATGGGCTGGACCGGTGGCTATGTGCTGCTGGCGATGCTGCTCGCCCCCTACCTGCGCAAGTTCGGCAAATTCACCGTGCCCCAGTTCATCGGCGACCGCTTCTACTCGAAGTCGGCCAGCACGGTGGCGGTGATCTGCCTGCTGACCGCCTCGATCACCTACGTGATCGGCCAGATGACCGGCGTCGGTGTGGCGTTCTCGCGCTTCCTCGGCGTGTCCAGCGACACCGGCATCTACATCGGCATGGGCATCGTGTTCGCCTACGCGGTGTTCGGCGGCATGAAGGGCATCACCTACACCCAGGTCGCGCAGTACGTGGTGCTGATGGCGGCGTATGCGGTGCCGGCGATCTTCATCTCGCTGAACCTGACCGGCAACCCGATTCCGCAACTGGGCCTCGGCTCCTCGCTCGCCGGCACCGATGTCAGCCTGCTCGAGAAGCTCGACCTCGTGGTGAAGGATCTGGGCTTCGATCAGTACACCACCTCGGTGCCGGGCAGCACGCTGAACATGTTCATGTACACCGTGTCGCTGATGATCGGCACCGCCGGTCTGCCGCACGTCATCATCCGCTTCTTCACCGTGCCGAAGGTGGCTGACGCCCGTTATTCCGCGGGCTGGGCGCTGATCTTCATCGCCATGCTGTACACCACCGCGCCTGCGGTCGGCGCGATGGCCAAGCTGAACCTGCACGGTACGGTCAATAGCGCGGTCGGTCTTGGTTCCGATGCCACCGGCCAGATGATCGTCAAGAGCGACGTGGTCAAGGCCAATGCCGATCTGTACGCCGCCGAGTCCAGCCTGCGCTACGAAGAGCGTCCGGACTGGATGAAGCGCTGGGAAGCCACCGGCCTGCTGAAGTTCGAGGACAAGAACGGCGACGGCCGCATCCAGTACTACAACGACAAGACCAAGAACGCCGAGGTCGCGGCGAAGGCCGAGCAAGCCGGCTGGAAGGGCAACGAGCTGACGGTGAACGCCGACATCATCGTGCTCGCCAACCCGGAAATCGCCCTGCTGCCGAACTGGGTGATCGCCCTGGTCGCGGCCGGTGGTATCGCGGCTGCGCTGTCCACCGCGGCGGGCCTGCTGCTGGCGATCTCGGCGGCGGTGTCGCACGACCTGATCAAGAACGTGATCAATCCGAACATCTCGGAGAAGAACGAGCTGCTCGCGGGCAAGCTGTCGATGGTCGCCGCCATCGTGCTCGCCGGTTATCTCGGCCTCAACCCGCCGGGCTTCGCTGCCGGCACCGTGGCGCTCGCCTTCGGGATCGCCGCGAGCTCGCTGTTCCCGGCGATCATGATGGGCATCTTCTCCAAGAAGATGAACCGCGAAGGCGCCATCGCCGGCATGCTCGCGGGCCTGTTCGTGACCTTGTTCTATGTGTTTGCGCACAAGGGTCTGTTCTTCATCAAGGGTACCGAGTACCTTGACCTGATCGGCGGCGCCAACGCCTTCTTCGGCATCACGCCGGAAGCCTTCGGTGCGGTCGGTGCGCTGGTGAACTTCGCGGTGGCGTTCGCGGTGGATCGCGTCACCAAGGAACCGCCGGAGCACATTCAGCATCTGGTCGAAAGCGTGCGCATCCCGCGTGGCGCCAAGGCCGTCGAGGGCGCGCACTAAGCGCGTACCTCGGTCGTGAAGGTGGTGCGGCCCGCTGCGGCGGGCCGTGCCGCGATCCGCAGACCCCGCCGCAAGGCGGGGCTTTTCAGGCGGCAGCAGCGCAGCGCGTGCGTGTCGGCCCTGAAGGAGTAGTCAGCATGATCTTCGACGTCAGTGTTGCCCTCAACTGGATTCTGTTCCTCGCCCTGTTCCCGGTCGCCTTTTTCTGGCTGCGGCGGGCCTGGCGCATCATCGCCAAACGTGATTTTTCCGAGGTCGCGCTCAAGCGCGGCGTCTCCCCGGCCAAGCCGGAAAAGTTCGCGCCCTTTGCCGCGGCGATCAATCTGCTGGGCGGAATCGTGATCGTGTTCGTGATCGTCGGCATCATCGCCGGCGTGCTGCGCTACGAGACCTGGAGTGCGCTCGCGGGCGGGACCCTGTGGTGCAAGTTCTTCGCCGATTTCATCCTGTCGCGCCATGCCCACCCGATGGTGTTTGGCCGGCGCAAGCCGGCGGCGAGCGCGGAGTAAGCCCCCCGGCGGCTTCCGTGCCTCAGTCGGAGGCGCCGTAGCGGCGGTCCAGCCGCTCCATCGCCCATACATAGAGGGCGATGATCACCAGGTAGGCAATGAGCGCGCCCTGGGCGAATACGTAGAAGCCGAGCGGAAAGCCCAGAAAGATCGTGCCGTTGAGTT
>JAEWVQ010000209.1 GCA_023459095.1 Pseudomonadota bacterium | reverse complement strand
CAGGTGGCCTGGGAGCGCGCGCGCAGCGAGGCGCTGGAGCGCTCGCGACCGCCGCCGCGCCACGCCGAGGCGCACCCCGGCGACAGCGCCGAAGCGGTGGCGCGGTCGCGCAACAACTTCCTCGCCCTGGTGTTCGTGCTCACCGTCGGCACCGCTGCGCTGCCGCACATCCTGATGCGCTACTACACCACGCCCGGCGTGGTCGAGGCGCGGCGCTCGGTGCTGTGGTCGCTGCTCTTCATCTTCCTGCTCTACGTCACCGCGCCGGCCTATGCGGTGTTCGCGAAATGGGAGGTGTACAACAACGTCATCGGTTCCAGTCTGTCCATCCTGCCGAACTGGGTGGCGTCCTGGGGCAAGGTCGGGCTGGTGCGGATCGAGGACATCAACGGCGACGGCATCCTGCAACTGGCCGAGCTCACCCTCAATACCGACGTCATCGTGCTCGCCACGCCGGAGATCGCCGGCCTGCCCTACGTGGTGTCGGGGCTAGTGGCCGCCGGCGGCCTCGCCGCCGCGCTGTCTACCGCCGACGGCCTGCTGCTGACCATCTCCAACGCGCTGTCGCACGACCTCTATTACAAAGTGGTCAATCCGCAGGCCTCCACCCACCGCCGCCTGCTGATCTCCAAGACCCAGCTCCTCGTGGTCGCCGTGGTCGCGGCCTGGGTGGCGTCGCTGCGCCCGGACAACATCCTGTTCATGGTCGGTTTCGCGTTCTCGATCGGCGCCTCCGCGTTCTTTCCCGCGCTTGTGCTCGGCATCTTCTGGAAGCGCGCCAACCGTCCCGGGGCGGTCGCCGGCATGCTCGCCGGCCTGGGGGTGACGCTTTACTACGCGGTGCGCACGCACAGCTTCTTCGGCGGCTCGATGGAGCAGGCCTGGTTCGACATCAACCCGATCTCGGCCGGCGTGTTCGGCGTGCCGCTGGGCTTTGTCACCATCTTCGTGGTCAGCCTGCTGACCCCGCCGCCGCCGCAGGCGATCCAGGACCTGGTCGATTATGTGCGCTATCCGCACATGAATCCCGGTAGCGGGCACGACGAGCAAGCCTGAACCTTCGCCAGCCGGTCAGTGCAGCCCGCTGCTACGTAGGTGGATGCAGTGGGTCTGAGTGCGTGCCCGAGGCCACGGCAGCGCCGCCCCGCTGTGCCTGCCAGCACAAAGCCTTTCGACGTATCGCGGTCGGTGCTCGCTTGCAGGGGGGAGTGCCGGGGGCGGATCGGGCGCCCCTTTTTTCCCACGGTCGAGGCGCGCACACCACCGGTCGCTGCACAGGTGACTGCATCTCCATAGATCGGTTAAAGCTACGACCTTACTTGTCGTTAGTATTAATACTTTCTAAATACAGAGTGCGTCCATGAGCGTCAAGACACGGCTGATTATGCTCTCCCTGATGGCATCGGCTGGCCTATTACTTCTGGGAAGCGTGGCGCTGTACCAGATGAGCCAGTTCAACGACGGTATGGCGCAAATCTTCGAACGCAGCGAGGTCGGGCAACATGCGGTCATTGCCGTTGATCGCGCAGAGAATGCGTTCAAGACCCAGGTGCAGGAGTGGAAGAACATCCTCCTCCGCGGCAACGATCCCGGCCTGTTCAAACAGCACATGGAAGGCTTCCGGAAAGAGGAGGCCCACGTCGAGCAAGAGTTGCGCAAGCTGACGTCCTATCTGGCCGGAGAAACGAACATCGATGTAGATCTCGGTGCATTGCTGAGCGAACACCGAAAGCTGGGCGAGCGTTACCGGGAGGCGCTCAAGAACTTCGATCCGGACGACCCCAGTGCCGGCAAGGCGGTAGATCAGGCCGTCCGGGGCATGGATCGGGCGTTTTCCGAAGGTCTGGTCGACATCGCGCACAAGATCCTGGCTGAAGAGGATCGACTCCACGAGAGCGCCAAGGTGCGCATGGTAACGAGCTACCAGACTGTTCGCGTGGTGCTGCTCGTGGCGATGGTCGGCTTGATTGCCGGCATTGCGGTACTGGCCGCCTTGATGATCCGACGCATTTCGTCCGCGCTCTCGGCCTTGGAATCCACCATGACCCAGGCCTCCAGTCAGCATGATCTGCGCTTGCGCGCTGCGGCCACAGGCGGCGATGAGATCGCCGCCGCCGGGGGGAGCTTCAACACCATGCTGGAGAGCTTTCAACGCCTGGTCGGTGATATCAGCCAGCAGGCGAGTGGTGTCGCCAGCAATGCCGTTGCGGTCTCCGGCGCGGTGAGTGAGATCAGTGGTGGTGTGTCGACGCTCAACGACTCCACCGTGACCGTCGCGGCCTCGATCGAGGAACTCACCGTATCGATCAACCATGTGCGCGACAACGCCGAGCAGACGCTCGAGATCAGCCGGGAGTCCGCGAGCCTTGCCAGCACGGGCGGAGAAGTGGTCGGCCGCACGGTTTCCCGGATGCTGTCCACGGTCGACCACGTGCAGGCGTCTGCCGAGCGCATCGAGGCCTTGGGGCAGCAGACCGCCGACATTTCCGGCATCGTCGCCACGATTCGCGAAGTGGCCGACCAGACCAACCTGCTCGCGCTCAACGCCGCCATCGAGGCGGCACGCGCCGGCGAGCAGGGGCGGGGTTTTGCCGTCGTCGCCGACGAGGTGCGCAAGCTGGCCGAGCGCACGGCCCACGCCACCCATGACATCGCGGAGAAAATCGCCGCCATCCAGGGGCAGGCGCAGCAGGCGGTGTCCGGCATGCACGACATGGTCGAGCAGGTACGGGAGAACGCGGAGCAGGCCCGTGAAGCGGGTGAGGTCATCGTCCGCATCGAGGAAGGGGCCCACAAGGTTGTAGACGTTGCCGGCGAGATCACCAGTGCCCTGCGCGAACAGTCGGTGGCCAGCGACACCATTGCGCGCCAGCTGGAGACCATCGCGCGCTCCAGCGATGAAAGCACCGCGGCGCTGGCTCAGGCCTCGGATTCGGTCCGCGCACTGGAAGGCATGGCGGCCCGCATGCGTGAGGCCGCGGCACGCTTCAAGGTCTGAAAGCGCGTATCCAGCGCCCTGACCGCCGGCCCGGTGGCCGGCTTTACGTTGTCTTCAAGGCGTCGCAATCATCGCCCGCCGCGCGCCAGATGGCCGAGCGGCAGGCGCGTGGTGCGCTTGATCTCGTTGAGCACGATGTTCGATTTGACGCTGCGCACGCCGGCGACGCGCATCAGCCTGTGCATCATGAATTCCGACAGCGAGGCCAGGTCGGGGGTGACGATGCGCAGCAGGTAGTCGGCCTCGCCGGTGATCGCAAAGCACTCCAGCACCTCTTCCATGTCGGCAATGGCGTCGTCGAACGTGCTGGTGTGGGTTTCGCCGTGGCGTTCGAGCGACACGCTGGCGAATGCGGTCACCCCCAGCCCGATCGCCGCCGGGCGCAGCAGCGCAGCGTAGCGTTCGATCAGCCCGGCCTGCTCCAGACGCTGAATGCGGCGGCTCACCTGGGACGGCGACAGGTGGATCAGTTCGGCCAGCGCCGCGTTCGAGGCCTGGCCGTCGCGCTGGAGCTGGTTCAACAGCGCGAGGTCGTACTTGTCGAGTTCAATCATCGTTTCGTGCATCGTTTCGGGGTTTGGTGCGCGTAGTGTGCAGGATAAAGGCGAAATCGTGCGTTGAACGCACACCTCGTGGGCGGTTCGTGCCCTAGGATTGTCTCCACCACAAGCGGCCTCCGGGAGCGATTTCGCGCCCCCGGACTCAAAGCCCGAAAAAGCAGCCCGTGCGCCTCCCCCGGCGGCACGCGGGCGACGAACACGACCAGGAGACACGCATGAACTCGCCCGTCCTCGCCGATGCGGAGGCGCCCGCCGCCCGCCTGTCCGCAGCCTGCGCCCTTTCCGATTACCGCCTCACCGACAATCTCGCGGCAAGCCGTGGCCAGGTCTTTCTCACCGGCACCCAGGCCCTGGTTCGCCTGCCGCTGATGCAGGCCGCGCTCGATGCCGCCGCCGGGCGCAACACCGGCGGCTTCATCAGCGGCTACCGCGGCTCCCCGCTCGGTGCCTACGACCAGCAGTTGTGGAAGGCGCGCGAGTTGCTCACTGCGCGCAATATCCGCTTCCTGCCCGCGGTCAACGAGGAGTTGGGTGCCACCGCGGTGCTCGGTTCGCAGCAGGTCGAGAACGATCCCGAGCGCACCGTCGATGGCGTGTTCGCGATCTGGTACGGCAAGGGGCCGGGGGTCGATCGCGCCGGCGACGCGCTGCGCCACGGCAACGCCTACGGGGCTTCGCCCCACGGCGGCGTACTCGCGGTGATCGGCGACGACCACGGCTGCGTGTCGTCGTCGATGCCGCATCAGAGTGATTTCACGCTGCAAGCCTGGGGGCTGCCGGTGCTCAACCCGGCGAACGTCGCCGAACTGCTCGAATTCGGCCTCTACGGCTGGGCGCTGTCGCGCTTTTCCGGGTGCTGGGTGGGGCTGAAGGCGATTTCGGAAACGGTGGAGAGCGGCGCCACCGTCGATCTCGACCAGGTGCGCAGCGATTTTTCCGCGCCGGTCGCGTACACCCCGCCGGCGGGCGGGCTGCATTACCGCTGGCCCGATCTGCCCAGCCTCGTCATCGAGCAACGGCTGGCCGCCAAGCTCGACGCGGTGCGCGCCTTCGCCCGCGCCAACTCGATCGACCAACTGCTGTGCCCGGCACCGGCCGCCGACATCGGCATCGTCACCTGCGGCAAGGCCCATCTCGACCTGCTCGAAGCCTTGCGCCGCCTCGGCCTGGGCGTCGCCGATCTCGAAGCCGCCGGGGTGCGCCTGTACAAGGTCGGCCTCAGTTTTCCGCTCGAGAGCGGGCGCATGCGCGCCTTCGCCGCCGGCCTCAAGGAGGTGCTGGTGGTCGAGGAGAAGGGGCCGGTGGTCGAGCGCCAGATCAAGGAGCTGTTCTACAACGCGGCGCCGGATGAACGTCCGCAAGTGCTCGGCAAGAGCGGGCGCGACGGCGCGCCGCTGCTGTCCGCGCTCGGCGAGTTGCGGCCGTCGCGGGTGATGCCGGTGATCGCCGAGTGGCTCGCCCACCACCGCCCGGCGCTCGACCGGCGCGCGCACGTGGTCGATTTCACTGCGCCGCAGCTGCTGTCCAACGTCGCCGACGGCGTGCGCCGGGTGCCGTATTTCTGCTCCGGCTGTCCGCACAACACCTCGACCAAGGTGCCGGAAGGCTCGCACGCCCAGGCTGGCATCGGCTGCCATTTCATGGCGTCGTGGATGCCCGACCGCGAAACCACCGGGCTGATCCAGATGGGCGGTGAGGGCGTCGACTGGGTCGCGCATTCGCAATTCACCGCCACCCCGCACGTGTTCCAGAACCTCGGCGACGGCACTTATTTCCACTCCGGTTTTCTCGCCATCCGCCAGGCGGTGGCGGCGCGTACCAACGTCACCTACAAGATCCTCTACAACGACGCGGTGGCGATGACCGGCGGTCAGCCCGTGGATGGCACGGTGACGGTGGATGCGATCGCCCGCCAGGTGGAGGCCGAAGGCGCGCGGCGCGTGGTCGTGGTCAGCGACGAACCGGAGAAGTACGCCGGCCACGAGGGCCTGTTTCCGCGCGGCACCACCTTCCATGGGCGCGCCGAACTCGATGCGGTGCAGCGCGAGCTGCGCGCGGTGCAGGGCGTCACCGTGCTGATCTACGACCAGACCTGCGCCGCCGAGAAGCGCCGCCGCCGCAAGAAGAAAGCCTTTCCCGATCCGGCGCGCCGCGTCTTCATCAACAGCGCGGTGTGCGAAGGCTGCGGCGATTGCGGCGCGCAGTCGAACTGCCTGTCGATCGTGCCGCTGGAGACGCCGTTCGGGCGCAAGCGCGCCATCGACCAGTCGTCGTGCAACAAGGACTACTCCTGCGTGAACGGCTTCTGTCCGAGCTTCGTTTCGGTGCTCGGCGGCAGCGTGCGCAAGGGCGTGGGCGCGGTCGGCGACGCGTCCCATCTCGCCGCCGCCGCGGCGGCGCTGCCGGCGCCCGTGCTCGCGCCCTGGGATGGCCCCTACGACCTGCTCGTCACCGGGGTCGGCGGCACCGGCGTGGTCACCGTGGGCGCGCTCATCACCATGGCCGCGCACCTCGAGGGCAAGAGCGCCTCGGTGCTCGATTTCATGGGTTTCGCGCAGAAGGGCGGGCAGGTGCTGTCCTTCGTGCGGGTGGGCATGGATGCCGCCGCGCTCAACCAGGTGCGCATCGACACCCAGCAGGCCGACGCGCTGCTCGCCTGCGATCTGGTGGTGGGCGCCAGCAACGACGCGCTGCAGACCGTCAAGCACGGCCGCACGCGCATCGTCGCCAACACCCACGAGATCCAGACCGCGGCCTTCGTGCACCATCCGGGTGCCGATCTCCATGCCGATGCGCTGCTCGACAAGATGCGCTTCGCCGCGGGCGCCGACCGAGTGCACACCTGCGACGCGCAGGCGATCGCCGCGCGCATGCTGGGCGACACCATCGGTGCCAACATCCTGATGCTGGGCTACGCCTGGCAGCTCGGTCTGGTGCCGGTGTCGCTGGCGGCGCTCGAGCGCGCGATCGAACTCAACGGCGTCGCGGTGGCGATGAACCACAACGCCTTCCGCCTCGGCCGCCTCGCCGCCGCCGATCCGCAGGCGCTCGCCGCGCTTGCCGGCGGGGCGGTCGCCGACGGCGGCGAGACCGCTGGCGACGAAAGCCTGGAGGCCATTGTCGCCCGTCATGCCGCCCATCTCACCGCCTACCAGAACGCCGCCTACGCTGCGCGCTACCGCACCCTGGTCGAGCGCGTGGCCGCCGCCGAGCGCGCCGTCGCCGGCGTTGGCGCGCCGCTGCGCCTGGCGGCGACGGTGGCGCGCGTGCAGGGGCAGCTGCTGGCCTACAAGGACGAGTACGAAGTCGCCCGCCTGTTCACCGACGGCAGCTTCCAGGCCGCGCTCGAGGCGCAGTTCGAAGGCGATTACCGCCTGCAGTTCCACATGGCGCCGCCGCTGCTCGCCCGCGACCGCGGCGACGGCCGTCCGCGCAAGCTCGATTTCGGCCCCTGGCTGATGCCGGTGCTCAAGCTCCTTGCCCACGGCAAGCGCCTGCGCGGCACGGTCTTCGACCTGTTCGGGCGCAGCGACGAGCGCCGCATGGAGCGCGAGCTCGCTGCCGACCATGCCCGTCTGGTGGAGGCGCTGCTCCCCCGCCTGACGCCCGAGACGCTGGCGGCCGCCACCGAACTGGCCGCGCTCGCCGGCGGCATCCGCGGTTACGGTCCGGTGAAGCTGGCGAATCTGCGCCGGGTGAAGGGCGAGGAGCGCTCCCGCGCTCACGAACTCGGCATCGCCCTGCCGCTGGGGCCGACCGTGGCGCGTCTGCTCGAGACGCCGCGTGGTGCGGCGGCGCTGCGCGCGATTCCGGTGGTTCAGGGCAAGTAGGCGGGCGCGCGGGCGGGCACCAACACGGGGCGGGGCCAAGGCTTCGGGCCCCGTGCCGGTGCGGCGTCACGGGGCCCGAGCAGAAGTGGGGACGGGGGAACGGCGAGCGGAGGTTCGCTCAGACCCGGGTGATCGCCGCGCGCTCGAAGAAGTCGTCGAGCACGCGCCACGCCACCGCGTGGATCTCGGCAAAAGGCACGTCCGGCGCGAGCATGCTTTCGGGCGACTGGCAGGTCTGCGAGCCGTCGATCTCGTCGGCGCAGTGGGTGATGAGGTCGGTCAGCCCGGCGCGCGTCATCTCGATGTGGAACAGCAGCGCGAGCACATGGTCGCCGTAGCGGAAGCCCTGCACGTCGCAGGCCGCGCTGCTGCCGATCGGGCGTGCGCCTTCGGGCAGGGTGAAGGCGTCGCCGTGCCACAGCAGCGGCGTGATCACCGAACCCGCGCCGATCACGCCGTCGGTGATCTCCACCGGATACCAGCCGATCTCGCGCTGCGCGCCGCGGAACACGTGGGCGCCGAGGGCGTCGGCGAGCAGTTGCGCGCCCAGGCAGATGCCCAGGGTCGGGATCTTGCGGTCGATTGCCTGGCGCAGCGCCATCTTCTCGACCACCAGCCAGGGGAACTGGGCATCGTCATGGACGCCCATCGGCCCGCCGAGCACGATCAGCGCGTCGGCGCGCTTGACCGCTTCGAGCGGGTCTTTGAGATCGGTGCGGACCACCTCCAGGCGGTGGCCGTGTGCTTCCGCCCAGTTGGCGATGAGGCCCGGCTTCTCGTACGGGACGTGCTGGAAGCAGATGATGTTCATGAAAAGGGCTCCGACGGAATGAGAGGTGACGTTCTCTGCTGTTCTGGGTTACCGCTGTTGTTGTTCGATATCTGCACGATGTTCAATGTATGCAATATCAGTGCCTGCACCGCCCACGACGGCGGTGGTCGGGGGCGTGCGGGGGCGGACCGGAAGCCAGGTGCAGCAGCCTCATCGTTTCATCTTCACACATCAAGCTGACATGTTGCTGATAGCGCGTCGCGACCGGAACAAGCCCGTGTCCGCCGGCGTATTGCCCGCGGCGAGGATGTCTCGGGCATGTTCTGCCTGCCGCTGCGAACGGACCCTCCATGTGCCATGTTCCTTTCGAGTCGTGAGTCTGTGGTGAGCGACAAGCCGCAAGATTAACGGTCTTTGTCGCCTCAGGTCCAACATCGTTTTCGGATAGGCAGCGCAGGATCATCGCATAGCGATGTTATGGAAATTCGATTGCGGCGGTGCGGCACGGAG
>JAEWVQ010000208.1 GCA_023459095.1 Pseudomonadota bacterium | reverse complement strand
ACCGCGGAGTGCGCGCACTGGCCGCCGCCGACGGCGGCGAGCGCGTGGCCTTCTACGCGCCGGTGCCGGGCGTCGCGGGCTGGAGCTATGTGGTGACCCTCCCCACCGACGAGCTCTATGCGCCGGTGTTCGGCGAACTGAGTCTGCCGCTCGCCACCATCGTCCTGCTGGTGGGCGTCGGCGCGGTGTTCACCTCGCGCGCGATCCGCCCGCTGGCACAGCGCGTACTCCGCCAGACCGACGAGTTGCGGCTGGCGGCGAGCGTGTTCGAGGGCAGTCGCGAGGGCATCGTGATCATGGATCACCGCCACCGCATCCTCGACGCCAACCAGGCCGCCAGCCACCTCGCCGGTCTGCCCGCACGCTCGATGCGCGGCCACGACCTGTGCGCGCTGCTCGGCGACCCGGACAGCGCCGACGAATGCAGCGCGGCCTGGCGCGAGGTCGAGTCCGCCGGCAGCTGGCAGGGCGAGCTGCCCTTCGTGCGCGCCGACGCCTCGCCGCTGCCGGTGTGGATCTCGCTGTCGGCGCTGCGCGACGGCGACGGCCGCCTGACCCACCACGTGGCGCTGTTCTCCGACATTTCGGAGAAGAAGGAGGCCGCCGAGCGCATCCGCCGCCTCGCCCATTTCGACATCCTCACCGGGCTGCCCAACCGCGCCCTGCTCCACGACCGCCTGCACCAGGCGCTCGCCCACGCGCAGCGCAACGGCAGCCGCCTCGCCGTGCTGTTCCTCGACCTCGACCGCTTCAAGCACGTCAACGACCACCTCGGCCACGCCATCGGCGACCGCCTGCTGCAGGCCACCGCGCAGCGCCTGCGCGCCGCGGTGCGCAGCCACGACACGGTCGCCCGCCTGGGCGGCGACGAGTTCCTCGTGGTCCTGGAAGACCTCGGCACGCCGCAGGAGGCCGCCCAGGTCGCAACCAAGCTGATCGCCACGCTGGCGCCGCCGATGACGATCGCCGGCCACGAACTGTTCATCGGTGCCAGCGTCGGCATCAGCGTGTATCCGGACGACGGCAGCGACGCCGAAACCCTGATCAAGAACGCCGACGCCGCGATGTACCGCGCCAAGGATCTGGGCCGCAACACCTTCCAGTTCCACACGGGCGACCTCACGCGCGCCAGCCGCGAACGCTTCGACCTCGAGAGCGGACTGCGGCGCGCGCTCGAACGCGGCGAACTGCTGCTCTACTACCAGCCTCAGGCCGACTGCGCGAGCGGCCGGCTGAGCGGCGTCGAAGCCCTGCTGCGCTGGCAGCACCCGGAGAAGGGGCTGATTCCGCCGGCGAGCTTCATTCCGCTCGCCGAGGAAACCGGCCTCATCCAACCGATCGGGCGCTGGGCCCTGCTCGAAGCCTGCCGCCAGGCGCGCACCTGGGTCGATGCCGGCACGCCGCTACGGGTCGCGGTGAACCTCGCCAGCCAGCAGGTGATGCATGACGACATCGTCGCCACCGTGCGCGATGCGCTGGACGAATCGGGGCTGCCGCCCGCGCTGCTCGAACTGGAAATCACCGAGGGCCAGCTGATCGCACGCGGCGATGCCAGCATCCGCACGCTGCAAGCGCTCAAGGCGCTGGGAGTATGGCTCGCGGTAGACGACTTCGGCACCGGCTACTCGTCGCTGTCCTATCTCAAGCGCCTGCCGGTGGACCGGATCAAGATCGACCGCAGCTTCGTCGAGGGCCTGCCCGGCGATCGCGACGACGTCTCCATCGTCGCCACCATCCTGTCGATGGCGAAGAATCTCGACCTCGCGGTGATCGCCGAGGGCGTCGAGACCCCCGCCCAGCTCGCCTACCTCAGCGCGCAGGGCTGCGACGAATTCCAGGGCTACCTGCTCGGCCGCCCAGTGCCGGCGACGCAGATCATCGCCGCCGCCGCGGCCACAACCTGAACCACGGCGCGCAACCCCGGCGCACGCCGCGAACCCGGCCTCAGTGCGCGCCGCCGACCATGCCGGTGACGCGGATCACGCGCGTTTCCGGCACCTCGGCGTTGGAGATCACCTTCAGCGAGGGCACCGCGCGACGCAGGAAGCGCGACAGCAACATGCGCAGCGGCGCGGGCACGAGCAGCACCGGCGGCAGGCCGATGTCCTCCTGACGCTGGGCGAGCTGCGCGGTGTGCTGCAGCAGGGTGTCGGCGAGCCCCGGCTCGATCGCCCCGCCCTCGCCGCCAGCGCTCATCGCCTGCAGCAGAATGCGCTCCAACCCCGGCTCCAGCGCCATCACCTGCACCTCGGCATTGCCCGGGAACAGGCTCTGGATGATCGCGCGCCCGAGCGCCTCGCGCACCCGCGTGGTGAGCTCGACCGGGTCCTGCTGGCGCGGCGCATGCTCGGCGAGCACCTCGATGACGGTGCGCATGTCGCGGATGTTGACCCCCTCTTCGAGCAGGTTTTGCAGCACGCGCTGCACCGTCGACACCGGCAGCAGCTTGGGCACCAGATCCTCGATGAGCTTGGGCGCATCCTTGGCGATGTGGTCGAGCAGGGCCTGGGTTTCCTGGCGGCCGAGCAGTTCGGCGGCGTGGTTGAGGATGACGTGGTTGAGGTGGGTGGCGACCACGGTGCTGGCGTCGACCACGGTGTAGCCCAGCGCATGGGCCTGCTCGCGCGCGCCGCCATCGATCCAGTACGCCGGCAGGCCGAACGCCGGGTCCTTGGTCTCGCGCCCGGTGAGCGGCCCCGCCACCCGCCCCGGATTGATCGCCATGTACTGCCCCGGGTAGGCCTCGCCGCTGCCGATCTCGACGCCCTTGAGCGCGATGCGGTAGGCGTTGGGCTTGAGTTCGAGGTTGTCGCGGATATGCACCGGCGCCGACAGGAAGCCGACCTCCTGGGCGAACTTCTTGCGCAGGCCGCGGATGCGCTTGAGCAGCTCGCCGTCCTGCCCCTTGTCCACCATCGGAATCAGCCGGTAGCCGACTTCCAGGCCGAGCACATCGACCGGCGAGACGTCGTTCCAGCTCGCCTCCTGCGACTCCGCCGCCGGCTGCGCCGCGGCCGCGGCCTGCGCCGCCGGCGATTCGGCGGCGAACGCGACCTCGGCCGCCTTCTTGTGCCGTATCCACGCGAGATAGCCGAAACCCGAAGCGAGCAGGATGAAGACGAAGTTGGGCATGCCCGGAATCAGCCCGAGCACGCCGATGATGACCGCGGTGAGGGTGAGCACCTGCGGGTTGGAGAACACCTGGCCGATGACCTGGCCGCCGATGTCCTTGTCCTCGGCGTCGCCCACGCGCGACACCACCAGGCCGGCGGCGACCGAGATGATCAGCGCCGGAATCTGCGCCACCAGGCCGTCACCGATGGTGAGCAGGGTGTAGGTGTGGGCGGCGTCGCCCGCGGCCATGTTGTGCTGGATGATGCCGACGAAGAGCCCGCCGATGATGTTGATGACGAGGATCAGGATGCCGGCGATGGCGTCGCCGCGCACGAACTTCGAGGCACCGTCCATCGCGCCGTAGAAGTCGGCCTCCTGCGAAATCTCGCGGCGCCGGCGCTTGGCCTCCTTTTCGTCGATGAGGCCGGCGTTGAGGTCGGCGTCGATCGCCATCTGCTTGCCCGGCATCGCATCGAGCGTGAAGCGCGCGCTCACCTCGGCGATCCGCCCCGCGCCCTTGGTGATGACGACGAAGTTGATCAGGGTCAGGATCACGAACACCACGATGCCGACCGCGGTGTTGCCGCCGACCAGGAAGTGGCCGAAGGCCTCGATCACCTTGCCCGCGGCGTCCGGCCCGGTGTGGCCATTGAGCAGCACGATCCGTGTGGACGCGACGTTGAGCGACAGGCGCAGCAGCGTGGTCACCAGCAGCACGGTGGGGAACACCGAGAAGTCGAGCGGCTTCTTCGAGTACATCGCCACCAGCATCACCATCACCGACATCGCGATGTTGAAGGTGAAGAACAGGTCGAGCAGGAACACCGGCAGCGGCAGCACCATCATCGACAGGATCATCAAGATCAGGATGGGTGCGGCGAGTGCGCGCAAGACCTCGGGCGAGAGGTACTGGCGAAGGTTCTGGAGCGGGTTGGCCATCGGTCAGGGTTTCATTCTTCGGGAGCGCCGGGATCGAGCGCCGCGGGCACCGGCAGCGCCTCGGGCGCCTGCGGCGGCAGGCCGCCGGCGGCGACCCAGTGGTTCAGTTGATAGACGTAGGCCATGACTTCGGCCACGGCGGTGTAGAGCGCGGCGGGAATCGCCTGTTCGAGCTCGCAGTGGGTGTACAGCGCGCGCGCCAGCGGCGGCGCCTCGAGCAGTGGCACGTCGTTCTCGCGCGCGATCTCGCGGATCTTCAGCGCGAGTTCGCCGCGGCCCTTGGCGACCACCACCGGCGCGCCCATCTTCTCGGCGTCGTAGCGCAGCGCGACCGAAAAGTGCGTCGGGTTGGTGACCACGACGTCGGCCTGCGGCACCGCAGCCATCATCCGCCCGCGCGCCATCTCGCGCTGCATCGCGCGGATGCGCGCCTTGACGTGCGGATCGCCCTCCTGCTCCTTGCCCTCGCGCTTGACCTCTTCCTTGGTCATGCGCAGCTTCTTGTGGTATTGCCAGAGCTGGAACGGCACGTCGAGGAGCGCGAGCAGGCCGAGGGCGAGGGTGATGAGGAGCGCGGCGAACACCACCGTTTCCGAGAAGTCGGGCATGCCGACCTCGAGTGGCATCACCATCAGGTCGAACAGGTGCTCCTTGTTGTACCAGAGCACCGCGGCGCCGACGCCGCCGACGATCAGCGATTTGAGGATCGCCTTCACCATCTCCATCAGACCGTGCATCGAGAACATCCGCCCCAGGCCCTGGATCGGATTCATGCGGCCGAAGTTGGGGCCGAGCGCCTTGGGCGCGAACACCACGCCGCCGAGCAGGATGGGCGAGGCCACCGCGGCGAGGAGCAGGGCGAGAAACAGTGGCATCAGGGTGAGCAGGGCGCCGCTCAGCTGGCTGTGCAGCGCATCGAGCATGAGCTTGGGGTCGAAGGCGAGCGCGCGCTCGAAGCTGAACGCGCGCCGCACCAGGCCAAAGAGCCGCTCCGCCATCCAGCCGCCCAGCGTCCACAACACGACCACGCCGGTCACCACCACGAAGAAGGTCGACAGCTCGCGCGACTGCGGAACCTGCCCTTCCTCGCGGGCTTGCTCCAGTCGTCGCGGTGACGCAGGTTCGGTTTTCTCGAGATCGCTGTCTTCGGCCACGGCCGGCTCCGGGAACGCCGCCCCCGCCCGGAACAGGCGCGGACGCAGCGCGGCATGGCGGCATTATCGCCGCCCACCGGCAAATTCTGCCGCCCGAAAAGACGGGGAAAAACGCCGCTATTCGGCCGCCGCAGCGACCGCGGCGACCTCAGCGCGTGGCGGCGGGCAGACGCTCGATGCCGCGCAGGCTATCGCCGGCCTTCACCCCGCGTTCGCGGAACCAGCCCCGATTCATCTCCAGCGCATAGCGCGCGGCGCCCGCGGCGCAATGGCTGTCCTCGGTCTGCGGCTGCATGTCGGCGATGTTGAGGATGCGGCCGTCGCGGTCGAGAAAGGCCACCGACAGCGGCAGATAGGTGTTCTTCATCCACATGCAGTGGATCGCGTCGTCGGGGAACACGAACACCATGCCACGCTGCACCGCCATGGTGCGCCGGTTCATCAGCCCGGTCTGGCGCGCCGCAGCGGTATGCGCGACTTCGGCCTCGATGCGGTACATGCCGGCGCCGAGTTCGACCACCGGCATCGTTGCCGGCCCCGATGCCGCCTGCACCGTCGCCGCCGCGCCGGCCAACGCCATCCCCGCCATGAACCGCCACAACCGTGCCGCCCCTGTCCTGTTCCGCCTCATTTCCGCCTCATCGCTTGCGTCCTGCCGCTGTCGAATGCGCCTGAGCACGGATTTTACCCACACTCCCGCGCCCTGCCCCGCCGGTGCCGCCGAGCATCGCCGGCACCTCGCGCCACTGCCCGGGGAGCAGGCCATCGAGCCGCCACGGCCCGATCGCCACGCGCAGCAGGCGCAGTGTCGGCAGCCCGACCTTGGCGGTCATGCGCCGCACCTGGCGGTTCTTGCCTTCGCGCAGCACGATCTCCAGCCAGGCGGTCGGCACCGTCTTGCGAAAACGCACCGGCGGATCGCGCGGCCACAGCCAGTCGGGTTCGGCGATCGCGCGCGCGGCACACGGCTGCGTGTGGAAATCCCCCAGATCCACACCGCGACGCAGTGCGGCGAGCGCGGCCTCGCCCGGCTCGCCTTCGACCTGGACGACATAGGTTTTGGGCAGTTTGTGACGCGGGTCGGCGATGCGGTGCTGCAGCGCGCCGTCGTCGGTGAGCAGCAGCAGGCCCTCGCTGTCGGTGTCGAGGCGGCCGGCGGCATACACCCCGGGCACCGGCACGCAGTCCTTCAGCGTGCGCCGGCCGGCC
>JAEWVQ010000207.1 GCA_023459095.1 Pseudomonadota bacterium | reverse complement strand
CCTGCTCTTCACCCGCCGCACCGACCATCTTCACCATCATCCCGGGCAGATCAGCTTTCCCGGTGGGCGGGTGGAGGCGGGGGATGCCTCACCGTTGGCCACTGCGCTGCGCGAGACCGAGGAAGAGATCGGTCTCGGTCGTCAGCACGTCGAGTTCCTTGGTACGCTGCCCGATTACTTCACCGGCACGGGCTTTCGCATCACCCCGGTGGTCGGCTTGGTGCATCCGCCGTTCGAGTTGCAGCTCGATGCGTTCGAGGTTGCGGAGGCCTTCGAGGTGCCGCTGGCGCACTTTCTCGACCCCGCCAACCACCAGCGTCACAGTCGCGAGTTCGAGGGGCGGATGCGGCATTTTTATGCCATGCCCTATCACGACTACTACATCTGGGGAGCCACCGCGGGGATCATCATGTCGCTGTACCGCGTATTGCAGGACGATCGCCAGGGAGCGTGACGCGGGCTGGCCGGCGCCGTCACATCGCTGGCGTGGCTTTGTGGTATCGTCGCCGCAAACAATCGGCCGGTCATCGCGTCGGCCACATCCGGCTCACCGGCCATACCCACGGCCCTATTTTTCCGCCCCGACCGCGCATGACGCTTTTCTCGCTGATCATTGCCCTGCTGATCGAGCAGGTTCGTCCGCTTCCGGTTCAGCAGTGGGTGGTCGATCCGCTGCGCAGGCTCGCGGGGTTCATGGTCGAGCGCTTCAACGACGGGCAGGCGCGCCACGGCAAGCTGGCCTGGTGGCTGACCGTGGTGCTGGCGACGGCGGCGTCCGCGCTGGTCTATTTTTTTCTCTGGCATCTGCATCCGCTCGCCGCGTTCGCGTTCAACATCGCGGTCCTCTACCTGACCCTCGGCTTCCGCCAGGAAAGCCATTTCTTTACCGACATCCATCTCGCGCTGCGCATGGGGGAGCTCGACCGCGCCCGTTCGCTGCTCGGTGAGTGGCGCGGTGGCCAGTATCACGATGCGAGCTCGAGCGAGATCGCGCGTCTGGCGATCGAGCAGGCGCTCGTTGCTGCGCACCGCAACGTGTTCGCGGTGGCGTTCTGGTTCGTGATCCTGCCCGGACCGTCGGGCGCGGTGATGTATCGCCTGGCGCGTTTCTTCAACGACGAGTGGGGCGGCCGCCAGGATGAGGCCTTCGGCCAGTTCGGCAGTTTTGCGCGGCGTGCCTTCGAGGTCGTCGATTGGTTGCCGGCGCGCCTGACCGCGGCTTCGTTCTCGGTGGTCGGTGATTTCGAGGATGCGGTGTATTGCTGGCGCACCCAGGCCATGCTTTGGCCGGACAAGGCGTCCGCTATACTGATTGCGAGCGGGGCGGGTGCGCTCGGCGTGCGTCTGGGCATGCCGGTGCACGAGTCCGGCGAAGTCGTCGAGCGCCCCGAAATGGGGCTGGGCGACGAAGCCGATGCGGATTTCATGCAAAGCACGGTCGGGCTGGTGTGGCGGTCGCTGCTTGTATGCCTGTTGATGCTGGCACTGCTCGGTGTGGCCGGGTGGGTCGGTGGTTAATTTTCGAGGAGGGAGTGGTGATGGCCAGTCGTGAAGTCGTTGTTCTGAGTGCCGTGCGTTCCGCCGTGGGCGGTTTCGGTGGGTCGCTGAAGGATCTCGAGCCTGCCGAGCTGGGCGGCCTCGTGGTGAAGGAGGCCATTGCGCGTGCGGGCGTCGATCCGCACCAGGTGTCCTTTGCTGCGGTCGGCAACTGCATCCCCACCGAGTCGCGCTATGCCTACGTCGCGCGCGTGGCGACGATCCAGGGTGGGATGTCGATGGATTCGGTCGCGTTCGCGGTGAACCGCCTATGCGGCTCGGCGCAGCAGGCCGTGGTCAGCTCGGCGCAGGCGATCCTGCTGGGTGATGCCGACTTCGCGATCGGCGGCGGTGTCGAAGTCATGTCGCGCGGCGCCTACCTGATGCCGACGCTGCGTTCGGGCGCGCGCATGGGCGACACCAAGGCGATTGACGCCATGGTCGCGGTGCTGACCGATCCGTTCGGCGTCGGCCACATGGGCATCACCGCCGAGAACCTGGCGAGCAAGTGGGGCATCAGCCGCGAGGATCAGGATGCGTTCGCGCTCGAGTCGCAGAACCGTGCCGCCGCCGCGCTCGCCGACGGCCGTTTCAAGAGCCAGATCGTGCCGATCACCTTCGAGACCCGCAAGGGCACGGTGGTGTTCGATACCGACGAGCATCCGCGCGCGACCACACTGGAAGCGCTCGCCAAGATGAAGCCGGCGTTCAAGAAGGATGGTTCGGTGACCGCCGGCAACGCATCCGGGATCAACGATGCGGCGGCCTTCCTGGTCCTGGCCGATGCCGCCAAGGCTGCAGCCGCCGGGCACAAGCCGATGGCCCGCCTGGTTTCCTACGCGATCGCCGGGGTTCCCAACGACGTCATGGGCGAAGGCCCGATCCCGTCGTCCAAGCTCGCGCTGCAGCGCGCCGGGCTGAGTCTGGACAAGATCGACGTGATCGAGTCGAACGAAGCCTTCGCGGCGCAGTCGCTGGCGGTGGCCAAGGGTCTGGAGCTCGATCCGGCGAAGACCAACCCCAATGGCGGTGCGATTGCGCTGGGCCACCCGGTGGGCGCCACCGGTGCGGTGATCATCACCAAGCTGCTGCATGAGCTGCAGCGCAGCGGTGGCCGCTACGGCATGGCGACGATGTGCATCGGTGGTGGCCAGGGCATCACCACGATCTGGGAACGCGTCTGACCGACCTGACCTGATCGCTTGAACAAAACCCCGCTGCGGCGGGGTTTTGTTTTTGAGGCAGAGCTTGAGCCGCCCGGGCGCCGCTGTCACCAGCCGGGATTGAGCCGCCGCGCTTCGGCGATCTCGGCGCGTATGGTTCGGTAATGCTCGAAGCGGCGCGTGCCGATCGTGCCTGCGTCGCGTGCGGCGAGCAGGGCGCAGCCCGGTTCGGCCTCGTGGCGGCAGTCGCGGAAGCGGCAGCGGCCGAGGTGGGGGCGAAACTCCACGAAGCTCTGCGCCAGTTCGTCCGGCGACAGGTGGGCGAGGCCGAAGGCCTGCAGGCCGGGGCTGTCGATGAGCCAGCCGGCGTCGGCCACGGGGTAGAGGCGGGCGAAGGTGGTGGTGTGCTTGCCGGTGTCGAGCGCGGTGGAGATTTCGCGCGTGGCGGCGTTGGCGTCGGGGATCAGGGCGTTGGTCAGGGTCGATTTGCCCATGCCGGACTGGCCGACGAAGATGCTGCGCAGGCCGCTCAGGCGCTGCGCCAGACCGGGTGCGCCGGCGAGCGCGGAGACTTCCACGATTTCGTAGCCGAGCGCGGCATAGGGCGCGAGCTGCTGACGCGCCGCATCGAGGCGCTCGCCGAGGTCGGCCTTGTTGAGCACGATCAGCGGTGTGATCTCCTGGCTCTCGGCGGCGACGATGCAGCGCGACACCAGCAGATCGGAAAAGCCCGGCTCGGTGGCGACGACGATGACGACGTGGCTCAGATTGGCCGCGATCAGCTTCTCGCGGAAAGCGTCGGAGCGCCACAGCAGGTTGCGGCGCGGGTGCAGGTGCTCGATCACGCCCTGATCATCACCGCCAGGGAGGATGTCGACCTCGTCGCCGCAGGCGAACACGCTCTTCTTGCCGCGCGGATAGCAGCGCAACCGGCCTTGCGGCGTGTCGACCTCGTAATGGCGGCCGAAGGCCGCGGTGACCACGCCGCCGACGGTGGCCGCGCCCTTGTGGCGTCTTGCGGAATGCGTCCTCACTTGAACTTGTAGTAATGCTTGTTCAGGTAGCCGGCAAGGTGCTGCTCGTCTTCCGGAAAGAGGTCGAGATTGAGCATCGTCGTACAGGTCGTGATCTGCTGGGTGAGCGCGCTCGCCGACTGGACGCGGCGGTCCGGCCGCAGGTAGACCGCCGCGCCGTCTTCGCCGCCGAAGCGGGTCTCGTGGCACTGCACGCACAGTTTGGCGTGCAGTTGTTCGCCAGTGGCGAGGTCGGCGTCGGCAAAGGGGGCGGCCGCCGCGGTGGCGCTCAGGATGAGCGCGGTGGATGCGAGGGAGAGGCGGAGCGGGGGCATGGTTGTCGTCCTCCGGAGGTCAGTCGAGGGCCTGCAGGTGGGCGATGCGCAGCGCGGCAGGCGGGTGTGAGTCGTAAAAGCGTGAATAGAGCGGATCGGGGGTGAGGGTGGCGGCATTGTCGCGATAGAGCTTGACCAGTGCGCTCACCAGATCGGCCGCGCGGGTCTGGCGTGCGGCGTAGGCGTCGGCTTCGAACTCGTGCTTGCGCGACCAGTGGCTGAACAGCGGTGTGAGCGCAAAAGTGAAGGCGGGAAGCGCGAGGAAGAACAGCGCCAGGCCGGCGGCGGTGCCCGGGGTGTTGACACCGAGCGCGCTGAAGAACCAGGGCTGCTCGAGCAGCGCGCCGAGCATGCCGAGCAGGATCAGGCTGGCGGGCGCAAGCACCGCGAGGCGCTTGACGATGTGGCGGTGGTGGAAGTGGCCGAGTTCGTGGGCGAGCACGGCTTCGACTTCGTCGGCGTCGAGCTTGTCGAGTAGGGTGTCGTAGAAGACGATGCGCTTGGCGGCACCAAAGCCGGTGAAGTAGGCGTTGCCGTGGGCCGAGCGGCGCGAGCCGTCCATGACGAAGAGGCCCCTGGCGCGAAAGCCGCAGCGCGCGAGCAGCGCTTCGACGCGCGTCTTCAGTGCGGCGTCGGCGAGCGGCGTGAAGCGGTTGAACAATGGCGCGATGAAGGTCGGCCACACCATCAGCACGAGCAGGTTGAAACCGAGCCAGAACGCCCAGACCCACAGCCACCACAGCGTACCCATCGCCATCATCAGCCATAGCACGGCAGCGAGCACGGGGAGACCGATGAATGCGGCGAGCAATGCTTCGCGCGCGGTGTCGGCGGCGAACAGCGGCGGCGTCATGCGGTTGAAACCGTAGCGCTTTTCGAGCACGAAGGTGCGGTACAGCGCGAACGGAAGTTCCACCAGCCAGCCGAGCACGGCGAGCGCAGCGAGCACGATGACGCCGTGCACGAGGCCGCCATTGGCGCTGAAGCGTGCGCCGAAGTCGAGCAGTGCCTGCAGGCCGCCGCCTACGGTGAGCGCGAGCACGAACGCGGCCGAAACCGGGGCTTCGATCAGGGCGATGCGCAGGCGTGCATCGGTGTAGGCCGCCGCGCGGCGGTGCGCCTCGAGGCTGATGCGCCCGGCGAAGGCCGCAGGAACGGCGTCGCGGTGCGCACGCACGTGGCGCATCTGACGCAGGGTCAGCACCGCCTTGACGATCAGGCCGGCGAGGACGAGGGCGACGAACAGAGCGGCGAACAGTTGTGCGGCGTAAAGGGAAGGCGCAAAGACGCTGACAGGGGATTCGGGTGACATCCGGGCTAGCCGTGCAGGAGCGGGTAACGGATCTGTGACACAATCCCGGCCTCCATTGTTTCATCTCTACGTCGCAGGCAGGCCTGCCCGACGCTCCGAAAGGCCCGAGGATTATGGCACAGGATCAAAATCACCTGATATGGCTGGACATGGAAATGACCGGCCTCGAACCCGACCGCGACCGCATCATCGAGATTGCCGTGGTCATCACCGACAGCCAGCTCAATACCGTGGCCGAAGCGCCGGTCATCGTCGTTCATCAGCCCGAAGAGGTGCTCGACGCGATGGACGACTGGAACAAGAACACGCACGGCAAGTCGGGCCTCATCGACCGCGTGCGCGCGTCCACGGTGTCCGAGGCCGAGGCCGAGGCGCGCATGCTCGCCTTCCTGCAGGACTGGGTGCCGGCCCGTACTTCGCCGATGTGCGGCAATTCGGTGTGCCAGGACCGGCGCTTTCTCGCGCGCTGGATGCCGCAGTTCGAGGCCTGGTTCCACTACCGCAACCTCGACGTGTCCACGCTGAAGGAGCTTGCCCGACGCTGGCGCCCGGCGGTGTATCAGGGCGTGCAGAAGAAGGGCGCGCACACCGCGCTCGCCGACATTCAGGAGTCGATCGACGAGCTGCGCCACTACCGCGACCACTTTCTGCGTCTGGAGTAAGGCGCGCAAGGGCGCGCGCCCTCGCAGGCGCCGCCGCTTGCGGCTGAACGCGACCGGGTTTCAGCCGGTGCGCATCGCCTCGGCCGCAGCCATGAGTGCCGCGGTCGAGGGGTCCGGCTCGGCACCGGTGCCGGCAGCGAGCGCGCGCGCCATGTCCTTGCCGAGTTCGACGCCGTACTGGTCGAAGCTGTTGATGCCCCAGATCCAGCCTTGCACGAAGATCTTGTGCTCGTACAAGGCGAGCAGCTGGCCGAGCTCGAAGGCGTCGAGCCGCGACAGCAGCAGCGTGGTGCTGGGTTGGTCGCCGGGGCTGGCGAGGTGGGGGGCGAGGCGTTCGACTTCGTCCTCCGTGAGGCCGCGGGCGCGCAGTGCGGCGCGCGCGGTGTCGGTGTCACGACCGGCCATCAGCGCCGCGGACTGCGCCAGGGCGTTATCCACCAGCGCGCGCTGACGCGCATCGCCGCCGCCCACCGGGACGATGAAGTCGAGCGCGACGCGGCGCGTCCCCTGATAGAACAGCTGGTGAAAGGCGTGCTGGCCGACGGTGCCGACTCCGCCCCAGACGATGGGCGAGGTCGGCACGCCAACCGCGCTGCCGTCGCGGCGCACGCGCTTGCCGTTGCTTTCCATCTCGAGCTGCTGCAGCCAACCCGGGAAATTGCGCAGGCCGTGGGCATAAGGCAGCACGCCCAGGGTTTCGATGCCGAGGAAATCGGTGTTCCACAGCCCAATCAGACCCGCCAGCACCGGCAGGTTGGCGGCGAAGGGGGTGTCGCGGAAGTGCGCGTCCATCGCCCGGCCGCCGGCGAGAAAGGCGTCGAAACGCTCGTCGCCGAGGGCGACCATCAGCGGCAGGCCGATCGCCGACCACACCGAGTAGCGCCCACCGACCCATTCCGGCAGCGGAAACACGCGCTCGGCGGCGATGCCGAAGCGCTGTGCGGCGTCCACCGCGTTGCTCACCGCGGCGAAGTGGGCGCCGAGCTCGGCCTCGGTGCCCAGGCGCGCGCGCAGCCAGTCGCGCGCGGCCGCGGCGTTGGCCAGCGTCTCGGCGGTGCCGAAACTCTTCGACGACACCACGAACAGGGTCGTGGCCGGATCGGCCTCGGCAAGCACGGTATCGAGCTCGCGCGGATCGACGTTGGCGACAAAATCGACGCGCACCGGGCTGTCCGCATGCCGGGCCAGTGCCTCGCAGGCGAGGCGCGGCCCCAGGTCGGAGCCGCCGATGCCGAGGTTGACGACGTGGCGGATCGGCTCGCCCCGCGCACCGACGATGTGTCCGGCACGCAGCGCGGCGGCGAAGGCGCGCACCCGTGTGGTGTCGGCGATCGCGGCATCGGCGGCGGGAACTGCGCAGCTGCCGCGCATCGCCATGTGCAGGGCGGCACGCTGCTCGGTGAAATTGACCGTCGCAGCGCCGAACAGGGCGTCGATGCCGGCGCGCAGGTTGCGGACTTCGGCAAGGGCGAGCAGGTCGTCGAGTGCGGCGCCATCGATGCGCTGCTTGGAAAAATCGGCGTGCAAAGCCCCGGCGCGCTGGACGAAGCGCGCGAGCCGTTGCGGATCGTGCTCGAACAGGGCCAGGCTGCGGTGGTCCTGCAGCCGCCGGGCATGATCTTCGAGGGCGCGCCAGACCGGCAGCTGGCGAAGCGGGGGCAGGGGTTCAGTGGTCATCGGTCAGGCGATACAGGCGGAAGTGTTCGAGCTGTTTGCCGCCACCGCGGCGGTATTCCCACACAGTTTGCCACTCCGGCGCCGGTTCCTGTATGCCCGGCCGGCGGTCGGCGTACAGCAGCAGCAGTCGGCATGGCGTGCTGCCGCTGTGCGCGGTGCGCGGGCGGATGCCGCCGAAGTAGTCGAGGGAACTGCGCAGCGCATCGGGCAGTGTCGTGGTGGCGATGCAGCCGGGGGGCTCGCCGGCGAGCGCTTGACTTAGCGACTGCACCACCGGGCGGTAGCTGCGGCCGTGGTCGAACCAGGGCATCAGCAGGACCACCGCCAGGCACCACAGCATGGTCATGCCCATTGCCCAGTTCGCCGGGCCGCGCGTGGTCGATCGCGGCAGGCGCCACACCAGGAGAATCCAGATCAGGCAGATGGCGATGCCGAGCGCGGGCTGCAGCAGCCCTTCGCCGAGTTCGAAGCCCGGGGTGAGGCGTGCGATGTGGCGCGCGAGCCCGGGCGGCCAGGCGTAGGCCTGGGCGGTCCACGCGATCCACACGAGCGCGGCGAACACCGCGAAGCACATCACCGCGAACCAGTCGAAGGCATTCGCCGCGCCGCGCCGCAGGGTGGGGGCGCCACCGGCGGCGAGCATCGCGAACGGCGGGATCAGGGGCAGCGCCAGGGTCGGCGAAAGGTCGCCGCGCAGCCACAACAGCACGACGGCGAGCACGATGCCGAGCGTGGGCAGGAGCCAGCGCAGCGCGCTCAGATCGCGCCGATGGCGCCACAGCGCCCAGAGCGCGATCGGCCAAAGCGGCCAGGTCGCCCAGCTCAGGAGTTCGGCGAGGCTGCCGACTTCGTCGACGGCGAGCGGGGCGCCGCCGAGGTTGGCCCACTCGTGCGCCAGCCACAGCGAGAACGCCTCGGGCTGCAGCAGATGCACCGCGAGCGGCCATGCCGCTCCCACGCCGGCGGCAAGGCAGAGGCCGGCGAGCAGGCCGCCGCTGGCGCGTGGCGTGCGGCATTCGGGGGTGGCCGCGGCGACCAGCAGGAACAGCGGCAGGGTAAGCAGAGCGCCGGGCACGCCGCCGGCGAGAAACGCCAGCGCGCTGCCCAGCCCCGCTTGCAGACTGCCTCCGACCGGTTGCTGGGGCACGCGGGCGAGGCCGTTGAGGGTGAGCGCGAACATCGCGGTGAGCGCGATCAGCGGTTGTGTCTCGTGGGCATGGAGGACAAGGCCGAGGGTGCCCATGGTGAGCAGCGCCGCCGGTGTGCGCGAAGGGCGGCCGTAGAGGCGTTCGCAGGCGCGGGCGATCCAGTAGATCGCCATCGCGGTGAACACGGCGCTCGCCAGGCGTGCGCCGTCGTGCGCGGGCAGCAGGCCGCCGGTCAGGCCGGCGAGCAGCGCCGCGGTCCAGTAGTAGAGCGGCGGAAAATCGGGAAAGGCGAGGCCGCCGATGGCCGGAAACAGCCAGCCCTCGCCCTGCAGCATGCTGTGGATGGGGCCGAAGTAGCGCGCATCGTCGCCGCGCCAGGGGTCGTGGCCGACGAGGCCGGTGAGCAGATAGAAGGCGACCAGCACGGTCAGCCCGACGGTGCCGTAGATGCGCTTGTGCAGCAGGGAGGGGGGGGAGGAGTCGCTGGTCATGCGCAGTTGGTGCGGTGGCGGCAAGGGCCGCGAGGACGCCAATTGTATCGGGGGTGGTTGCCGATGGGGGCGCTCGCCATGTCGTACGGATGGCCCGGCCAAGGCCCGCGGTGCGGGTGGGTACGGCAACAAAAAAGGCAGCTGACGCTGCCTTTTTCGGATCGCACTGCGATGGGGGCCGCGGGGTTGCCGCGGAGCCGGTATTAGCTCGCGCGCTGGACGTTGCCGTACTTCTGGCGGAAGCGCTCGACGCGGCCGGCGGTATCGACGATCTTCTGCTTGCCGGTGTAGAACGGATGGCAGGCGGCGCACACTTCGACGTGCAGCGCGTCCTTGGAGATGGTCGAACGGGTGACGAAGGTGTTGCCGCAGGAGCAGGTCACGTTGACGTCGTTGTACTTGGGATGGATGTCCGCTTTCATGATTATTCCCGGATACGGCGGGTGGTGGATGTGGCCACCCTGAATTGAAAACGCGCAATTATCCTCCTGCCTTTCCTGAATGGCAAGGGCGGGGGCGGATGCGATCGACTACAATCGCACCCTTTCCAAACCGCCTTCGACGAGAGAAACCTTGCGCCTGCTGCTTGCCCCGATGGAGGGGCTGCTCGACGACGTGCTGCGTGCGGTGCTGAGCCGCATCGGCGGCTACGACTGCGCCGTGACCGAGTTCGCCCGCGTCTCCGGCACACTGCTGCCGGCGCGCTATTTCCGCCGCATCGCGCCGGAGCTCGACCACGGCAGCCGCGCGGTGGGCGGCATGCCGGTGCGCGTGCAGCTGCTCGGCTCCGATCCGGCGCTGATGGCGGACAACGCCGCGCGTCTGGGCGTGCTCGCGCCCCATGGCGTCGATCTGAATTTCGGCTGTCCGGCGCCAACCGTGAACCGCCACCGCGGCGGTGCCGTGCTGCTCGACGAACCGGAACTGTTGCACGACATCGCGCGTGCCGTGCGCCGCGCGCTGCCTGCGCACATTCCGCTCACCGCGAAGATGCGCCTGGGCGTGGCCGACACCGCGCGTGCGCTCGAGTGCGCGCGTGCGCTGGCCGAAGGCGGGGCCGCCGAGCTGGTGGTCCATGCCCGCACCAAGGTCGAAGGTTACCGGCCGCCCGCACATTGGGAGTGGGTGGGGCGCATCGCCGACGTGGTGGCGGTGCCCGTGGTCGCCAACGGCGAGGTGTGGAGCGCCGAGGACTGGGCGCGCTGCCGTGCGGTGTCCGGTGCCGCCGACGTCATGCTCGGGCGCGGCGCGGTCGCCGACCCCTTCCTCGCCCGCCGCATCCGGCTTGGGCTGGCGGTCGATGCCGAGGTGCGCGCCGCGGAGTGGGCGATGCTCGCGCCGCTGCTCGCCGAGTTCCGCGATCGCGTCGTCGCCAAGGTCGAAGCCCGCCATGCACCGGGCCGGATCAAGCAGTGGCTCAATCTGCTGCGGCGCAACTATCCGCAGGCCGCCGCACTCTACGATGAAGTCCGCGCCTTGCGCACGCTGGCCGAGATCGATGTGGTGTTCGCCCGTCGCGGCGTGGTCGCCGAGGGGGGCGAAGCCGGCGCCCGCGGGCGCATCGCCGCCTGAGGGGCGCGCCCGCAGTGGCGCCCTGCATCGCGGTGCTTTGCTGCGGCGTTTTGGGCGCCGTGTTCCGATCACGATCATGAGGTCCGTTTGAGCTACGCCAATTCCCGCATTCCGGTCAGTGCCCAAGAGGGTGTGCACGACAAGCTGCGCGAGCTCGTCGCGCGCCATGCCGCGGCGCCGTTTCGCAAGCCCTACGCCGATTACAACCGCGCCGCGCTGAAGGCGAGTCTTGCGGGTTGGGACGGTCGCGCGCCGTTGATCCTCGACGCCGGCTGCGGCGTCGGCCACAGCACCATTCAGCTCGCGCGCGCCCATCCCGATCACTGGGTGATCGGCGTCGATCAGTCGCAGGACCGCCTGGAGCGCCGCAAGCCCTACCCGGAGGCGCTGATGCCGCGCAATCTGGTGTTCGTGCGCGCCGATCTGGTCGATTACTGGCGCCTGCTCGACGAGGCCGGCGTGCGGCTCGCGCGGCACTACATCCTGTACCCGAACCCGTGGCCCAAGATCGGCCACCTCGCCCGGCGCTGGCACGCGCACCCGGTGTTCCCCTTCATTCCGCGCCTGGGCGGGGTGCTGGAGTGCCGTAGCAACTGGCAGGTCTATATCGAGGAGTTCGCCGCCGCGCTCGGCCTGCTGCTCGGCCGCGCGCTGCCGTGGGAGTGCTTCGAGGCGCCGTCGCCGCTGACCCCGTTCGAGCGAAAATATCGCGATTCGGGCCAGCCCCTGTACCGACTGAGCGTCGACCTCGGCGCCTGACCGGCGCCACCCCAAAGATCACCCTGGAGAATCCGATGAACAACGATACGAGCAACCCCCATCTGATGAGCGACGAGGATTTCGAGGCGCTCGAGGAAATCCTCACCTCCGACATCGTCCCGGAAGACTGCATGGATCTCGAGATGCTCGACGGCTACCTCGCCGGCGTGCTGCTGTCGCCCCGACCCGTGGCTCAGGAGCGTTGGTTGCCTGGCGTGTGGTCGGCGCACGAGGACGAGATGAGCTTCGCCTCGGGCAAGGGCGTGCAGCGCGCCATTCGCCTGGTGCTCGCCTATCACGCCGAGATGGCGACCACGCTCGGCCTCGACGACGAGGACGAAACCTGCTGGGAACCGTTCTGCTTCGCGATTGCCGATGGCGACACGCTCAAGCTCGGCGAGGAGTGGATCGAAGGCTTCGCCCAGGGGCTGGACCTGTGGCCGCAGGACTGGGAGGAAGGTCTTCCCGAGGAGGCAGTCGAGGCCGTGCGCGAAACCCTGGACTCCGTGCTTGAGCCCTGGGGCGATGAGGCGCTGGCCGATGCCGACGACGAAACCCGGCTGGGCTGGCTGGAGAACGTCGGCGACGCGGTTAACGACATTTTCGCCCACTGGCGCGATCTCGAACTGCCTGCGCCGCAGCCGGCCACCGTGGGCGAGCCGGCGCTGCCGGCCGCCTCCGGCCCTGGGCGCAACGAGGCCTGCCCCTGCGGCAGCGGCAAGAAGTACAAGAAGTGCTGCGGTGCCAACGGTAGCTGAGGCCGCCGCACCGGGTCTGAGCGAGGACCACTGCACCCGCTGCGGCGCCTGCTGCGCCGCGTTCCGGGTGGATTTCCACTGCTCCGAACTGGCCGCGGCGGGCGGCGGTGTACCCGAAGCCCTCACCGTGCCGGTCACCGCCACGCTGCGGCGCATGCGCGGCACCGACGACGCGCCGCCGCGCTGTATCGCGCTCGCCGGCGAGATCGGGCGCGCGGTGCGGTGCACGATCTATGCCGAGCGCCCCTCGCCCTGCCGTGATTTCGCGCCCTATGCCGCACTCGGCATCGGCGAGGATGGCTGCGACCGCGCGCGCGCCCGTCACGGCCTGCCACGGCTGGGTTAGGGGTGCCATAAGGTACGCGAACGTCCCTGAAGGACTGCGGAAAAGCGGCCCGAAGGGGCGCTCTCCAGGGCGTTCAGCAGGCGCTTCGGTGACGCCCGGAAAACGTGCGAGAAATATCTTGCGCGGTTATCCGTAATCGCTAAAATCCGCGCGCCGAGGTCGATCGGCCATCCCCATAATCCGTAGTCGAACCTTCTCCGCAAGGTGCGACGCCCAGCAGGCGCGATGCGCGTTGTCGACCCGGTGGTGCGCCCACCGGGGGCACCTTTGTGCGTGTCGATCACCTCCTGCGGCGATGGAAACCTTCAACCCCTGTCTCGACTGTGGCATCTGCTGTACCCATTTCCGGATCTCGTTCTACTGGGGCGAGGCCGACGACGCGCCCGGGGGCTTCGTGCCCGCGGCGATGACCGAGCCGCTGACCCCCCATCTGCGCTGCATGAAGGGCAGCAGCCAGCTGCCGCGGCGTTGCGCCGGGCTTGCCGGCGAGGTGGGGAAGCGCGTGTGGTGCTCGATCTACGAACAGCGGCCGACGCCGTGCCGCGAGTTTCCGGTGTATTTCGACGACGGTACGCCCAACCCCAAGTGCGACGAATTGCGCGCCCGCATCGGCCTGCCGCCGCTGCCCTCGTCGCCGTTGCCGCGTGCGGCCTGAGGTAGGCCGGGCTGCGTGCCGCGCCGTTGCGTCTCGTCGCGCTCAGCGCGTGCGGCGGGCGACGCCGGCGAGCAGGCGCAGCGGCCCGTCGGCGCGCAGCCGTTCGATGTCTTCCGCGCGGCGCACGAACAGCGAGCCGGCAAAGCCCAGCGCATTGACCGAGATGCCGTCCCACTGGTCGCGGCTGCGCGGCACCACCAGCAGCCAGTCGCGCGTCAGCAGCAGGTTGTAGGGCGGCATCGGATCGGCGTTCGCGTTCAGGCCGACCGCGGCGCAGGCCGTGGCGAAGGCTTCGGCGAGCGCGGCGGGGGCGCGCCACCACGCGGCCTCGAGGCGGATGAAGGCGTGATCCCAGGGCAGGGCCGGATTGCGCACCACCGCTCCGTATGCCGTCGTGGTGGCTGCAGGCAGGAAAGCCGCCAAGCCGGCGCCCGAGGGTACCCATTGCAGATGCTTGTGCGGCTGGCTGGCGCCCGCCTCGGTGCCGCCGTTGTAGAAGCCGAGGCCGTCGTGCGCGCGCATCACGCGCGCGAGCGCACCGAGGTCGGCCACGCTGAGCGGTGCGGTTTGCGCCTCGAAGTGGCGGGTGACGATGAGCAGATGACGCTCGATCACCGGGTATTTGTTGAGCACCGCGAGGTGGTCGTCGCCGAGGGCGGCGACGGTGAGCTCGGGGTCGGGCGGCAGGAAGGGGTTATAGGCCGGATCGCGGCGGCTCACCGCCTCGACCCGCGCCGCGTCCTTGTGCGCGAGCGACGACACCCAGCGCACCGCGAACGGCAGGCCGCCGTCGGCGACGGTGGCCTGCTCGGTGCGGATCGGCAGCAGAGCGCCACTGTCGAGCGCGCTCGCCGTACAGCGGTCGATCAGGGTGAGCAGGTCGGGGGCGGAGGTCGGCGTGCTGGTCATCGGCTCGGCGGCTGGGCGACAATGCGCCATTGTGACATGAGGGTCGCCGACGGCGCGCGGCTCCGGCGCACGCAATGTGGAGCAGGCCATGACGATCACCTTTGCCGTACGCGGCGACTACATCCAGCTCGATCAACTGCTGAAGGCGGCCAATCTGGTCAGTTCCGGCGGCGAGGCCCATGCCGCGGTCGACAACGCCATGGTGCGGGTCGATGGCCGCCCGGAGACCCGCAAGCGCGCCAAACTGCGCGCCGGACAGCGCGTGCGCTTCGCCGGCCAGGAGATCGTCCTCGTCGCCGAAGACGCGCAGCCCGGCGGTTGAGGCGGCGCGCGCTCCGCACTATCGCTTGATCTCATGAACCGTACGCTCGCCGCGCCGCTGCCGGCCTTCGCCCTCGGCCACTGGCAGCTTGCCTGCAACCACGCGACGGCGGTCACCGTGCTGCCGGACGGCTGCCGCGATCTCATCGTCGTGCATGCGCCGGGCCGGCGGCCCGAGTGGATGGTGACCGCGCTGTTCGACGCCGCGGTGGAACTGCCGGTGCACGCGGGGCAGCGCTTCGCCGGCCTGCGTCTCGATCCGGCGACGCGGGTGGACGAAGCCGCCCTGTGTGCTGCCGCCAGCCGGCTGGAGGCCGACGATCCCCTCGATCTGGGCGCCCTGCTCGAACAACACATCCGTCCCGATGCCCGCCTCGCCGAGGCCTTGTCGGCGCTGGCGGAAGGCGGGCCAATCGCCGCCATCTGCCGCCGGCTCGGAGTGTCGGAACGCAGCCTGGAACGTTTGCTGAAGCAGCGCACCGGACGCAGCCCGGCGTACTGGAGAGGGCTCGCGCGCGCCCGGCGCGCGGCGGTGGCGCTGGGCGCGGGGTGGCCACTTGCCGGCATCGCCGCCGACCAGGGCTATGCCGATCAGGCTCACATGAGCCGCGCGTTGCGCCAGTGGTTTGGACGCACCCCGCAGCAACTGCGCGCCGATCCCGCGTTGTGCGCGCTGCTGCGCGAACCCGGCTACGGCTGAGCCATCGGCGTGCACAACTCGATCAGGAACCCGTCCGGGTCCGACACATAGGCCACGGTCTGGCCCCAGGGCATGCGCTCCGGGGCTTGGCGCAGTTCGGCGCCGGCGGCGACTGCGCGATCGACCGCGGCGGCGACGTCAGCGGTGGTGAACGCGATCTCGCCGCAGGGTGCGTGCGGATCGGGCGGCGCAGGATTCTTGCCCAGTTCGCGCATCAGCCGGCGCGAGGAAAAGGCCAGCGCGGTGGCGCCGGTGTCGAGCTCGCCGAAGTCCCCGCTCTCGTGCAGGAAACGGCGCGGCAGGCCGAAGGCCGCTTCGTAGAAGGCGAGCGTGCGCGGTACGTCCGCCACGTAGAGGATGGTGTAGCCGAGCTTCATGTCGGGCTCCGAGCGTTGACAGGGCTTCAAGCGTAGGCGGCGGGCGCGGCCGCCGTCTTGAACAAATCCGTCACCGCGCCCCGCCGTCGGCGGGGCGCAAGGCCTTCAGCCGGCGAGGCCTTCGGCGCGCAGGGCTTCCTGCACCCGGGGGCGGTCGGCGATGCGGCCGACATAGGCCTGGAGTTCGGGCCAGGGCGAGAGGTCGAAGCCGAGGAAGGCGGGCCAGCCGAGCACGGTGAACAGATAGGCGTCGGCGACGCTGAAGCGGCCAGTGAGGTAGGGCTGGGTGGCCAGATGGCGGGACAGATAGCCGAACTGGCGCTCGATCGCGGCGCGTGCCGCTTCCTGCCAGGCCGGGGCGACCTGACGGAACAGCGGCGAGAAGTTCTTGTGCACCTCGGTGGCGATGAAGTTGAGCCAGCCCTGCAGTTGCGCACGCTCGACGGTGCCGGGGGTCGGGGCGAGGCCGGCCTCGGGGTGACGGTCGGCGATGAACTGGACGATGGCCGGACCTTCGGTGATGAGCTCGCCGCTGTCGAGCAGCAGCGCCGGCACGTAGCCCTTGGGGTTGATCGCGGCGAAGTCTTCGCCGTGCTCGGTCTGTTTGGTCTTCAGATCGACGCGGACCAGGGTGAAGTCGACACCGGCCTCGCGCAGCACGATGTGCGGGGACAGCGAGCAGGCGCCGGGACTGTAGTAGAGCTTCATGGTGGTTTCTCCTGTGGGTTGAGAGGGGTTGCGGTGCGCAGGCAAGGCGTGGCGGTCAGCGCCGCCGTGCCTGTGCGCGTGCCGTGCGCCGCTGCGCGAGCCGTTCCCAGAACCAGCCGCCGGGCAGGTCTTCGCCGGTGAGGACGTAGGCGAGCGCGTGCTCGTTGGCCAGGTTCAGACCGAGGCCGTGGCGCGCGCCCGGGCGGCCGACCAGCAGCAGTTCGTCGCCGGGGCGGATCGGCATGTTCGCCGGCGGAATCACCAGGTTGTCGTCGGCGTCGCGATCGACGTACAGCACTTCGCAGGCGAGGTATTCGTAGCGGTTGGCGTGGGCGCGCAGGACCATGTCGAGGGTGATGGTCTCGCCGCGCATCAGCCGGCGGTAGAGCGCGGGGGTGCGGCTGAGGTTGATGCGCTCGCTCCACACCTCGGGCACCTCGCGGCCGAAGCGGCGGCCCATGCGTTCGAGCAGCCAGGCGCACCAGGCCTCGTCGCGCTCGCGGATCTCGGCGAGGAAGGGGGCGAGCAGCGGGGTGCCGAGAATGGCGAGGCACTCGTGGGCGACGATCTCGCTCGGCACCACGGTGATGTCGGAGTCGAAAGCCTCGAACAGTGCGCGGTTGGCGAACTGGTTCTGGCGCAGGATGACGAACAGGGCAGGGTTGAGACCGCGCGCGGTGACCGCGATCGACAGGTTGTCGATGTCATTGCCGGTGCCGGCGACGATGCCGACCGCGCGGCGCACGCCGGCCTCGTTGAGCGTCGCCGCGCCGGTGCCGTCGCCCTGCACGAAGCGGCCGCCGGCGCCGTCGTCGGGTGCCTGGCGGTCGATGATGGTCACCGGCAGCGCCTGGGCGTCCATCGCGTCGGCCATCAGGCGGCCGAAGCGGCCGTGGCCGCAGACGATCCAGGGGCCGCGCGGCGGCTCGCGGTGTTGCGCGAGGGTGGTGCCGGGCAGCCCGGTGAGCCAGGACAGCAGCTGCCAGGCGGCGGGCGACTGCAGTGCGAGCGCCAGGGTTTCGCTGAACTCCTCGAACGGATTGATGATGTGGCGGGTGCCGAACGAGGCCATGTTGGCCGCGGTCTCGCGCGTGGCCGCACGGCACAGCGCGGGCACGCGCGGCGCGAGCAGGCGCGCGGCGATGGCGATGGCGAGGTTGGCGTTGTCGTCGTTGGTGAGCGCCATCACGCCGATGCAGTGCGGGTGGGTGAGGCCGGCGACCTTGAGGATTTCCGGGTTGCCCGCGTCGGCGGCGAGCGCCGGCATGTCGGCGGCGTAGCTGTGGAGGCCGATCTCGCCCACCCGGGTTTCGTCGAGCTCGACCACCACCGCGCGGTAGGCCATGCGGTCGAGCGCCTGGCAGATCAGGCGACCGGTCTCGCCGTAGCCGCACACCAGGTAAAAAGGTTCGCGCAGCCGGTGCACCGCGCGCTTGAAGCGCTGCAGCGCGATCGCCTGCTGCAGGCTGCGGTCGGCGAGGAGCGCGAACAGCGTGCCCAGGGTATAGGTCCAGCCGATCACCGACATGTAGATGCAGAACAGCACCCACAGCCGCTGCTGCTCGGAGAAGGCGTGGGGCAGTTCGCCGAAGCCGATCGTGGTCGCGGTGTAGCTGATGAAGTAGATCGCGTGAAAGAAGCTCAGCCGCGCCGGGTGGCCTTCGGCGTCGACGCCGGGGGCGAGGGTCAGCCCCAGCACGGACACCGCCATGATCACGATGAGCAGGATCAGCGGTGCGCGCAGCCGCCGCATGATCAGGAAGAAGACGTTGTGGTGGCGCGTCGCCGACGAGCTTGCGGGCGGCTGCGGCAGGGGCGTCATCGGCCGCGCGCTCAGCGCCGCTGCATGATCGTTTCGGCGATCAGGATGATCACCGAGACGATGTTGGCGAACAGCGCACCGCCCGACAGCGACACCACGCGCGCGGTCATTTCGGCGTTCATGCCGACCGCGGCGACGTGGGCGGCATAGCCCCAGACCATGGCCGCGGCGATCAGCTGCAGGTCGGCGACCAGGCTGGTGGCGAGGTGGATGGCGCCGATCTGCGTGCGATCGCCGAACTTGAGCATGGTCGCGATCAGGCTGACGACGATGGCGGCGAACAGTTCGTAAATGTCGTGGTGCGCGGGGTCGTCGATGTCGCCGACGAAGAAGCCAAAGTTGAGCGTGGCGGCGAGCAGGATGAAGAAGCCGAAGATGACTTTCTCGAGGTTCATGCCGGTCTCATTGTTGTTGTCGGAGCGGGGCGGGATGCGGGGCGGACGATTATAGGCACAGGCGGGGAGCGGACGCGCGAGCGCGGGCGGCTTGCTAGTCGTGGAGGTCGCCGTCCACGTAGAACCAGCGCCCGTGCTCGCGCACGAAGCGGCTGGTTTCGTGCAGGCGGTGGGCGCGGCCGCCGAGGCGGTAGCGGGCGACGAACTCGACCTCGGCGCGGTCGGCATCGCCGTCGAGCACTGGCCGGTGGGCCTTGATCTGCAGGCCGATCCACTGTGGGCGCGGGGTTTCGTCGAGGTCCAGGGTGGCTGGCCGGGTGTCGGCGTGCCAGGTGGCGAGCAGATAGCTGGCGTCGCCCAGTGCGAACGCGGTGTAGCGCGAGCGCATCAGCGCCTCGGCGGTGGCGGGCGGCGCGCTGCCCGCCAGGGCGGGGCCGCAGCAGGCGGCGAGCGGACGACCGGTGCCGCAGGGACAGGCGGTGGTTTTCATCGGCGGCGGGAATAGATCTGAAAGAAGAGGTCTGGAAAAAAGGTGAAAAGCGGTCGGCGGGCGCTGGCGGAGGGCGGGTCGGCGGCTCCCGCGCCCCAACCCGCAGCCGGCGCGCAGGCGTGTGGCTTGGCGTGACGGCTTGCCGGGGACCGGGGCGCGAGTCTAACCCGGCCGCGCTTCGGGCGTGCGTCCGGGGCGCGGCCGCAGGACCGCGGCGGGGCGGGGGTCAGGCGCTGCGGCGCAGGATGTCGCGCAGCACATAGGGCAGGATGCCGCCGTGGCGGTAGTACTCGACCTCGATCGGGGTGTCGATGCGGCAGCGCACCGCCACCGTGCGGGCGCTGCCGTCGACACCGTGAATGGTGAGGATGAGGTCCTGCTGCGGCTGCAGCCCGGCGCCGATGCCGCTGATGTCGAAACGCTCGTCGCCGCGCAGCCCCAGGCGCTGCCAGCTGTCGCCGTCCTTGAACTGCAGCGGCAGCACGCCCATGCCGACCAGGTTGGAGCGGTGGATGCGCTCGAAACTCTGCGCGATCACCGCCTTTACCCCGAGCAGCGCGGTGCCCTTGGCCGCCCAGTCGCGCGACGAGCCGGTGCCGTATTCCTCGCCGGCGAACACCAGGGTCGGGGTGGCGCGCGCCCGCCACGTCATTGCCGCCTCGAACACCGTGGTCTGGACGCCGTCGAGCAGGGTGTAGCCGCCCTCGACCCGGGTGCCGTCGGGATTCGGCGGCAGCATCAGGTTCTTGATGCGCACATTGGCGAAGGTGCCGCGCACCATGACCTCGTGGTGGCCGCGGCGCGAACCGTAGGAGTTGAAGTCCTGGCGTTCGACGCCGCGGCTCTTCAGCCATTGCCCGGCGGGCGTGGTCTCGCGGAACGCGCCGGCGGGCGAGATGTGGTCGGTGGTCACCGAGTCGCCGAGCAGCAGCAGGGTGCGCGCACCGCGGATGTCGCCGATCGTGCCGGGCTGCAGCGCGAAGTCGTCGAAGAAGGGCGGGCGCGCGATGTAGGTCGATTCGGGCCAGTCGTAAACCTGGCCGGCGGGCGCGGAGATGGCGTTCCACAGATCGTGGCCGGTGGTGAAGTCGGCGTAGCGGCTGCGGTAGGCGGCCGGGTCCAGGGCGTAGGGCAGGAGCGCGGCGATCTCCTCCGAACTCGGCCACAGCTCGCGCAGGAACACCGGGCGGCCGTCGCTGCCGGTGCCCAGGGGCTCGCTGCCGAGGTCGATGTTGGCGCGCCCGGCGAGCGCGAAGGCGACCACCAGCGGCGGCGAGGCGAGAAAGTTGGCGCGGATGTTGGGGTGGATGCGGGCTTCGAAGTTGCGGTTGCCCGACAGCACCGCGGCGACCACCAGGTCGTGCTCGACGATGGCCTCGTTGAACTCGGGGGCGAGGTCGCCGGCGTTGCCGATGCAGGTCGTGCAGCCGTAGCCGGCGAGCGCGAAGCCCAGTTCGGCGAGTGGGGCGAGCAGTCCGGCGCGTTCCAGGTAGTCGGTGACCACGCGCGAGCCGGGGGCGAGCGAGGTCTTGATGTGGGGTTTCACCTTCAGTCCGCGCGCCACCGCCTTCTTCGCGAGCAGGCCGGCGGCGATCAGCACCGCCGGGTTGCTGGTGTTGGTGCATGAGGTGATTGCCGCGATCAGCACGTCGCCGTGGCCGAGGTCGATGCCGGCGCGGCGCGTCTCGTGGCGGTCATCGAGCTGGCCGGCGGGCAGGCCGAAGCCGTTCTCGCTCACCGGGGCGGAGAACAGGCGGGCGAACTCGGTCGCCATCTTCGGCAGTTCGATGCGGTCCTGGGGGCGCTTCGGGCCGGCGAGCGAGGGCACGATGGTGGCGAGGTCGAGGCGTAGCGTGCGGCTGTAGTCGATGTCGCCGGCGCGCGGCACGCCGAACAGGCGCTGGGCGCGGAACCAGGCTTCGAACCGTGCGCAGTCCTCGTCGCTGCGCCCGGTGCCGCGCATGTAGGCGACGGTGCGCTCATCGACCGGAAAGAAGCCCATCGTGGCGCCGTACTCGGGCGCCATGTTGGCGATGGTCGCGCGGTCGGGCACCGCGAGGCTGGCGGTGCCCTCGCCGAAGAATTCGACGAACTGGCCGACGACTTTCTCGCGGCGCAGCAGTTCGGTCACGGTGAGCACCAGATCGGTGGCGGTGGCGCCTTCCGGGAGGCAACCGCAGAGCTCGACGCCGACCACGTCCGGGGTGAGGAAATACACCGGCTGACCGAGCATCGCGGCCTCGGCCTCGATGCCGCCCACGCCCCAGCCGACGACGCCGACGCCGTTGATCATCGTGGTGTGCGAGTCGGTGCCGACCAGGGTGTCGGGGTAGTAGATGTCACCGTCGGCCGCAGCCTGGCGGCGCACGCCGCGGAACAGGTATTCGAGATTGACCTGATGCACGATGCCGATCCCCGGTGGCACCACGCCGAAGGTGTCGAAGGCCTGCATGCCCCATTTCATGAACTGGTAGCGCTCGCGGTTGCGCGCGAACTCCAGCTCCATGTTCTGGCGCAGCGCGAGCGGCGTGCCGTAGTGATCGACCTGCACCGAGTGGTCGACCACCAGATCGACCGGCACCAGCGGTTCGATGATGCGCGCGTTGCGCCCCTGCGCTGCGGCCATGCTGCGCATCGCCGCGAGGTCGGCGAGCAGCGGCACGCCGGTGAAGTCCTGCAGCACCACGCGGGCGACGACGAAGGGAATCTCCGCGCTGCGCGGCGCATTGGGTTGCCAGTTGGCGAGCGCGCGGATGTGGGCGGCGGTGACGCGGCTGCCGTCGCAATGGCGCAGCAGGGCCTCGAGCACGATGCGGATCGACACCGGCAGGCGCGATACCGGACCGATGCCGGCGGCTTCGAGCGCGGGCAGCGAATACAGCCGGCCGCTGCCGCCGTCGGGCAGGGCGAAGGGCTGCAGGAAAGTGTCGGCGAAGGCGCGGTCGGTGAGCGGTGCGGAGGCGGTGCGGGGCATGGCGGACTCCTTGGCGTGGGCGTTGCGCGCTGCGGCGGAACCTGTGGGAGTGCGCGCGGCGGTGGATGTTCCCCGCGCGCCGGGGCTGGCCGGCAAGGGTGAGGTGCGCCTTGCGGCGCCCTTGCCCTAGGCAGGTTAGCCGCCCGTACGCTGTTGTCCACCTGAAGCCCGGAGTAGAATCGCGGCCCTGTGTGACGCGTGCCGGGTGGTTTTGTGCTGCGCTGCACCCTCAGTCTTATAAAAGACATATAATTCGTTCCGATCCGCGCGGGCGAACCCCGCCCGGAGCCCCTGCCACTGCCACGAAACTGGAAGGAATCCGCCGTGCTTGAAGCCTACCGTGCCCATGTCGCCGAGCGTGCCGCCCTCGGTATCCCGCCGCTGCCGCTGAACAAGCAGCAAACCGTCGAACTCGTCGCCCTGCTGAAGAACCCGCCCGCCGGCGAGGACGCCTTCCTCGTCGACCTGCTCACGCACCGCGTGCCGGCCGGTGTGGATGATGCCGCCAAGGTCAAGGCCGAGTTCCTGGCCAAGGTCGCCAAGGGCGAGGAAGCCTGTGGCCTGGTTTCGCGCGCGAAGGCTGCCGAACTGCTCGGCACCATGCTGGGCGGCTTCAACATCAAGCCGCTGATCGATCTGCTGGGCGATGCGGAAGTGGGCGGCGTGGCCGCCGAGGGCCTGAAGAAGACCCTGCTGATGTTCGACTACTTCCACGATGTCAAGGAACTGGCGCAGCAGGGCAACGCCAACGCCAAGGCGGTGATGCAGTCGTGGGCCGACGCCGAATGGTTCACCAGCCGTCCGGAAGTGCCGGCCTCGCAGAAACTCACCGTGTTCAAGGTCACCGGCGAGACCAACACCGACGACCTGTCGCCCGCGCCGGACGCCTGGTCGCGCCCCGACATCCCGCTGCACGCGCTGGCCATGCTGAAGAACCCGCGTCCGGGCATCACCCCGGAAGAGCCGGGCGTGCGTGGGCCGGTCAAGTTCCTCGAAGACCTCAAGGCCAAGGGCAACCTGGTGGCCTACGTCGGCGACGTGGTCGGCACCGGCTCCTCGCGCAAGACCGCCACCAACTCGGTGCTGTGGTTCACCGGCGAAGACATCCCCTTCGTGCCGAACAGGCGCTTCGGCGGCGTGTGCCTGGGCTCCAAGATCGCCCCGATCTTCTTCAACACCATGGAAGACGCCGGCGCGCTGCCGATCGAGATCGACGCCGGCCAGATGGACATGGGCGACGAGATCGAGCTCAAGGTCGACCAGGCCACCGGCAAAGTCACCGCGCTCAAGAACGGCGCCGTGATCGCCGAATCGCAGCTCAAGACCCTGGTGATCCTCGACGAAGTGCGCGCCGGCGGCCGCATTCCGCTGATCATTGGCCGCGGCCTCACCGCCAAGGCGCGCGAGGCGCTGGGCCTGCCGCCCTCCACGCTGTTCCGTCTGCCGCAGAACCCGGCCGATACCGGCAAGGGCTTCTCGCTGGCGCAGAAGATGGTCGGCCGCGCTTGCGGTCTGCCGGAAGGTCAGGGCATCCGCCCGGGGACCTACTGCGAGCCCAAGATGACCACCGTCGGCTCGCAGGACACCACCGGCCCGATGACCCGTGACGAGCTCAAGGACCTCGCCTGCCTCGGCTTCTCCGCCGACCTGGTGATGCAGTCCTTCTGCCACACCGCGGCCTACCCGAAGCTGGTCGACGTGCGCATGCACCGCGAGCTGCCGAGCTTCATCAGCACCCGCGGCGGCGTGGCGCTGCGTCCGGGCGACGGCGTGATCCACTCCTGGCTCAACCGCCTGCTGCTGCCGGATACCGTCGGCACCGGCGGCGACAGCCACACCCGCTTCCCGATCGGCATTTCCTTCCCGGCCGGCTCCGGTCTGGTGGCGTTTGCCGCCGCCACCGGCGTGATGCCGCTCGACATGCCGGAATCGGTGCTGGTGCGCTTCAAGGGCACGATGCAGCCGGGCGTGACCCTGCGTGACCTGGTCAATGCGATTCCGCTGTACGCGATCAAGGCCGGCCTGCTGACCGTCGAGAAGAAGGGCAAGAAGAACATCTTCTCCGGCCGCATCCTCGAAATCGAAGGCCTGCCCGATCTGAAGGTCGAACAGGCCTTCGAACTCACCGACGCCTCGGCCGAGCGCTCCGCCGCCGGGTGCACGGTGCACCTCAACAAGGCGCCGATCGTCGAGTACATGAACTCGAACATCACGCTGATGAAGTGGATGATCGCCAACGGCTACGAAGACAAGCGCACCCTGGGCCGCCGCATCAAGGCCATGGAAGCGTGGATCGCCAACGGCGAACTGCTCAAGGGCGACGCCGACGCTGAATACGCTGCCGTGATCGAGATCGATCTGGCCGACATCAAGGAGCCGATCGTCGCCTGCCCGAACGACCCGGACGACGTCAAGCTGCTGTCCGAAGTCGCCGGCGACACGATCGACGAAGTCTTCATCGGCTCGTGCATGACCAACATCGGCCACTTCCGCGCCGCGGGCAAGGTGCTGGACGGCAAGTCCGACATCCCGACCCGCCTGTGGATCGCCCCGCCCACCAAGATGGACGCGATGATCCTCAACGAGGAAGGCTACTACGGCGTGCTCGGCAAGTCCGGCGCCCGCATGGAGATGCCGGGCTGCTCGCTGTGCATGGGCAACCAGGCGCAGATCCGCAAGGGCAGCACGGCGATGTCGACCTCGACGCGCAACTTCCCGAACCGCCTCGGCATCGACACCCGCGTCTATCTGGGTTCCGCCGAGCTGGCTGCGGTGTGCGCGCTGATGGGCAAGATCCCGACCGTGGCCGAGTACATGGCGCAGGTGGAAGTGGTGAACAAGAAGGCCGCCGACATCTACCGTTATATGAACTTCGACCAGATCGAGGAGTTCAAGAGCGTGGCCGACACGGTCACGGTCTGAGCGGCATGACCGGGTGAAGCGCCGCGCAGGCCTTCACCGGACATGACAACGCCCCTGCACGGGAAACCGGCAGGGGCGTTCTGTTTTGGCGATCCATCGAAGTGCCGCGCGGGCGCCGTCGTGACGGCGCTGCGCATTGCTCGTCGGTGCCCGCAGGCTCGGGTGCCTTTGATGCCGGGCGGCGATTGGTGGTAGGGTCGGCGGCAAGCTTGGGCGTGCGTGCAGGCGAACTCGCCGCGCGTCACGTGTTGCAGGCCGCGTGGCGGCAAGGATTGAGGGAGGGCGCAATGGCAACGGACGGAACGAAGCACGGAGCGGGAAAATGGCTGGCGGTGGGGGTCGTGTTGCTCGGCGGCGCGCTCGCGTGGATGCTGATCGGGCCGATGCCGCCGCAGACCGAGCCGGGGCTGGCGCCGGCGCCACCGATGCCGGCGGTGCCGGCAGCCGAGGCGCCCGGGGCGGGCGGCAATGCGGTCGAAGGCCGGATCGAGCCGGCGATCCGCTTTCCGCTGCCGGACGCGGCTCCGCTACAGAACGCCTCCCCGGCGGTGCCGCTGCCCGGGCTCGACGATAGCGATGCCGCGTTCGGCGAGGGGCTGGCGGGCGTGCTCGGCGGCAGCTTGAGCGAGCTCGTGGTCGGCGACCGGCTCGTGCGTCGCATCGTGGTGACGGTCGATAACCTGCCGGGTGAGCGCCTGCCGTGGTCGTGGGCGCCGTTGCGTCCGGTGGGCGGCGCCTTCCTGGTGGAGGAGGTGGATGGCGGATTCGAGGTCGCTGCCGCCAACGCCGCGCGCTATCAGGCTTACGTGCGTCTTGCCGAGGCGGTGCCGGCGCAGGCCCTGGTCGCACTCTACAGCCGCTTCTATCCGCTGTTTCAGCGCGCTTACGAGGAGCTGGGCTATCCGACGGCGTATTTCAACGATCGGCTGGTGGCGGTGATCGACCACCTGATCGCTGCCCCCGAGCTTTCCGGGCCGGTTCGGCTGGTTCAGCCCAAGGTGCGTTACCTTTTTGCCGACGAGCGCCTGGAGGCGTTGTCGGCGGGGCAAAAGGCGATGCTGCGCATGGGCGCGGACAATGCAGAGCGGGTGAAGGCGAAGCTGCGCGAGATCCGTGCGCTGCTCGTCGCCGGCGCGCAGCGGCGCTGACCGATGCGGCGCCTCAGCACAGCCCGCGGCGGCGGGCGATGAGCTCGAAGGAGCGCACGCGGGCGCTGTGGTCGAAGATCTGCGCGGTGAGCATCAGCTCGTCGGCGCCGGTTTGGGCGACGAGTTCGTCGAGCCGGGCATGCACGGTGTCGGGGGCGCCAATCGCCGAGCACGACAGCGATTCGTCGGCGAAGGCGAGTTCGGCGGCCGACCACTCGCGCTCGTCGAACGCTTCGGGCGGCAGGAGCTGGCCGCGCACGCCGCGTGCCATCGCGGCAAAGCGCAGGCGCAGCGAACGCGACAGGAATTCGGCCTCGTCGTCGGTGTCGGCGGCGACCGCGCCCACGCCGATCATCACGTAGGGGCGCGCGAGCGCCGCGGAAGGCTGGAAGTTGCGGCGATAGACGTCGATCGCCTGCATCAGCATGCGCGGCGCGAAATGCGAGGCGAACGCGAACGGCAGGCCGAGTTGGGCGGCGAGCGTGGCGCTGAACGTGCTGGAGCCGAGCAGCCAGATCGGCACCGCGAGCCCCGCGCCGGGAACCGCACGCACGGCCTGATCGGTGCGCGCGGGCTGGAACCAGCCCTGAAGTTCGAGGACGTCCTGCGGAAAACTGTCGTCGCTGCCCGCGAGATGGCGGCGCAGCGCGCGTGCGGTGCGCTGGTCGGTGCCCGGTGCGCGCCCCAGGCCAAGGTCGATGCGGCCGGGAAACAGCGATTCGAGCGTGCCGAACTGCTCGGCGATCACCAGCGGTGCGTGGTTGGGCAGCATGATGCCGCCGGCGCCGACGCGGATGTGCGTGGTGGCGGCGGCGACATGGCCGATCACCACCGCGGTCGCCGCGCTGGCGATACCGGTCATGTTGTGGTGTTCGGCCAGCCAGTAGCGGTGATAGCCGCAACGCTCGGCATGGCAAGCGAGGTCGCGGGTGTTGCGCAGCGCATCGGCTGCGCTCGCGCCCTCGACGATGGGGGCCAGGTCGAGGATGGAGAGCAGCGGCGCGGCGCTCACGCTCATGCGTCGCGGCGCTTGTCGCGTTCGATCAGCGCGTAGGCCGAGTGGTTGTGGATGGACTCGAAGTTCTCCGACTCCACCGCATAGGCGTCGATGCGGCCTTCCTGGTTGAGCAGGCCGGCGACGTCGCGCACCATGTCCTCGACGAACTTCGGGTTGTCGTAGGCGCGCTCGGTGACGTACTTCTCGTCGGGGCGCTTGAGCAGGCCGTAGACCTCGCACGAAGCCTGGCCTTCGACCAGCTGCACGACTTCCTCGATCCACAGGTGGTCGTTGAGCGTGGCGGTGACGGTGACGTGCGAGCGCTGGTTGTGCGCGCCGTAGGCCGAGATCTTCTTCGAACACGGGCACAGGCTGGTGACCGGCACCACGACCTTCATGGTGAATTCGTAACGGCCGCCTTCGTGGATCTCGCCGGTGAAGGTGACCTCGTAGTCCATCAGGCTCTGCACGCCGGACACCGGCGCAGACTTGTTGATGAAGTAGGGGAAGGTCATTTCGACGTGGCCGGTCTCGGCTTCGAGACGCTGCACCATCTCGCGCAGCATGGGCTCGAACGACTCCACCGAAATCTCGCGCTCGTTGCCGTTGAGGATCTCGATGAAGCGCGACATGTGGGTGCCCTTGAAGTTGTGGGGCAGGCCGACATACATGTTGAAGGTGGCGACAGTGTGCTGCACGCCGCCGCTGCGGTCGCTGACCTTGACCGGGTGGCGGATCGACTTGATGCCGACCTTGTTGATCGCGATCTGGCGGGTGTCCGCGCTGTTCTGCACGTCGGGGATGGCGTGGGGCGCTTGGGTGCTCATAAGCTTTTCTCTGTGGTGTCCGGCTGCGATGCCGGTAGTGATCGGGATGCTAACGTTCCCGACAAAATTGCTCAACTATTGTCCGGATAAAGGCGTTCAATCGCCGTTAGCACGCCGTCGCGGTCGAGGCCGACGGAGGCGAGCAGTTGGGCCTGGTCGCCGTGGTCGATGAACTGGTCGGGCAGGCCCAGGCGCAACACGCGCGGGCGAGCAGGGAGCGTGTCGACGACGCGCGCGACTTCAGCGCCAACGCCGCCAACCACGGCGTTCTCCTCGAGGGTAACGAGGAGTTCGTGGTGCGCGGCGAGTTCGGCGATCAGCGCTTCGTCGAGCGGCTTGACGAAGCGCATGTTGGCCACCGTGGCGTCGAGCTGGTCGCCGACTTCGAGCGCCACTCCGAGCAGGCTGCCGAAGGCGAGCAGTGCGATGCGCTTGCCCTGGCGGCGGATCTCGCCCTTGCCGATCGCGAGCGCGCTCATCTCCTTGACCGGCGTCACGCCGGGGCCGCTGCCGCGCGGGTAGCGCACCGCGCTCGGGCCGTCGTGGCAGACCGCCGTGTACAGCATCTGACGGCACTCGTTCTCGTCCGCTGGCGTCATGATCAGCATGTTCGGCACGCACAGCATGAACGACAGGTCGAAGGCGCCGTGATGGGTGGCGCCGTCGGCGCCGACCAGGCCGCCGCGATCGATCGCGAACACCACCGGCAGGTTCTGCAGCGCGACGTCGTGGATCAACTGGTCGTAGGCGCGCTGCAGGAAGGTCGAGTAGATCGCCACCACCGGCTTCAGGCCTTCACAGGCGAGGCCGGCGGCGAAGGTCACCGCGTGCTGTTCGGCGATGCCGACGTCGTGATAGCGGTCGGGGAACTCCTGGGCAAAGCGCACCAGACCGGAGCCCTCGCGCATCGCCGGGGTGATGCCGACGATGCGCCGGTCGGCGGCGGCGATGTCGCACAGCCAGTCGCCGAAGACCTGGGTGTAGGTCGGCTTGCCGCCGCCCTTGCCGCTCTGGATGCCGGCGGTGTGGTCGAACTTGGAGACGCCGTGATACAGGATGGGGTCGGCCTCGGCGAGCTTGTAGCCGTGGCCTTTCTTCGTCATCACGTGGAGGAACTGCGGGCCCTTGAGGCGGCGCAGGTTCTGCAGCGTCGGGATCAGGGTGTCGAGGTCATGGCCGTCGATCGGGCCGTAGTAGCGAAAGCCGAACTCCTCGAACAGGGTGCCCGGCGTGATCATGCCCTTGGCGTATTCCTCGACCTTGCGCGCGAGCTCGGCCACGGGCGGCATGGTGCCGAGCACCTTCTCGCCGACGCGGCGCGCGGCGTTGTAGGTGGTGCCCGACATCAGCCGCGCGAGGATCTTGGTGAGCGCGCCGACCGGCGGCGAAATCGACATCTCGTTGTCGTTGAGGATCACCAGGAGGTTGGTGTCGTCCATGTCGCCGGCGTTGTTCAGCGCCTCGAAGGCCATCCCCGCCGACATCGCGCCGTCGCCGATCACCGCGATCGCGCGCCGCTCGACGCCGAGGTCGCGGGCGGCCGTGGCCATGCCCAGCGCGGCCGAGATCGAGGTCGACGAGTGCGCCGTGCCGAAGGTGTCGTACTCGCTCTCACAGCGCCGCGGAAAGCCCGAGATGCCGCCCCAGTGGCGGAGGCCGGCCATCGCCTCGCGGCGCCCGGTGAGCACCTTGTGGCCATAGGTCTGATGGCCGACGTCCCACACGATGCGGTCGTCCGGGGTGTTGAACACGTAGTGCAGCGCGATCGTCAGCTCGACGGTGCCGAGGTTGGACGACAGGTGGCCGCCGGTCTTCGAGACCGACTCGATCAGGAAGGCGCGCAGTTCGTCGGCCAGCGGCGCGAGCTCGCGGCGGTCGAGGGTGCGGAGATCGGCGGGGGTTCCGATGCGTTCCAGGCGAGGGTACTGGGACATGGGGCGGCGGTCCGGCGAATGATGGAAGGACGGGTGGGCGCGCAAGACGCGGCGCGGTTCAGAACCGCCGATGGACGATGTAGTCGGCGAGTGCGCGCAGGCGCCCGGCGCGCTCGCCCAGCGGTGTGAGCGCGGCGTGGGCGTCGGCGAGCATGTCGTGCGCGAGGCGTCGCGCATCGGCGAGGCCGAGCAGGCTGACGTAGGTCGGCTTGTCGTGATCGGCGTCCTTGCCGGCGGTCTTGCCGAGCGTGGCGGTGTCGGCCTCGGCGTCGAGAATGTCGTCGACGACCTGGAACAGCAGACCTACCAGCTTGGCGTAATGATCTAGGCGTTCGAGCTCCTCGTCTGCCGGGGCGGTGCCGGCGTGGGCGCCGAGCAGCACGGCGGCGCGGATCAGCGCGCCGGTCTTGTGCACGTGCATGAACTCGAGTTCGGCGCGGGTCAGGCGCTGGCCGACCGCGGCGAGGTCGATGGCCTGGCCGCCGGCCATGCCGCGCGAACCGGAGGCGCCGGCGAGGAGGCCGACCATGCGCAGCTGTGTCGCGGCGCCGTCGGCGACGATGTTGTCGACGAGGACCTGGAAGGCGAGCGTCTGCAACGCATCGCCGACGAGAAGCGCGGTGGCTTCGTCGTACTCGACGTGCACGGTGGGTTTGCCGCGGCGCAGGACGTCGTCGTCCATGCACGGCATGTCGTCGTGCACCAGCGAATAGGCGTGGATCAGTTCGACCGCACAGGCGGCATGGTCGAGACGTTCGGGGGCGGCGCCGACGAGTTCGCCCGCGGCATGGACGAGGAGCGGCCGGACGCGCTTGCCGCCACCGAGCACGGCATAGCGCATGGCCGCGTGCAGACGGGCGGGGGCGAGGTCGGCGGCGGGCAGCGCGGCGGCGAGGGCGGTTTCGGTGCGCTGCTGGATGGCGGTCATCCAGCCGGCGAAGGGGAGCGAACTCATGGGGTCGGACTCATGCGGTTGAAAGCACGCGCTTGAATTCACGCGTTCGGGCTCATCGGGAGCCCGCTTCGCCGTCGGCCGGCAGGTCGGTGAGGGCGCCGCCTTCGAGGATGCGGATGCGCTGTTCGGCACCGGCCAGGGTTTCCTGGCAGTACTTCAGCAGGTTCATGCCGCGTTGATAGCGTTCGAGCGCGTCCTCCAGCGGCAGGCTGCCCGCCTCCATGTGCTGAACGATGGATTCGAGTTCGGAGACTGCGGCTTCGAAGGACTTCGGGGCGGACGCCGGCTTGGGCATGGATGGTTGGGGGCGCGGTAAAGGGGGAAAAATAACCGATCGCGCGTCTAGCGGTCAAACGTGGGCTGGCTTAAACTAGCCTGTTTATTTTTCCGGGGTTCCGGTCACGCAAAGGGGGTTCGGGGATGTCCGACATCTCTTCCACGGCTCGGCTGGCGCCGGCGGTGTCTCAACTGCCGGTGTCGTGGTACTTCGACGAGAAGGTCTTCGAACTGGAGAAGAAACTCCTCTTCGATGCCGGTCCGGGGTACGTCGGCCATGAGCTGATGGTACCGGAGGTCGGCAACTATCGCTCGCTCGAGTGGCTCGACCATTCCAAGCTGCTGTTCCGCACCGGTGCCGGCGTGCACCAGCTGTCGAACGTCTGCCGTCACCGCCAGGCGATCATGCTGCAGGGTGCGGGCTCGACCGAGCACATCGTGTGCCCGATCCACCGCTGGACCTACGACCAGCAGGGCAGCCTGCTCGGCGCGCCGCACTTTGCCGACAATCCCTGTCTCAATCTCAAGCGTGACGCGCTGGAGAACTGGCACGGCCTGCTGTTCAAGGGACCGCGCTCGGCCAATGCCGACCTTGCGGGCATGGAGGTGGCGTCCGAACTCGATTTCTCCGGCTTCAAGCTCGACCGCGTGGAAATCCACGAGTGCAACTACAACTGGAAGACCTTCATCGAGGTCTATCTGGAGGACTACCACGTCGTGCCCTATCACCCGGGGCTGGGCAACTTCGTGACCTGCGACGACCTCACCTGGCAGTTCGACGAGTGGTACTCGGTGCAGCGCGTGGGCATCACTTCGCTCGCCAAGCCGGGTTCCGCCGCCTACGCCAAGTGGCACAAGGCGGTGCAGGAGTACTACGGCGAGAAGAAACCGGCGCACGGCGCGATCTGGCTCACTTACTACCCCAACATCATGGTGGAGTGGTATCCACACGTGCTGGTGGTCAGCACGCTGATCCCGACCGACATCAACAAGACCACCAACGTGGTCGAGTTCTATTATCCGGAAGACATCGTCGAGTTCGAGCGCGAGTTCGTCGAGGCCGAGCAGGCGGCCTACATGGAAACCGCGATCGAGGACGACGACATCGGCGAGCGCATGGACCGCGGGCGCCTCGCGCTGCTCAAGGAAGGGCGCAACGAGGTTGGCCCCTACCAGTCGCCCTACGAGGACGGCATGCAGCATTTCCATGAGTTCTACCGGCGGATCATGGAGCCGCATATCTGAGGTCTGATCGAGGGTGTGCGCTGCGACTTGCGCGCGCTTTCGATCCGCGCCGCACGGGGTATTTGTCCCGTGCGGCTGCGGAACTCGCCCTGCGGGCTCGGACAGTCCTCGCCACCTCCACAAGTACCCTGCACGTCGCTTGGGGGGCGGGTATCTGGAGCAAAAACGGTAAATGCGAAAGGCCCCAACGGGGCCTTTCTGCTTTTCTGGCGTTGAGAACCTGCTGCGTTAGAGCGGTGAGCGGGAGGTTTGCAGAGCGGGCGAGGACTGTCCGAGCGAGCGCAGCGAGTGAGTTCCGCAGCCCGCGGCGCAAACCTCCCGTACGCCGCGTTTGTCGCAACGGAAGGCGACAGGCCGCGCTTGTCTCAGCGCCACCCCCTCAGCGCCCCTCCTGCAACTCCTTCGGCAGCGGGAAGGTCACCTTCTCCGGCACGCCGTCCAGATTGCGCACCGATCCGCCGCTGAGCGCCTTGAGGCGTTCGATCACCTCCGTCACCAGCACTTCCGGCGCCGACGCCCCGGCGGTGACGCCGATGCGGCGCTTGCCTTCGACCCAGGCCGGATCGATGCCCGCGGCGTTGTCCACCAGATAGGCCGGCACGCCGCGCAGTTCGGCGACCTCGCGCAGGCGGTTGGAGTTGGAGCTGTTCTTCGAGCCGACCACGAACACCACGTCGGCGTGCGGGGTCATGAACTTCACCGCGTCCTGGCGGTTCTGCGTCGCGTAGCAGATGTCGTCCTTCTTCGGTCCGACGATGTCGGGGAAGCGCTCGCGCAGCGCGCTGACGATGGCGGCGGCGTCGTCCACCGACAAAGTGGTCTGCGTCACGTAGGCGAGCTTGTCGGGATCGGCGACCTGCAGCGCGGCGACGTCGGCGGCGGTCTCCACCAGATGGATGCCGTCGCGTACCTGGCCCATCGTGCCTTCGACCTCGGGGTGGCCCTTGTGGCCGATCATCACCAACTCGCGGCCTTGGTCGCGCATGCGTGCGACTTCCAGGTGCACCTTGGTGACCAGCGGGCAGGTGGCGTCGAACACGCGCAGGCCGCGGCGTTCGGCTTCGGCGCGCACTTCCAGCGAGACGCCGTGGGCGCTGAAGATCACCGTGTTGCCGGCGGGCACCTCGTCCAACTCCTCGACGAAGATCGCGCCCTTGGCGCGCAGGTCGTCGACCACGAACTTGTTGTGTACCACTTCGTGGCGGACGTAGATCGGTGCGCCGAAGCGCTGCAGGGCGCGCTCGACGATCTCGATCGCGCGCTCCACGCCGGCACAGAAACCGCGCGGGGTGGCGAGGAGGATTTCGCTGTCGTTGGTCTCGTTCATGTGTTCTCTCTGGGGGCGGCGCGGCGTCACGAGATGCCGATGATGCTGACCTCGAAGCGGATCTGCTTGCCGGCAAGCGGGTGGTTGAAGTCGATCAGCGCCGACTGCTCGTCGATCTCGCGTACCAGTCCGGAGTAGCGCGAGCCGTCGGGCGCGGTGAATTCCATGATGCTCATCGCTTCGATGGGCTCGGCAGGCATGTGTTCGCGCTTGACGCGCTCGACGAGTTCGGCGCGGTGCGGGCCGAAGGCGTTCTCGGGTTCGAGCTCGAAGCTGTGGTTGCTGCCCACTTCGAGGCCGACGATGAGCTGCTCCATGGCGGGCAGCATTTCGCCCGCGCCCATTTGCAGCGTGGCGGGGGTGGCGTCGAAGGTGCTGATCAGCGGCTGGCCGTTGGTCAGGGTGATGCGGTAGTGCAGGGTGACGAGGCTGTCGGCGGCGACGAGGGTGCTCACGATGGATTCTCCGGGCTCGGCGCCGCCTTGGCCTTGCGGGCGGCGCGCAGCTCGGCCCACAGCATCAGGATGACGCCGACGGTGATCGCCGAATCGGCGAGGTTGAACGCCGGCCAGCCGTAGCGGCCGACGTGGAAATAAAGGAAGTCGACCACGGCACCGTGCGCCAGGCGGTCGATGACGTTGCCGACCGCGCCGCCGATGATCAGCGCAAACGAGGCCGGCAGCAGGCGCTCGTGGCGATGGCGGTGCATCAAGGCCAGCAGCCAGCCGCAGATCACCACCGCCAGTCCGGTGAAGAACCAGCGCTGCCAGCCCGAATGTTCGGCGAGGAAGCTGAACGCGGCGCCGGGGTTGTAGACCAGCACGAGATCGAAGAAGCCCGTCATCGGTATCACTTCGCCGCGAAACAGATTGGCCAGCACGAGTTGCTTGGTGAGCTGGTCGAGCACCGCGACCAGCGCGGCCAGCGCCAGCCACGGGGCCATCGCGCGCCAGGCGGGGCGGGGCGTGCCGCGCTCAGGCATGCGTGCGGATCTCGCCGGCGCCGAACAGGTTGCTCACGCAGCGCCCGCACAGCGTCGGGTGCTCGGCGTGGTGGCCGACCGATTCGACGTAGTGCCAGCAGCGTTCGCATTTCTGCGCCGCACTCGGGGTTGCGACGATGCGCTCCTCGTCCGCGCTGGCGGCTTCGGCGAGGGTTGCCGCCGAGGTCATCGTGACGAAGCGCAGGTCCGCGCCCAGGCTCGCCATCGCGGCGAACTTGTCGGCGCTCAGGCGCAGTTCGAGTTCGGCCTGCAGCGAGGCGCCGACCTTGCCTTCGGTACGCAGCGCCTCGATGACCTTCAGCCCTTCGGCACGTACCGCGCGGATGATTTCCCAGCGCGCGATCAGGCCGGCCTCGCCTTCCTGGGCGGGCAGGGCGTGGAAGGTGTGCAGCATGACGCTGTCGGGCTCCCCGCCGGCGTGCACCGGGTTGAGCACGGCCCACGCCTCTTCGGCGGTGAACGACAGGATCGGCGCCATCAACTTCACCAGCGTCTGCGTGATGTGCCACAGCGCGGTCTGCGCCGCACGCCTTGCCGGGCTGCCGGCGGCGGTGGTGTAGAGGCGGTCCTTGAGAATGTCGAGGTAGAAGGCGCCGAGATCCTCCGCACAGAACACCTGCAGGGCCTGAACGATGCGGTGGAACTCCATCTTCGCGTAGTCGGCTTCGGCCTGCTGCGCGAGCTGGCGGGTGAAGGCAAGCGCGTAGCGGTCGAGGTCAGGCCATTGCTCGAGCGGCACGGCATCTTTCGCAATGTCGAAGTCGGCGATGTTGGCGAGCAGGAAGCGCAGCGTATTGCGCACCCGGCGATAGACCTCGACCACGCGGTCGAGGATCTCCTTGCTGATCGACAGCTCGCCGGAGTAGTCGGTGGAGGCCACCCACAGGCGCAGGATTTCGGCGCCCATTTTCTCCGACACCTCCTGCGGCAGGATGGTGTTGCCGAGCGACTTGGACATCTTGCGGCCCTGCTGGTCCACGGTGAAGCCATGGGTCAGCAGGCCTCTGTAAGGCGGGTGGCCGTCGATCGCGCAGCCGGTGAGCAGCGAAGAGTGAAACCAGCCGCGGTGCTGGTCGGAGCCTTCCAGGTAGAGGTCGGCACGCGGCCCCTCGGCGTGGCCGTCGTTGTGCGAGCCGCGCAGCACGTGCTTGTGGGTGGTGCCGGAGTCGAACCAGACGTCGAGGGTGTCGCTGATCTTGTCGTAGTGCGCGGCTTCGCTGCCGAGCAGTTCGGCGGCGTCGAGCTTGAACCAGGCCTCGATGCCTTCTCGTTCGATGCGCTGGGCCACTTCTTCCATCAGCTCGACGGTGCGCGGATGCAGCTCGCCGGTTTCCTTGTGCAGAAAGAAGGGGATCGGCACACCCCAGTTGCGCTGGCGCGAGATGCACCAGTCGGGCCGGTTGGCGATCATCGCGTGCAGCCGCGCCTGCCCCCACGCCGGATAGAACTTGGTGGCCTCGACGCCGCGCAGCGCGCGCTCGCGCAGCGTGGAGCCATCGGCCACCGGCTTGTCCATGCCGACGAACCACTGCGCAGTGGCGCGATAGACCAGCGGGGTCTTGTGGCGCCAGCAGTGCATGTAGCTGTGGGTGATCTTGCCGTGCGACAGCAGCGCACCGACTTCGGCGAGCTTGTCGACGATCGCGGGGTTGGCCTTCCAGATGTTGAGACCGCCGAAGAAGGGCAGGTCGGGCACGTACTCGCCGCCACCCATCACCAGCGACAGGATGTCCTCGTTGCTGCGACCGTAGGCACGCCACGAGTTGAAGTCGTCCACGCCGTGCGCCGGCGCCGAATGCACGATGCCGGTGCCGGCGTCGATGCCCACGTAGTCGGCGAGATAGACCGGCGAGACGCGGTCGTAGAGCGGGTGGCAGAACTCGATGCGCTCGAGTGCCGCGCCCTTGGCGGTGGCGATCACGGTGCCGTCGGCCTGGTAGCGCTGCAGCGCGGACTCGACGAGTTCGCCGGCAAGCACGAGCAGGCGGGGGCCGACATCGACCAGCGCGTAGTCGAACTCGGGGTGGGCATTGAGCGCCTGGTTGGCGGGAATGGTCCACGGCGTGGTGGTCCAGATCACTGCGGCCGCGGGCTTGTCCAGCTGTGCCAGACCGAAGGCGGCGGCGAGCTTGCCGGCGTGCGCGTCCGACACCGGGAAGGCGACGTCGATGGTCGGCGACTGCTTGTCGGCGTACTCGACTTCGGCTTCGGCCAGCGCCGAGCCGCAGTCGAAGCACCAGTTCACCGGCTTGAGACCCTTGAACACGTAGCCGGCCTTGACCATCTCGGTGAGTGCGCGGACTTCGCCGGCTTCGTTGGCGAAGTTCATGGTCAGGTAAGGGTTGTCCCAGTCGCCGAGCACGCCGAGGCGGATGAACTCCTTCTTCTGGATCTCGACCTGTTCGGCGGCATAGGTGCGACACAGCTCGCGCACCTTGTCGGCCGGTAGATTCTTGCCGTGGGTGACCTCAACCTTGTGTTCGATCGGCAGGCCGTGACAGTCCCACCCCGGTACATAGGGCGCATCGAAACCGGCGAGGGTCTTCGAGCGCACGATGATGTCCTTGAGGATCTTGTTCAGCGCGTGGCCGAGGTGGAGGTTGCCGTTGGCGTAGGGCGGGCCGTCGTGCAGCACGAACTTGGGGCGGCCGGCAGCGGCCTTGCGGATGCGCTGATAGAGCTTCTTCTGCTGCCAGTCGGCAATCCAGCCCGGTTCGCGCTTGGGCAGGTCGCCGCGCATCGGGAAGGCGGTGTCGGGCAGGTTCAGCGTCTTGCGGTAGTCAGCCATGGAAGTGGTCCAGGTTAGCCTTGCAGTCGATTCGGATTGTGGGCGAGCCAGGCGCGGGCGGCATCGGCGTCGCGGGTGATCTGGGCGGTGAGGGCGTCGAGCGAGTCGAACTTGCGCTCGTCGCGAAGCTTGTGCAGGAAATGCACGCGCAGGTGTGCGCCGTAGCAGTCGCGCTTCCAGTCGAACAGATGGACTTCGAGGCGGGGGCGCGCGGCGTCGGTTGCCGTGGGACGGATGCCGACGTTGGCCACGCCGCCCACGGCGTGGTCGGTGAGCCCTTCGACGCGGACCGCGAACACTCCGCTCAGCGCCGGGCGGCGGTGGCGCATGTGCACGTTGGCGGTCGGGAAGCCGAGCCGGCGGCCGATTTTGTCGCCATGGACGACGCGGCCGGCAATGCTGTACGGGCGGCCGAGCAGGCCGGCGGCGCGATCGAGGTCGCCGGTGGCGAGCGCGGCGCGCACCGCGGAGCTCGAGGCGCGCTCGCCGCCCACGTCGAGCGTTTCCATCGATTCGAGGGTGAAGCCGTGGCGCTCGCCGGCGTTCTGCAGCATCGCGAAGTCGCCCTGGCGCCGCGCGCCGAAGCGGAAGTCGTCGCCGATGTACAGATGGCGCGTGGCCAGGCCGCGGACCAGGATGCGGTCGATGAAGTCTTCCGCCGAAAGCGCGGCGAAGCGGGCGTCGAAGCGGCAGATGTGGGTGCGATCGACACCGCAGGCGCTGAGCAGGAGCAGCTTCTCGCGCAGCGAGGCGAGGCGGGCAGGGGCGTCGGCGGGCGAGAAGTACTCCCGCGGATGGGGCTCGAAGGTCAGGACGACAGCGGGCAGTCCGAGGGCGTGCGCCTTGTCGGTGAGCAGCTTGAGCAAAGCCTGATGGCCGCGATGCACCCCATCGAAGTTGCCGATGGTGAGCACGGCGGACTGGTCGGCCTGGTCGGGAATCCCGCGTAAAACCTGCATGACCGCCTGAAAAAAGCGGCAATTATAGCGGCAAAGCGCAGCCCTGGCTCAGTCCAGCCGTGCGACGCGCGCCCGCGGGGTGGGCGGGTTGTCGTCGAAATAGCGGCGAATGCCGCGCAGGATGGCGTCGGCCATTTTTTCCTGATAGGCGTTGTCGTTGAGCCGCGCCTCTTCTTCCGGATTGCTGATGAAGGCGGTCTCGACCAGGATGGACGGGATGTCCGGCGCCTTCAGCACCGCGAAGCCGGCCTGTTCGACCTGCGCCTTGTGCAAAGTGTTGATGTCGCCGAGTTCGGAGAGCACCGCCTTGCCCAGCTTCAGGCTGTCGTTGATGGTGGCGGTCTGCGACAGGTCGAGCAGGGTGCGGGCGAGGTGGCCATCTTGCTTGGCCAGATTGACGCCGCCGATGAGATCGGCGTCGTTCTCCTTCTGTGCCAGCCAGCGCGCGGCCGAACTCGAGGCGCCGCGTTCGGAGAGTACAAACACCGAACTGCCGCGCGCCTCCGGACGGATGAAAGCGTCGGCGTGGATCGAGACGAAAAGGTCGGCCTGGACGCGGCGGGCGCGGGTCACTCGCTGTGCCAGCGGCACGAAGTAGTCGCCGTCGCGGGTGAGCACGGCACGCATGTTCGGCTGCGCATCGATCTTGCGCTTGAGGCGCTTGGCGATGTTCAGTGTGACGTTCTTCTCATAGCTGCCGCGACGGCCGACTGCGCCCGGGTCTTCGCCGCCGTGGCCGGCGTCGAGGACTACCGTGAACAGCCGATTGACCTGCGGCTCCGGGCGCCGCTCTCCTTGAGCAGGGCGCTCGGGGCGGGGCTCGGGGTTCGCGGCCGTTTGCGTGCCCGGGCCGCTGTCGCCGGCTGCGGCGTCCATCGGCGAAGGCTTCTGGATGAGTGCGAGCAGCGGGTCGACCGGTGTTGTCGGATAGAGGTCGAGCACCAGCCGATGGCCATAGTTGCCGACCGGGGTCAGAGTGAAGACCTGTGGGTTGATTTCCGCCTTGAGTTCGATGACGACGCGCACGACGCCTGGACGGTTCTGCCCGGCCCGAATCAGGCGGATGTAGGGGTCGGTGTCGAGAACCTTGGACGGCAGGGTCTGGAGGACGCTGTTGAGCTCCACGCCCTCCAGGTCGACCACGAGCCGTTCAGGGTCTTTCACCAGCAGATGGGTGAAGCGGAGTTCGGCAGAACCCTCGAGAGTGATGCGCGTGTATTCCTCGGCAGGCCACACGCGTACGGCGAGCAGGCTGGTTGCGGCGTGGCCGACCGGGCTGATCAGCAGGGCAAGCGAGGCGCCTGCGAACTTGAGCAGTTGGCGCCGATTCAGGTTTGCCGGGCCTGGAGCGCACTGGCGAGAGTCGTCACGCATGCCTGTCCCTTTTCTGTCCGTGCGGCGATGAGGGCATGGCGGCCTTCGCCGTCGATGCGCAGCCGAAGGACGACATCGGGCGCCGCGAGATGGGGGAGGGCCTTTTCTGGCCATTCCACCACGCATACGCCGGAACCGGAAAAATACTCGTCAAGCCCCGCATCAAGATACTCGTCTGGCGAATTCAGGCGATAAAAATCAAAGTGATATAAGTCTAATCTAGAAACGACGTAAGGTTCAATCAAGGTGTATGTGGGGCTCTTCACCTTGCCGGTGTGGCCGAGTGCGTGCAGCAGGCCACGTGTGAACGTGGTTTTGCCGCTACCGAGATCCCCTTCCAGCCATAGGTGCAGGCCGGGGCTCAGCGCTGCGCCGAAAAGAGCGCCGAGTTGCAGAGTGGCGGCCTCATCCTGCAAATGCAGAGCGATCCCGGGCTCGTTATCATGGTCGGCGTGAAGAACGGTAATCATCAACAATGCTCATCGGGTGGTCATGGCGGCCGTGACATGGTCGAGCTCGCAGCGCAGGTACGCGCCTGGGGGCGCGAACTCGGTTTTGCCGCGGTCGCTATCGCCGGTATCGATCTAGGCGACGCCGAAGACGGCCTTGCCCGATGGCTCGCTGCCGGCTTTCACGGCGAGATGGATTATATGGCGCGGCACGGCATGAAGCGTGCGCGTCCTGCGGAGTTGGTGCCGGGTACGGTCCGGGTCATCTCGGTCCGCATGAACTACTGGCCGGATGCGGAGCGGGCGGAAGCTGTGCTTGCCGATGGTGGGCGCGGCTACGTGTCACGCTATGCGCTCGGCCGGGATTATCACAAGGTTTTGCGCGCACGCCTCCAGCAACTCGCCGACCGCATCGGTGCAGAAGCACCGCATGGCCACCGCGTGTTCGTCGACTCCGCTCCGGTGATGGAGGTCGAACTGGCTGCTCGCTCGGGCCTGGGTTGGCGGGGGAAGCACACTCTCCTGCTCGATCGCTCGGCGGGGTCCTACTTCTTTCTTGGCGAACTCTTCACTGATCTCCCGCTGCCGGTGGATTCGCCGGTGGTGCCGCATTGCGGCACCTGTACGGCTTGCGCCGCGGCTTGCCCGACCGGGGCGATCGTAGCGCCTTACCAACTGGATGCGCGACGCTGCATCTCATATTTGACCATCGAGCTGGCGGGCGATATTCCTTTGGAGTTCAGGGCGGCGATCGGCAATCGCATCTATGGCTGTGATGACTGTCAGCTCGTGTGCCCCTGGAATAGGTTCGCTCGTCAGTCGGTCGAGGCGGATTTTGCGGTGCGGCATCGGCTCGATGGTGCCGGTTTGTGTGAGCTGTTCGCGTGGACCGAAGCCGAATTCCTGGAGCGGACCGCAGGAAGCGCGATCCGTCGGATTGGTCATGAACGCTGGCTGAGGAATATTGCCGTGGCCTTGGGTAATGCACCAACGAGCGATGATGTGGTCGCGGCGCTTCGTGCGCGGAGCCAGCATGAATCCCGGATGGTGAGGGGGCATGTGAGCTGGGCTTTGCAGCGTCATGGCGTGAATGAATCACATGGTGGGTTCGACAGCCGAGAGACGAAGACAAAAGAAGTTTAAAAAAGCTTGACCTTCGTGATTGTTTGTCTATAATGCGCACCTCTTCAGCGCTGCAGCGGTTTGGGCGGCGGTGAAGAGGAAGCGGGAAAGCGCTTCGGTTCGAGTCGGCGGCACAATGATTTGAACGGAAGG
>JAEWVQ010000206.1 GCA_023459095.1 Pseudomonadota bacterium | reverse complement strand
ACTGTGCGAGGCGAAGCTGGCGGCGGCGCGCGCCGATCTGTGCGACCACAAGCGCATCTTCGAGACCGTGGCGGTGCCCGGCAGCCTGCCGGCAACCGCGATGGCGGTGCTGCTCGACCCCGCCGGGGGCGGGCTGGCCGCGCCGGGCGGCGACGGCCTCGGGTCGCCGCTGGGGCGCTCGGTGCTCGACCTGATGCAGACCCAGGCCCAGCGCCTGCAGGCCATGGGCGACGAACTGCAGGCTGCGCGCGCGGCGCTCAACGAACGCAAGGTGGTCGAGCGTGCCAAGGGCTTGCTGATGGCCAGCCGCGGCCTCAGCGAGGAGGAGGCCTATCGCCTGCTGCGGCAGACCGCGATGAACCAGAACCGCCGCCTCGTCGAGGTCGCCGAGGCCACACTGAGTCTGGCCGAGGTGCTGCGCGGCGGGGGCGGACAGGGCTAGGCTGCACCGCCATTGTGCGGGGCGGACGCCTGTTGCACTGCAGCAGTGCATCGCCCGCCGCCGCCTGCCACCGTGCTGCACGCGCGCACCGCGCAATCCGTGATGCCTTCAGGAGAGTGGATGTCTGGCACGCTCGATGCTTAGCTTTCGGCAAGGCTGAACCAACGGCGGTTCGGCGTTCGATGACCTGACCGAACACTGGACAACGGCGTCCATTTCCCCCGCGACGAGGCGGTGAGGAGATGGACGCCTTTTTCGTTTCTGGATCACGCAAGGAGTGCAACATGAGCAAACCGAGCACCACGACCCCCGAACTGTCCCGCCGTGGCTTCCTCAAGGCCGGCGCCGCGGTCGGAACGGCTTCCCTGCTGGCCGGCCTGTTTCCGGGCGGCGCCTGGGCCGCCGGTTCCGATGCCCCGGAGAAGACGGAGATCCGCGTCGGCTTCATTCCGCTGACCGATTGCGCCTCGGTGGTGATGGCGGCAACGCAGAAGTTCGACGCCAAGTACGGGATCAAGATCGTGCCCAGCAAGGAGGCGAGTTGGGCGGCGGTGCGCGACAAGCTGGTGTCGGGCGAGCTCGATGCCGCGCACGTGCTCTACGGGCTGGTGTACGGCGTGCATCTGGGCATCGGTGGGCCGAAGAAGGACATGGCGGTGCTGATGACCCTCAACAACAACGGCCAGGCGATCACCCTCGCCGCGCAGATGAAGGACAAGGGCGCCAGCGACGGCGCCGGGCTGAAGAAGGTGGTCGCCGCCAGCGCACCCGGCACCTACACCTTCGCCCAGACCTTCCCCACCGGCACCCATGCGATGTGGCTGTACTACTGGCTGGCGGCGCATGACATCCACCCGTTCCAGGACGTCAAAGCCATCGTCGTGCCGCCGCCGCAGATGGTCGCCAACGCGCGCGTCGGCAACATGCACGGTTTCTGTGTCGGCGAGCCGTGGAACCAGCGCGCGATCATCGACAAGGTCGGCTTCACCGCGGTGACCACCCAGGAGATCTGGACCGATCACCCCGAGAAGGTGCTCGGCACCACCGCCGACTGGGTGGCGAAGCACCCGAACAGCGCGCGTGCGCTGACCGCGGCGGTGCTCGAGGCATCGCGCTGGATCGATGCCTCGCAGGCCAACCGCCGCACCACCGCCGAAACCATTGCCGCACGCTCCTACGTAAACACCGACATGGACGTGATTCTCGGCCGCATGCTGGGGCGCTACGAAAACGGCCTGGGGCGGACCTGGGACGACGCCCATGCAATGCGCTTCTTCAACGACGGCGCGGTGACCTTCCCCTGGCTGTCGGACGGCATGTGGTTCCTGACCCAGCATCGGCGCTGGGGCCTGATCGACCGCGATCCCGACTACCTGGCGGTGGCGAAGGCGATCAACCGCATCGACCTCTACAAGCAGGCCGCCACCGCCGCCGGCGTGGCCCTGCCCAAGGGCGAGATGCGCAGTTCGAAGCTGATCGACGGCACGGTGTGGGACGGCAGCGAGCCGGCGAAGTACGCCGGGGCATTCAAGGTCAAGGCCTGAGGGTGGGGAGCGCATGATGAATACCGCAGTGATCAAGGATGGACTCGACGGCGTAGCGTGCAGCGGCGTGGCGCCCATGGTCGTGTGCGGCGGCGGGCCGGTGCACGCAGAAGGGGGCGCGGCGGCGCCGGCAAAGGCCAGCGCGGCGCAGGCCGAGACGGCAAAGACCCGGCCTGCGGCGAGCGCCGAGCCGGCATCCGGGCGTCTCGGGGACGGCCTCAGGGGCGTGGCGCGGGTCGTGCTGCCGCCGCTCTTCGGCCTCGCCCTGCTGATCGGCCTGTGGCACCTCGCCACCCTCAACGGCGGCGGCATGCCGGGCCCGGGCAAGACCTGGGAGGCGGCGGTGGCCCTGTTCTCCGACCCCTTCTACCGCGAAGGCCCCAACGACCAGGGCATCGGCTGGAACGTGCTGGCCTCGCTCGAGCGCGTCGCCATCGGCTTCGGCATCGCCGCGCTGGTGGGCATTCCGGCCGGCTTCATGCTGGGGCGCTTCGCGGTGCTGGCGCAGATGATGAACCCCCTCATCAGCCTGCTGCGCCCGGTGTCGCCGCTGGCCTGGCTGCCGATCGGCCTGCTCGTGTTCCAGCGCGCCGACCCGGCCGCGACCTGGACCATCTTCATCTGCTCGATCTGGCCGATGATCATGAACACCGCCCAGGGCGTCACCCGCATTCCGCAGGACTACCTCAACGTCGCCCGCGTACTGAACCTCTCCGAATGGAAGGTGTTCACCAAGATCCTGTTCCCGGCGGTGCTGCCCTACATGCTCACCGGCATCCGCCTGTCCATCGGCACCGCCTGGCTGGTGATCGTCGCCGCGGAAATGCTCACCGGCGGCGTCGGCATCGGGTTCTGGGTGTGGGACGAGTGGAACAACCTCAAGGTCGAGCACATCATCATCGCCATCTTCGTGATCGGCACGGTCGGCCTGATCCTCGAACAGATACTGATGCTGATCGCACGCCGCTTCAGCTACGAGAGCCGCTAAGGAGTCACGATCATGCACAAGAAAATCGTCCAGATCGAGAACGTCGGCCAGACCTTCGAGATCACGCAAAAACGCAAGAAGAGCACCTTCACCGCGCTGCGCGACATCCACCTCGACATCTTCGAGGGCGAGAGCATCAGCCTGATCGGCCACTCCGGCTGCGGCAAATCGACCCTGCTCAACCTCATCGCCGGGCTCACCCGCCCGACCTCCGGGGTGATGCTGTGCGACGGGCGCGAGATCGCCGGCCCCGGGCCGGAGCGCGCGGTGGTGTTCCAGAACCACTCGCTGCTGCCGTGGCTGAGCTGCTTCGACAACGTCCATCTGGCGGTCGAGCGCGTGTTTTCGGCCAAGGAAAGCAAGGCCAAACTCAAGCAGCGTACCCACGACGCGCTGGCGCTGGTCGGCCTCACCCACGCCGAGAACAAGTACCCGCACGAAATCTCCGGCGGCATGAAGCAGCGCGTCGGCATCGCCCGCGCGCTCTCCATGCAGCCGCGCATCCTGCTGATGGATGAGCCCTTCGGCGCGCTCGACGCGCTCACCCGCGCCAACCTGCAGGACGAGCTGATGAAGATCCTCGCCGCCACCCGCGCCACCATGGTGATGGTGACCCACGACGTCGATGAGGCGGTGCTGCTCTCCGACCGCGTGGTGATGCTCACCAACGGCCCGGCGGCGACCATCGGCGAGATCCTCGAGGTGAAACTCGAACGCCCGCGCGACCGCCTGGCGCTCGCCCATGACCCGCAGTTCGGCGAATGCCGCGCGGCGATCATGGAATTCCTCTACCAGAAGCAGCTGCGCGTAGCCGCCTGACGCGCCAGGAGACATTCATGTCCAGGATCTACCTGATCGGTGCCGGCCCGGGCGCCGCGGACCTGCTCACCCTGCGCGCGGCGCGCATCCTCTCCGAAGAGGCCGAGATCGTGCTCGCCGACGACCTGGTCTCGGCCGAGGTCCTCGCCTTGGTGCGGCCGCAGGCGCGTGTGCTCAAGGTCGGCAAGCGCGGCGGCAAGGCCCCCGGCCGGCCGCACACCGCGCAGGACTTCATCCACCGCCTGATGGTGCGCTATGCGCGGCGCGGGTGCACCGTGGTCCGTCTGAAGGGCGGCGACCCCCATGTGTTCGGCCGCGGCGGCGAGGAGGTCGAGGCGCTCGCCGCCGCCGGGCTGGCCGCCGAAGTGGTGCCCGGGCTCACCGCGGGAATCGCGGTGCCCGCGGCCGCCGGCATTCCGGTCACCCATCGCGCCCACACCCACGGCGTCACCTTGGTCACCGGTACCGCCGGCGACGGCTGCGGCGAGCCGAACTGGGCGGCGCTCGCCGCCAGCGGCACCACTCTGGTGATCTACATGGGCCTGGGCCGCCTGCTCAATATCGTCGCCCGGCTGATCGCCGCCGGCCTGGCGCCGGACACCCCGGCGGCGGCGATCGCCTCCGGGACGCTGGCCGCGCAGCGCCAGGTCAAGGCGCGCCTGGCCGATCTGCCGGCGTCGGTGGCCGCCGCCGAGCTGGCCTCGCCGGTGATCGTCGTGGTCGGCGCGGTCGCCGCCTTCGCCCGTGCCGCCGTGCCCGGACAGCCGGTCGTCGGCGGGCTTGCGGCCTGAGGGAGGAGCGCGCCGTGGGCAAGCAGAAACTCGTCATGGTCGGCAACGGCATGGCCGGGGTGAAGACCCTGGAGGAGTTGCTGAAACAGGCACCCGGGGGCTTCGACATCACCGTGTTCGGTGCCGAGCCGCACGGCAACTACAACCGCATCCTGCTGTCGCCGGTGCTGGCCGGCGAAATGAGCGTGGCCGAGATCATGCTCAACGATCTCGACTGGTATCGCACCCACGGCATCACCCTCCATGCCGGGTGCGCGGTCGTGGCCATCGACCGCGCACGCCGTGTGGTGCGCGCCGCGGGTGAAGGCGGGGCGATGATCGAGGCCCCCTACGACCGCCTGCTGCTCGCCACCGGCTCGTGCCCCCATAGGCCGCCGGTGCCGGGCTCGGAGCTGCCCGGCGTGCTCGCCTACCGCGACATCGCCGACACCGAGGCGATGATCGCCGCGGCGCGGCAGCACCGTCATGCGGTGGTGGTCGGCGCCGGCCTGCTCGGCCTGGAGGCGGCCAACGGTCTGGCGCGGCGTGGCATGGCGGTGACCGTGGTGCACCTCGGCGGCTGGATCATGGACCGCCAGCTCGACCGCGCCGCGGCCGAGTTGCTGCAGACCGCACTCGAAGCCCGCGGCATGCAGTTCCGCCTGCGCGCACGCACCGCGGCCTTCGTCGCCGGCGCCGACGGGCGCGTCGCCGCGCTGCGTCTGGACGACGGTGTCGAGTTGCCCGCCGGGCTCGTGGTCGTGGCCGCCGGCGTCCGCCCCAACAGCGCGCTCGCCGAAGCCGCCGGGCTGCATTGCGAACGCGGCATCGTGGTCAACGACACCCTGCAGAGCGTCACCGACCCGCGCATCTACGCGGTGGGCGAGTGCGTCAGCCACCGCGGCACCGCCTACGGCCTGGTGGCGCCGCTGTTCGAGCAGGCCCGGGTCTGCGCCAACCATCTCGCCGGCCACGGCATCGGGCGCTACCAGGGCTCGGTGACCGCGACCCGGCTCAAGGTCACCGGCATCGAGGTGTTCTCCGCGGGCGCGTTCATGGGCGGCGAGGACTGCGACGAGATCGTGCTTCACGACCCCGCCGCCGGTATCTACAAGAAGCTGGTGGTCAAGGACGACCGGCTTGCCGGCGCGGTGATGGTCGGCGACACCGCCGACGGCGCCTGGTTTTTCGAGCTCGTGCGCGAGGGGCGTGCGCTCGGTGCGATCCGCGACCGCCTGATGTTCGGCCGGGGCTTCGCCGAATCGGCGCTTGCGCCGGCGGCCTGAGCGGCCAGAGAAGGAGTCGACACATGGAGCCGAATATGACGCTCGCCGATCCCGGCGCGAAGGCCGACGAAACGCGCTCGGTGTGCTGCTACTGCGGCACCGGCTGCGGCGTGATCATCGAGCATGACCGCCAGCGCATCACCGGCGTGCGCGGCGACCCCGCGCACCCGGCGAATGCCGGCCGCCTGTGCACCAAGGGCGCGACCCTGCATCTGGCCGCTGCGCCCGGAGGGCGCGCCCTTCATCCTGAGCTGCGCGCCGCGCGCGCCCAGGGGCGCCGGCGCGTGACGTGGGCGCAGGCCCTCGATAGCGCCGCCGCGCGCTTCGCCGACATCATCCGCCGCCACGGTCCCGACGCGGTCGCGTTCTACGTCTCCGGCCAGTTGCTCACCGAGGACTACTACGTCTTCAACAAGCTCGCACGCGCCCTGGTCGGCACCAACAACATCGACTCCAACTCGCGCCTGTGCATGTCGAGCGCGGTCGCCGGCTACAAGGGCACGCTCGGCGCCGACAGCGTGCCGACCTGCTACGAGGACCTCGCGCTCGCCGACCACCTGCTGATCGCCGGCGCCAATCCGGCGTGGGCCCACCCCATCGTGTTTCGCCGCATCGAGGACGCGAAGCGCGCCAATCCGGCGCTCTTCGTCACCGTGGTCGATCCGCGCCGCACCGAGACCGCGGAGTTCGCCGATCTTCACCTGCAGATCGCGCCGGGCAGCGACGTGCTGCTGTACGGCGCGATGCTGCACGTGCTGGTCGCCGAAGACCTGATCGATCATGACTTCATCCGCGATCACACCTGCGGCTTCGATGCCCTGCGCGCTTCGCTTGCCGCCTGCGCGCCGGGCGAGGTCGCCGCCGCCTGCGGCGTGCCCGCGGCGCAGATCGTCGACGCGGCGCGCCGCTTCGGAGGCGCGCGTGCCGCGCTGTCGCTGTGGTGCCAGGGGCTCAACCAGTCGCATCACGGCGTCGCCAACAACGCCGCGCTCATCCATCTGCACCTGGCCACCGCGCAGATTGGCCGGCCGGGGGCGGGGCCGATCTCGCTCACCGGCCAGCCCAACGCCATGGGGGGGCGCGAGGTCGGCGCGATGGCGACGATCCTGCCCGCCCTCCGTGACCCCGCCAGCGCCGCCGACCGCGCCGAGCTCGCCGCCCTGTGGGGCGTGCCGGCGCTGCCCGCGGCGCCCGGGCTGGCCGCGGTGGAGCTGTTCGAGGCGCTTGCCGCGGGGCGGGTGAAGGCGGTGTGGATCGCGTGCACCAATCCGGCGCAGTCGCTCCCCGACCAAGCCAGCGTGCGCGCCGCGCTGGAGGCGGCGGAGTTCGTCGTGGTCCAGGAAGCGTTCGCCGACACCGAAACCGCGGCCCATGCCGACCTGCTGCTGCCGGCGGCGAGCTGGGGCGAGAAGGCGGGCACGGTGACCAATTCCGAGCGCCGCGTCAGCCGCGTGCGCGCCGCGGTGCCGGCGCCCGGCGAGGCGCGTGCCGACTGGGCGATCGCCGCCGATTTCGCCCGCCGTCTGGCGCGCCGTCTCGGTCGCACCGAGGCCGGTTTCGAGTGGCCCGACGCGGCTGCGGTGTTCGCCGAACACGTCGCGCTGTCGGCCGGGCGCGACTGCGACATGAGCGGCCTGTCGCATGCCGTGCTCGATGCCCGTGGGCCGCAACAGTGGCCGTATGCGCCGGGCGCGGCGGGCGGCACCGCGCGCTTGTTCGCCGACCACCGCTTCGCCACCGCTGACGGGCGCGCGCGCTTCCACCC
>JAEWVQ010000205.1 GCA_023459095.1 Pseudomonadota bacterium | reverse complement strand
GCCGCACGCAGGAGGCCGCGGACGAGCGCGCGGGTGGCGGGCAGCCGCTCGCGGGGCCCGAGCGCATGCTGAGCTGCGCGCATTGCGGGGTGCATGTGCCGGAGAGCGAAGGGGTGCGCGCGGACGGGCGCTTCTTCTGCTGCGAGGCGCACCGTCGCGAGGGTGAAGCGGGCAGGGAGCGTTGAGCGTGAGCCCGGATGTGGCCACGGCGATGACCCTGAGCGTGGGCGCCTCCGCGTTCGCCGGCATCGATCCCGCGCGCCGGCTGTCGCTGCGCTATTTCAACCTGTTCCGCCTGGTCGTTGCCGGGCTGTTCGTGGTCCTCGGCCGCGACCTGCGCCTGGGGGGCGATCACCCCGCGGTGTTCTTGGCCGCGGCCTTCGCCTATCTGGGCGCGGTGCTCGCCCTCGGCTTTCCCGACGTCATCCGCCGCCTCGGGTTCGACCGCGTGGTGTCGATCCAGGCGGTGATCGACGTGCTCACCCTGGCGGTGATCATGTGGACGAGCGGCGGCTATCGCAGCGGCATGCCGGTGCTGATGATGATCATGCTCGCCGGCTCGGGGCTGGTCGCCGAAGGGCGCATGGTGCTGTTCTTCGCCGCGCTGACCACGGTGGTGGTGCTCGCGGAGAACGCCTGGCGCACGGTGGTCGGCGGCGGCCCGGGCGATTTCCTGCAGGTCGGCATCGTCTGCATCGGCTTTTTCGTGATTGCGCTGGTGGCACGCATGCTCGCGCTGCGCGCCAAGGCCAACGCCTCGCTCGCCGAGGCGCGCGGCGAGGCGCTGGCCAAGCAGCAGGCGGTCAATGAGCGCATCATCCACGACATGCGCGACGGGGTGATCGTGCTCGGCCCCGATGGCGTCGCACTGCAGGCCAACCCGCAGGCCGCGGCGCTGCTCGGCCTCGAGCGCGTGGAAGGCCTGGCGCTGGCGGAGATCGATCCGGCATTCGACGACTGCCGGGCGCACTGCGACAGCGCCGACGGCCGATTGATGCGCCTCGGCCCCGCGCGCCGGCTGCTGCGCTGCCGCGTGGTCGGTGCCGGCACCGCCGCCGACGGCGACGCCGAGGCCGGCGACGTCCTGCTCTATCTCACCGATTTCGAGGAAATCCAGTTGCAGATGCAGCAGATCAAGCTCGCTGCGCTCGGCCGCCTGACCGCGAGCATGGCGCATGAAATCCGCAACCCGCTGTCGGCGGTGACCCAGGCCGCCGAACTCATTCAGGACGAGAAGCGCGGCGAGATGCAGGCCCGCCTCGCCACCATCATCCACGACAACGCGCGCCGTATCGAACGCATGATCCGTGACGTGCTCGCGCTCGGCCGCCGCGAACAGGCCTTGCCCGAGGCGGTGCCGCTGGCGGTCTTCGTCGGCGAGGTGGTCGATGCGCTGGCGCTCAACGGCGAGCCCGAGCGCGCGGTGTTCCGCATCGATATCGACCCGACGCTGACGCTCGCGCTCGATCGCGCCCATCTGCGCCAGATCCTCGACAACCTGCTGGCCAATGCGCGCCGCTATTGCAGCGGCGGACCGGGCGCGGTGTATGTGTGGGCGGAGGCGACCGCGGGCGCGCGGGTCGCGTTGCACGTACAGGACGACGGCCCCGGCATCGACGACAAGACCCTCGCCCATCTGTTCGAACCCTTCTTCACCACTCACCCCAAGGGCACCGGCCTCGGGCTCTACATCGCCCGCGAACTCGCCGAAGCCAATCACGCCACCCTCGAGCTGCGCGCCGACGATCCGGGCGGCGCGCATTTCGTGCTCGGCGGCAGGAGCCGGCCATGAGCGGCAACGAGCGCCGCAACCGCCCCGCGGGCACCGACGTGCTGGTGGTCGATGACGAGGCCGACATCCGCGAACTGCTCGAGCTCTCGCTGCTGCGCATGGGGCTGGGCTGTGACACCGCGGGTTCGGTGAGCGAGGCGCGTGCGCTGCTCGACAGCCGGCGCTACCGGCTGTGCTTCACCGACATGCGTCTGCCCGACGGCGACGGGCTGGAACTGGTCGAGCACATCCAGGCCCACCACCCGGGTCTGCCGGTGGCGGTGATCACCGCCTTCGCCAGCGTGGACACCGCGATCCGCGCGCTCAAGCTCGGCGCCTTCGACTTCGTCACCAAGCCGGTCGAGCTCAAGGCCCTGCGCGAACTCGTCCACCATGCGCTCAAGCTCGAACCGCAGCCGGCCGCGGCGCAGCCGGCCGCGGCGCAGCAGGGCGAAGGCGGGCGGCGCCTGATCGGGCGCTCGGCGGCGTTCACCCAGCTGCGCGCGCAGATCGACAAGCTCGCGCGCAATCAGGCACCGGTGTTCATCCATGGCGAATCGGGCACCGGCAAGGAGGTGATCGCGCGCCTCATCCACAGCCTCGGCGCGCGCGCCGGCGGGCCCTTCGTGCCGGTCAACTGCGGCGCGATTTCGCCCGAGCTGATGGAGAGCGAGTTCTTCGGTCATCGCAAGGGCGCGTTCACCGGCGCGAGCAGCGACAAGGAAGGCCTGTTCCAGGCCGCCAGCGGCGGCACCCTGTTCCTCGACGAGGTCGGCGAGCTGCCGCTGGCGATGCAGGTCAAGCTGCTGCGCGCGATCCAGGAGCGCGCGGTGCGCCCGGTCGGCGCCCATGCCGAAGAGGCGGTCGATGTGCGCATCCTGTCGGCCTCGCACCGCGATCTTGCGCAACTGGTCGCGGAGAACCGCTTCCGCCAGGACCTCTACTTCCGCATCAACGTCATCACCCTGCGCGTACCGCCGCTGCGCGAGCGGGTCGAGGACATTCCCGAGCTCGCCGCCCACATCCTCGCCCGCCTCGCCGAGCGCGAAGGCGGCCCGCTGCGCCGCATCGCCGCCGACGGCCTCGCTGCCCTGCAGCATTACGCCTTTCCGGGCAACGTGCGCGAGCTCGAGAACCTGCTCGAGCGCGCCTGTGCACTGTGCGAGGACGACGAGCTCACCGCCGCCGATTTCGATCTGCCGCCCGCCGAGTCCCTGCTGCCCGCACCGCCGGCCGCAGCGTTCGTGGGGAGTGTCGTCGCGGCGGCGCCGGACGACGCCGACGACGAGCGCACCCGCATCCTGCGCGCTCTCGACCAGACGCGCTGGAACCGCTCCGCGGCGGCGCGCCAACTGGGCATGACGCTGCGCCAGCTGCGCTACCGCTTGCAGAAATGGGGGATGGAGTGAGCGCGGTCGCGCGGAAGCCGCCGCCGGCGCGCCCGCCGGCATTACCGATTCCGCGCCCCTGCTAGAATCCGCTCCTTTCCCGTTCCCGTTCCGCGTTGTCGGGCGTGGTTTCCGTTCGGTCCGTGCGATGTCGATTTATGCCTTAGGCGATATTCAGGGGTGTTATTCCGCGCTGCAGCGCCTGCTGCAGCGGATCGCGTTCGACCCGGCGGAGGACCGGCTGTGGATCGTCGGCGATCTGGTCAATCGCGGTCCCGAGTCGCTGCAGGTATTGCGTCTGGTGCGCGAACTGGGCAGCGCGGCGACCGTCGTGCTCGGCAACCATGACCTTTACCTGTTGATGGTCGCCGCCGGCTACAAGCAGCGCGACAAGGACGACACCCTGTTCCAGGTGCTGGAAGCGGACGATCGCGAGGAGTTGCTGGCGTGGCTCGCACAGCGTCCGCTGATGCACGTGGAGGGCGACTTCGCCATGCTTCATGCCGGCGTGCTGCCGCGGTGGACGATAGGGCGGGCGCAGGAACTGGCGGGCGAGGTTCACGCCGCGCTCACCGGCCCCGATGCCCGGCGCTTCCTGCTGCACCTGGCGGGCAACCGCCCGGACCGCTGGTCCGACGGTTTGCGCGGCTGGGAGCGGCTGCGCGCGATCGTCAATGCGCTCACCCGCATGCGCTTCTGCACCCCGGCCGGGCACATGGCGCTGCGCGCCAAGGGCGCGCCGGACAAGGCGCCGCCGGGCACGTTGCCGTGGTTCCGGGTGGCGGACCGCTTCAGCCGCACCCACACCATCGTCTGCGGACACTGGTCGGCGCTCGGCTTTTATCGCGAGGAGGGGCTGATCGCGCTCGACTCCGGCTGCGTCTGGGGCGGCAAGCTGACCGCGGTCCGGCTCGACGACGGCCAGGTGTTTCAGGTGCCGGCGTGACCAAGGTGCTCGTCACCGGCGCGAGCGGTTTCATCGGCGGTCGTGTGGCCGCGGCGCTGCGACGCGCCGGCGCGGCGCCGCGGCTCGGCTACCGGACGGTGCCGGACGATGTCCCGGATGCGGTCGAAATCCGCCTCGACGACGTCGAGTGCCTGCGGCAGGCCGCGGCGGGGATGAGCGCGGTTGTGCATTGCGCGGGCTACGCCCACGCCCATGGTCTCGACGATGCTGCGGCGCGGGCACGCCACGTCGAGATCAACCGCGATGGTGCGGTGAATATGGCGACCGCCGCGGCGCAGGCCGGCGTCGGCGTGTTCGTGCTGTTGTCGAGCGTGAAGGCGGCGGGGCTGGAGCGTGACGCGCCGGTCACCGACGAGACCTCGCCGCTGCCGCCCGATACCGCTTATGGGGCCGCCAAGCGCGCCGCGGAGGACGCGGTGCTCGCGCTCGGGCGCGAGCACGGCATGCGGGTGGTGGTCCTGCGTCCGGCGATGGTCTATGGCCGCGGCGGGCGCGGCAACCTCGAGCGCATGGCCGCGGCGATCGCCGCGGGGTGGTTTCCGCCCCTGCCGGAGACGGGCAACCGGCGCTCGCTCGTGCATGTCGACGATCTGGTGGATGCGGTGCAGCGCGCAATCGCCCTGGAGGTGGCGCACGGCGTGTACATCGTCGCCGACCCGCGTGCCCATTCCGGGCGGGCGCTCTACGATGCGCTGCGGCGGGGGCTGGGGAAGCCGGCTGCGCGCTGGCGCTGCCCGGCGGCGGTGCTGCGTGCCGCAGGTCGGCTCGGTGACGTGGCCCAGCGTCTGGGCGGACGTCCGTTCCCGGTGAACAGTGCCTTGATCGCCCGCCTGCTTGATTCGGAATGTTACTCGGCGGCGCGCATCGGCGAAGCGCTCGGCTGGCAGGCCCGGGTCGCGCTCGACGCCGGGGTCGCGGAGATGCTCGGCGCGGCCGAGGGCAGGGGGGAACAATGAATGCCTGGCTCGCGGTTGTCGTTGCGCTCGCCGCCGCCTGGCTGGCGATCGCGCTGCGGCTGCGCTTCGCCCACGCCGGGCTCGACGTGCCGGGCCATCGCTCGCTCCATGCGCGTCCGGTCCCGCACGGCGGCGGGCTGGGGATCGTGGCCGCCGGTCTGTGCGGCGGGGCGCTGCTCGGCCTCGAATCCATGTGGTGGACGGCGGTGGCCGTGCTCGCGGCGTTGTCGCTGATCGACGACTGGCGGCCGCTGCCGTTCTGGCTGCGGTTGCCGGTGCATCTGGGCGTGGCCGCGGGGGTGTTGCTGAGCGCCGGCGAACCGGTCGGTTTCGGCCTGCTCGCGTTGGTGTTGGCCCTGGGGTGGACGACGAACGCTTACAATTTCATGGATGGGGCCGATGGCCTCGCTGGCACCATGGCGGTCGTCGGTTTCGGCTGTTATGCGGCGGCTTTCGCGCTCGCGGGCCTGGACCGGCTCGGGCTCTTCTGCCTGATCGTGGCGCTGGCTGCGCTCGTGTTCCTGCGCTTCAACTGGCATCCGGCGCGGATCTTCATGGGCGACGTCGGTTCCATTCCGCTCGGTTTCCTGGCCGGCGCCTTGGGCTGGTTCGGTGTCGAGCGTGGAGTGTGGCCGTGGGCCTTTCCGCTGCTGGTTTTCGCCCCCTTCCTGGGCGATGCCACGCGCACCTTGCTGCGCCGCGCCTGGCGGGGCGAGCGGGTGTGGGAGGCGCACCGCGAGCACGTCTATCAGCGCCAGGTGCGGCTGGGACTGAGCCCGCGGGATTTGTGCCTGCGCTGGGGGGCCATCATGTTGTGCGGCGGGGGGCTGGCGTTGGCCACGCTGTCAGCGGCGCCAGCGTGGGCAGGGGGCATCCTGTGCGCCTGGCTGGTGGTGCTCGCCGGGCTGGCCCGGCGGGTCGATGGGGCCTGGAACAAACAACAAGAACGTGTCGAGGCAGAGTAGCGAATGAAATTCGACATCCCGGCGAACTGGCGGTTGTTCACCGTCTTCGCCTTCGATCTGTGCGCGGTCGCGGTGGCCTGGAGCCTTGCGTTCCTGCTGCGCTTCAACTTTGCGATTCCTGCCGAATACCTGCCGATGCTGTTCGGCGGGCTGGGGCTGCTGTTGCCGGCGCAGGCGGTGATCTTTCGCCTTGCCGGTCTGTACCGGGGGATCTGGATCTTCGCCAGCCTGCCCGATCTGCTGCGCATTGCCAAGGCCATCCTCGCCAGTGCCCTGCTGCTCGGTGTGGGGGCGCTGCTGCTCAGCCCGGTGCCGGCCCTGCCGCGCTCGGTGCTGCTGCTCTAC
>JAEWVQ010000204.1 GCA_023459095.1 Pseudomonadota bacterium | reverse complement strand
CAGCTTGCCGGTGGCGGCGTCGAGCGCATAGACCACGCTGAACGGGCCGGTGGTGTACATCACGCCATCGACGACGATGGGGGTGGCCTCCACGCCCATGTCGATGTCGAGCTTGTGGGTCCAGGCGAGGCCGAGTTGGTCCACGTTGCCGTTGTTGATCTGCTTGAGCGGCGAATAGCGCTTTTCGTCGTAACCCCGGCCGTGCGACAGCCAGTTGCCGGCTTCGCCGCCGGCGGCGATCTTTTCGATGCGCTGGGCGTCGACGTTGGCGGGCGGGGTGGCGGCAGGTGAGGCGGCGATGGCCGCGCCGCTGGCGAGCAGCAGCGCGACGGCGAGCGGGGAGAGAATCGCGAAGGTCATGGTGTTGATTTCCGTCAGGGGTCTGCAGGCGTTGTTGTAGTCGGGGCGGCGCGATGCGCCCGGGGGGCGTCCGCGGGTGGCGGCCCTCCTCCCCCGGTGCGGGCGAGGAAGGCCGGGCGGTCACATCACCAGCGACACCACCTTCTCTTCGGTGTAGGCGTCGAGCGCGGTGCGCGAGAGGTCGCGGCCGATGCCGGAGTCCTTGTAGCCGCCCCACGGCAGGCGGGCGTCGAGCGGGCTCCAGCCGTTGATCGCCACCGCGCCCACGCGCAGCTGCGGCGCCAGGGTGTGGGCGCGGGCGACGTCCTGCGTCCACAACGAGGCGGAGAGGCCGAACGGCGTGTCGTTGGCGAGGCGCACCGCTTCCTCGTCGCTGTCGAAGGGCACGACCACGCCCACCGGACCGAAGATCTCCTCGCGCATGATGCGCATCTGCGGCGTACCGCCGGCGAACACCGTGGGGCGGACGAAGAAGCCGTTGTCCGGCAGCGCCTCGCCGCCGGCCACCAATGAGGCGCCTTCGGCGATGCCGCTTGCGATCAGGCCGGCGACGCGGTCGCGGTGGCGGGCGTTGATGAGCGCGCCCATGCGGGTGTCAGCGTCGAGCGGGTCGCCCAGGGTCACCGACTTGGCCGCGCCGGCGAGCGCGCCGACGACGTCGTCGTAGCGGCTGCGATGCACGAGGATGCGGGTGCCGGCGGCACAGGTCTGGCCCTGGTTCACGAACAGGCCCATCGCCACGCCCATGATCGCGGCCTCCAGATTGGCGTCGGCGCAGACGATCTGCGGCGCTTTGCCGCCCAGTTCCAGGGTGAGGCGCTTGAACAGCGGCGCGGCCTCGCGGGCGATGATGCGGCCGACCTCGGTGCTGCCGGTGAAGCTGATCTTGTCCACGTCCGGATGCTTCACCAGCGCGGTGCCGGCCTCCGGCCCCATGCCATTCACCAAGTTGAACACTCCCGGCGGCAGACCCGCCTCGGCCGCCAGCCCGGCGAGCGCGGTGAGCGCGCGCGGCGCGTCTTCCGAGGGTTTGAGCACCACGGTGCAGCCGGCGGCGAGCGCGGGCGCGAGCTTCCAGATGCCGATCATCAGCGGCGCGTTCCACGGCACGATCAGCGCGGCGACGCCGACCGGCTCGCGGAGGGTGTAGTTGAGCGTAGGCCGGCCCATGAAGCCGGCGGTGGGAATCTGCCGGCCTTCGAGCTTGTCCGCCCAGCCAGCGAAATAGCGCAGGGTGTCGATCGACATCGGCAGGTCGAGCATGCGCATTTCCATCAGCGGCCGGCCCTGCTCCATCGCCAGGATGTGGGCGAAGCGCTCGGCGTCGCGCGCCAGCAGGTCGGCCAGCCTGTTGAGCAGGCGGCTGCGTTCGGCGCCGGGAAGGCGCGACCATTCGCCGCCGTCGAACTGCGCGCGTGCGGCGGCGACCGCTGCATCGACATCGGCGGCGGCGGAGTTGGCGACCTGGGCGAGCACATCGCCCGAGGCCGGGGCGAGCTTGTCGAAAGTGGCGCCGGTGGTGGCGGCACGCCATTCGCCGGCGATGAGGTTGAGGCTGGGGTAGGAAGTAAGTGCGGACATCGGCGGTTCCTCGTCGTCTTGCTGCGGGGGCGCGGCGCCGGCAGCGGGCGCCGCGCAGGGGCGTGTTACTTGAACTGGTGCACGTAGCGGAGCACGTAGCGCTCGCCTTCGGGCCGGTTGCGGACGTGGCTTTCCTTGTAGGCGTTGAAGAACAGCGCGTCCTGCGGGGTGATGCTCCACAGCACGCCGGGGCCGATGCCGAGGACCTGCTCCTTGCTGCCGGAGACGGCGTGGCCGTTGACCTCGGTGGCCGTGGTCTGCTTCAGCCAGTAGCCGTTGATGCCCACGCGCAGGTTGGGCAGCACCGCGTACTCGGTGGCGAAGTTCATGTGGAAGGCCTGGCCCGGCCTCACGTCGCGGGCGTGGGCGACGCCGTAACCGCCATAGCCGTTGGGGTTGGGGTCGGTGTTCTTGCCGTTCCACAGGTACCAGAGGCGGGCGGACGCGGTCCATTCCGGCGTCACCCAGTAGGTGCCCGACCAGTAAGGGTTGATCGTCCAGTGGTTGGCGCCGGGATTGACGCTGCGCTCGTTGTCGTACTCGCCGGTCGGCAACGACACGTCGACCTCGACGCGGTGCGCGAACACCGGCCCGTTGGCGCCCATGACCGGCATCCACTGCAGGAAGGGGGCGATGGTGACGTCGCCGACCCCGGTGTTGCCCTTGGGCAGCGCGGCGTTGCCGAGGCCGTCGTTGGTGCGCACGTCGAGCACCGCGGGCAGCAGCACGGTAACGCCGTAGTGGGCGCCCCACAGCGTGTCGGCCGACATCCAGACGAGCTGGGAAATCAGCGAGGCGACTTCGATCTCCTGCTTGGGCAGGCCGACCGACTTGCCGTTCTGGTCGCGGATCTTGTCGACCGTGTAGTACTGCAGGTACTCGTTCACGTACCAGCCCGGGCCGCCCGGCGGCGGCGCGCCATCGAGGAAGGACGTGGCGCCGAGATTGACCGAGGGCAGGTCGCCGGCCGCGGCCGGCACGGCAATGCCGGTGGCGATCAGGGCCACGGCGGCAGCCAGATGCCGGGGGCGGATGAGGCACGCATTCATGGGGTGTTCTCCGGGGGTAGGGGCGCTGGATCTGGTTGGGTATCGCGGCGGGGCGCGTGACCCAGACCTTAGGGCGACCACCCCCGGGGCGCTTGTCGCTGCGTGCAGTGTGCATGTCTGCCGGTGCACGCCGGCGGCCGGCAGGGCTGCGGGAGCGCGCGGAGAGCGCGTGAGGGAGTCGCCGCGAATGCGCGGCGACGGGTTCAGCCGCCGTTGCGGCCGCGGTAGGCGCTCGGGCTGACGCCGAAGCGCTCGCGGAAACAGCGGCTGAAGTGGGCGGCGTCGGCAAAGCCGTGGTCGAGCGCCACCGCGGTGACGTTGGCGCCGGCGGTGAGCGCCTCGCAGGCCTTGTCCAGGCGCAGGTTGCGGATGAATTCGCGCGGGCGCAGGCCGGCTTCGGCAAAAAGGTTGTAGAGGCTGCGCCGCGACATGTGCAGGGCGCGGGCGATGTCGTCGGGGCCGAGTTCGGCGCGGGCGAGGTGCCGCAGCACGAAGCTGCGGGCCTCGACCAGGCGCAGCGCGTCGCGCTGGCGCCCGCCCTGCTCCGGCAACGGCTTGCGCAGCGCGCTTTCGGTGAGCGCCAGCACCGATTCGAGCAGGGCGCGCTGGGCGAGCGCATCGAGCCCGTCCTTTTCGCGCATCGCCCCGCGCAGCGCGAGCACCGCGATGCGCGCCGAACCCATGGTCTGGCGCGGTTCGCTGCCGAGGTCGCGCGCGAGCCGCATCCAGCGTTCGGCGCTGTCGCCGGTGTAGAGCAGGGAGATGAAGCGGGCGTCTTCGGAGAGCTGCAGCGAGTAGGGATGGATCGCGTCGTAGAACAGCCAGCGGTCGGCCTGCAGCGAGCAGTCGTGGTCGCCCTGCTGCAATCGCCCGCTGCCGTGGAGCAGCCACAGCAGCTTCACCGCCGGGCCGTCGGCGGTCGCCGCGTGGCGGCGCTGGCGCGTCACCCGGTGTTCGCACATGCGCACCTCGGCGGCCCGCGCCTGATCGAGCTGTGCCCACAGGCCCCGGCCGTGAAAGCGGGTGCTGCGCGCGACCTCGAAGTCCAGCGGCAGAAACTGCGCTGCCACTTCTTCCTGCCAAGTGTCGTGGCGGGTTTCCTGCACGCTGAGCACGGGACTGCGGCGGTCGTCCATGGACGGTCTCGGTGGCTTGCGAAACGATCGGGCGATGCGGGGCGCCTGCCCGCCGCACCAGCGGCATCCTCCCCAGCGGCGCGGATGCGCCCTTCTCCACCCCTGCGCAGATGTCGAAGCGCTGGCCTGGGGCGATTTCTTCAATTCATTAAAGTTTAGTTACGAAATTTTTATTGGTCAATTACGCTGCCGGCGCGCACTGCAAGGGCGCGGCTCCATGCCCGCGCCACGCCGGTCGGGCGGCAAGGCCATCGGTCTCGGCATGGCAACCGCTGCTGCGCATAGAACGGGCCGTGAGACGGACTCGTCCGCCGGCGCCCTAATCCCGCGCGCCGCCCTCGCCTCGATCGCCCCCGTCGCCCTGGCCGAGGAGTTGGCGCAGCGCCACCGCGTGGTTGTGATGTTCGTCCTTGGCGGCGTAGAGCAGGGTCAGCGGGCCGCGCGCGGCGAGCGCGCGCAGGTGGGCGAGCGCGGCGGCGCCGGCGCCGCTTTGCAGTTCCACGGCGTAGCGGCGGCGGAATTCGTCCCAGCGCGCGGGGTCGTGGGCGAACCAGCGGCGCAGTGCGGTGGAGGGGGCGATGTCGCGCAGCCATTCGTCGGCGGAGACCTCGGCCTTGGCGAGGCCGCGCGGCCACAGGCGGTCGATGAGGACGCGGTAGCCGTCGGCGGCGGTCGGCGGGTCGTACACGCGCTTGAGGCGCATCGCCGGCGCTCCGCTCAGGGCCGCGCCACCGCGGGTTCACCGCAGAGCTCGCCGGCGATGGCTTCGACGTGGGCGAGCAGGCGCTCGGCTTCGGCACGCTCGAAGTCGCCGTGCTGGCGTTTTTTCACGCCGTGCTCGTGCAACAGCACGTGGCGGGTGGGGACCACGCCGCGCTGGGCGAGGCTGTGGCGCACGCATTCGAGCGCGCAGCCATCGAGCGCGATCATCGGCCGCCCCGATTGCGCAGTGCGCACCAGCGCCGGCACGTTGCCGCCGACGCCGGCGATGCACGACATCTCGGCCTTTTCGGCGCGATCGAGGCGTACGGCGATGTGGTTGGCCAACTGCGCGGCGCTCGAACAGCCCGAGCATGCATAGACCAACGGCAGCTGGCGGCGGTGGAGGTGAGTTTGGCGGTCGCTCATCCCGAATCTCCCGGCGGCCGCAGCGCGGACCGGGCGTGGCCGCGGGCGGGCGTGCGCCATTGTCGCCCCGGGGGCGCGGCCGGCAAATTGTTCGGAATCAAGGTTTGCCCGCCCCACCCTTCCTAGACTGCGACGCATGGACAGCCTCGCCCCTTCCCTGCCGGCACCGCCCGCGGCGCGCGCCGCGCCGCCCGAGCCCCGGCTTGCCGGCGATCTGGCGATCTGGTTCTTCATCCTCGCCGAGCTGCTCGCGTTCGGCGCGTTCTTTGCCGCCTACGCGTTCACGCGGGCCAGCCACGTCGACCTGTTCAACGCCGAGCAGCAGGGCCTGAGCCGCGGCGCCGGGGCGATCAACACCGTGCTGCTGCTCACCGCGAGCTATTTCGTGGTGCGCGCGGTGCAGAGCGCCGCGTGCGCCGCCGACCGCGCCGGCGCGCGCTGGCTGCTGGCGGCGATCGGCTGCGGGCTGGGCTTCGTCGCGATCAAGCTGGTCGAGTACGCGCATGCCTTCGGCGCCGGCATCAGCCTGTCGAGCAGCCCGTTCCACATGTTCTACCTGTCGCTGACCTTCTTCCATTTCATGCACGTGATCCTCGGCCTGGTGATCCTCGCCGCGCTGTGGCGCGGGCTGCGTGCGGGGCGCTACCGCGCCGGCGACATGAACGGGCTGGAAACCGGGGCCGCCTACTGGCACATGGTCGATCTGGTGTGGCTGGTGCTGTTCCCGCTGGTGTACGTGATCCACTGAACGAGGCCCGCGATGCCGCCCCCACCTCATCCTCCGCTTGCCCACCCCGAGCGCGCCCCCGCCGCCGACGCCCTCCACGGCAGCCCGCGCCGCGCCACGGTGCTGTGGCTGGGGCTGCTCGCGGCGACGCTGCTGACCTGGGCGGTGGGCGAAGGCGGCGCCGCCGGCCCCGCCGTCGTCACCGTGCTCGCAGTGGTGTCGCTCGCCAAGGGCGCGGCGGTAATCCTCGATTTCATGGCCCTGCGCCACGCGCCGCTGCTGTGGCGCGCGCTCACCCTGGGCTGGATGGCGCTGATCTGGGCGCTGATCGCGCTCGCCTACTGGAGCGGACTGCCGCAATGAAGCTCGACACGCCCCACCTCGACCTCCCCTTCTACCAACCCGCGGGCGACGAGGTCGCGGTGTTCGAGCGCGCCTGGCGCAAGCGCCTGCCGCTGCTCATCAAGGGCCCCACCGGCTGCGGCAAGACGCGCTTCGTCGCGCACATGGCCGCGCGCCTGGGGCTGCCGCTCTACACCGTGGCCTGCCACGACGACCTCACCGCCGCCGACCTCGTCGGCCGCCACTTGATCGGCGACGGCCGCACGGTGTGGTGCGACGGGCCGCTCACGCGTGCGGTGCGCGAAGGCGGCATCTGTTATCTGGACGAAGTGGTCGAGGCGCGCAAGGACACCACCGTGGTGCTGCACCCGCTCGCCGACGACCGCCGCCTGCTGCCCATCGACCGCACCGGCGAACTGCTGCAGGCGCCGCCCGCGTTCATGCTGGTGGTGTCGTACAACCCCGGCTACCAGAACCTGATGAAGGGCATGAAGCCGTCGACGCGGCAGCGCTTCGTCAGCCTGCGCTTCGACTTTCCCGCGCCCGCGCACGAGGAAGCGGTGCTGATCGGCGAGACCGGCTGCGCCCCCGACCTCGCCCGCCGCCTGGTCGGCATCGCCGGGGCACTGCGCGCGCTCAAGGACCGCGACCTCGAGGAAGCGGCGAGCACGCGGCTGCTAGTCTATGCCGCGCTGCTGATCGGCGACGGCATGGACGCGCTCGCCGCCTGCCGCGCCGCCATCGTCGACAGCCTGACCGACGATGCCGAGATCGCCGACGCGCTGATGGAGGTGGTCGCCGCCACCTTCGGGCGCTGAAGTCCGCCACCGCCCCTGCCCCCGCCGCCATGATCGAACGCCCAGATCCGCTCAAGCACGTGCTCCCCGGCCCGCCGCTGGCGATTGCCGCCGAGGCGCTGTTCCTCATCAACCTGATGCTGCTGCCCGGGATCGCCTTCGTGATCCTGGTCGGCGTGTGGCTGCGCCACCGCAACCATGCCGATCCGCTGGTGCGCAACCACCTGCGCCAGACCGTGGTGACCTGCGTGTGGGGCGGTGCCCTGCTGGTGGTGCTGAGCGCGGCGATCTTCGTCATCGGCGGCTTCGACAACCCGTGGTCGTGGGTGATCGGCGTGCTCTATTTCGTGCTCTTCCACGCCGGGCTGATCCTGCTCGGCGTGCTCGGCCTGGTGCGCGCGATCAACGGCCGCAGCTGGCGCTATCCGCTGGTCGGCCCCCGCCGCGATGACTGAGCCGCGCGCCGCCGCACCACCCCGGCGCGTGATTCCGATCGCCCACGCCGACGCCGGCACCCACGGTGCGCAGCGGCGCCCGCTGCAGCGCCGCCGCCTCGCCTTCCAGGCCGGCTTCTTCGTGCTGTTCGTGCTTGCCCCGGTGTTCGACCTGCTGCGCTACGACCTCGACGCCGGCCACGCCTGGCTGCTCGGCATGGAATGGCGGCTGGGGCTGGACGATTTTCTCGCCGGCCGCATCGGCGCCGCCGAGGCCGGCGCCAACGTGCTGCTGCGCCTGTTCGTGCCGCTGTTCGGCGGCGCCGCGCTGTTCATCTGGGTGGCGTGGAAATGGGGACGGCTCTACTGCGGCTGGCTGTGCCCGCATTTTTCCGTGGTGGAGACGATCAACACGCTGATGCTGCGCGCCAGCGGCAAGCACAGCGTGTGGGACAAGCCGATCACGCCCTGGCTCGCCGACGGCGGGCGGCGGCGCATCGACGCGCGCTGGTGGCTGCTGGTGGTGCCGGCGGCGGCCGGCTTCGCGTTCACCTGGGCGGTGGTGTTCCTCACCTATCTGCTGCCGCCGGGCGAGGTATACGGCAACCTCCTCCACGGCGAACTGACGCGCAACCAGGGGCTCTTCATCGCCGCCGCGACCGTCGTGCTGAGCCTCGAATTCCTCTTCGCCCGCCATCTGTTCTGCCGCTACGCCTGCGCCGTCGGCCTGTTCCAGAGCCTGGCGTGGATGAGCAACCGCAAGGCCATGGTGGTGGGCTTCGAGCGAGCGCGCGCCGCCGACTGCGCGCACTGCCTGCCCGAACGCCAGTCGGCCTGCGACGCGGTGTGCCCGATGCGGCTGACGCCGCGCAACATCAAGCGCCACATGTTCACCTGCACGCAGTGCGCGCAGTGCATCGACGCCTGCGCCCAGACCCAGGCCGCCAACCCCGACGGTGCGCTGCTGCACTGGGTCGCGGGCGAGGCCGCACGCCAGAACGAGGCCGGCTTTCGCGCCGGACGGGAGAAGTAGCGCCATGGAAGAAGCCGTCGGCAAGCTCTGGCACCGCCTCGTGACCCGCGCCGCCGGCGGTAGCCACCCTGAGGCCGCGGTCACCCTGAAGGAGGTCGAGCGTTGCGCCGGCGTGCTGTTCCGCGCCCTCGGCGGCGACGGCGGCCTGCGCGTGGCCGCCGCCACCGAGGATGCGCACGGCGCGCGCCGCGGCCTGCTCGCACGCCTGGCCGGCAGCGGCGAGAAGATGGCGCGCACCCGCGTCGACGCGTGCACGCTGCGCCTGCCGCCGCGCCTCGATGCCTTCCCCGAGCGCACGCTGAACCGCGACCTCTACC
>JAEWVQ010000203.1 GCA_023459095.1 Pseudomonadota bacterium | reverse complement strand
GGCCGTGCGTTCTGTACTCAGAGACGGGCTCGATCACCCCAGCCGCTACCAAACTGCACGGGCCGGTCTGGCCGCCTCAACGGCGCTCAGAGTCTACCGCGCTGGTCTGGTCTGAACATACAAGCCGCCCCAGGTCTGGGCCAGCGTCAGCGGGTCGTGGTCGGTGTTGTAGGCGCGGCCCAGTGGCGCAGCATCCTCATTGCCCAGCTTGCCGTCCGTGTACCGCGCGACGGTGGCCGGATGCAGGCCTGCGGCGTTGAAGGTGATATAGGGAATGCCGCCGACCGTGCCGCCGGCACTGGCCAGACCGCCGCCGAGTGAGTGGCCGGTGGCGCGCAAGTCGATGTCGGTGGCCGGGTCGCTGGTGCGCATTTCATTGATCACGCTGCCGATGTCCATGGCCTGGTTGTACTGCTTGGTCTCCAGACCATGGGCTTGGTCATGGTCAGTGACGGCGTCGTTCAGCTCCGGTTCGGTGCCACGGTAGGCGATGGTGTAGCTGCCGCTCAGTTCGTCGTAGTACAGGTCAGCGTGAAAGCCGGCGTCGTTGTCATCCCATACCAGCCCGGCATCGCCCAGCGGTTCCGGCATCAATTCACGGAACTCCGCATCGGTGAGCCGGATCATGCCTTCCGGCGCATTGCCGAAGCCGGTGCTCAGGTGTGCCGGCGCGTCCGGCGACTGATAGACCGCGACCGACATCTCCGCGAAGCGGACGTCCCGGTTGAGGCGTTCCAGTGCGTCGGCGTGGTGTCGTGCGGCGTGTGCATCGCGCGGTGCAATCCGGCCACTGGCGATGGCTTCCCGTACCTCTTCGATCAGCATTTCGCGTTCGGCCAGGCGTTTGGCCTTGGCATCGAGATGCGGACAGCAATAGTGGATGTCGGAGCCTTCGATGATGCGGCAGCCGCAGGAGCTCAGGCTGGCGTACTGCATCGCCACCGGCTTGTCGTCGATCTTGAAGAACTGGCAGCCGTTCTTGATGCGATGCGGACTTCCGGCGGGAGACGAGTGCTTGTCGCAGAGGTAGACGTCGCCCACCTTTGCGGTGGTCTGTCCGTCGCTGCAGTTTTCGTGGCTGGCCGCCAGCGGTTCGATCAGCCCCTTTGTCCCGCGATCTCCTCTGCGTGCAACGCGTGGCATGTGTCCTCCGTCATGCAGGGGTGTCGTGATGGGCCGCCGCCGCACGTCGCAAACTGATCGCCTGGCCGTGGCCGAAAGCGAAAAGGCAGTCGAGCAGCCCTTCGGAGATGTCGAGCGCGAACAGGGCCGCGATGCCTGCGTCGTGTGCCCGTGTGCTTCGGGCGAAGGCGATCCAGTGCTGGCCGGCGGCAGCGACATCGTCCTTGTCCGTGGCCGGAGCGGCGATGCCGGCAGGCTGCACGACCGCCGTCGTCCAGCGTGTGAGGACAGTCGACGTGATCGCCAGGGCCTCGATGTGCCACCACGCCCGCCGCTGTTCCGGCGTCCACCCCGAAGCGCGCATGGCCGTGGCTGCCAGCCAGGCGTCGAGGGCAGCGTCGGCCGGGCAGTCGGGCGTGAGATGGGGGCAGATCAGCATCAGGCGGGCGGTGAGCAGGCGAGCGATGGCCGTGCCGTCTTCGGCGTGCAGGCCGAAAGCGGACGCGGACGTGGCCTGGGACACGAGCGTGGTGATGCGGCCGCTCCAGGGATGGTCGGGGCGCGGCGTCAGCGCTGCATACCGGTAGAGCCAGTCCGGCAGCGCCAGTGGGAATTCGCCAGGGATGTCCGTGGCGCGAGGTGGAGGCGTTGCGTTCCGCTCGGCGCCGATGGGGGTGGGTGATGGCGCTGGAACCGGATGGAGCCAGCGCCGGATATCCTCGATGGCCTGGCTGCTGCCGTGCAACCAGGCCTGGGCGAGTATGGGTTCGCCGGCTGCGCTGACGAGCGCGCGCACGATCCAGTCTTCCGGGGTATGAGGGATGGGCGGATTGGTCAATGCCGGTCGGGCGAGCAGATGGGCGATCGCGGGAGAGAGGGCGGCAAGGGCGGGGTCGGCGCGGAGTGCTTCGCGCCACGCTGGGTCGGTGCGCAGGATCAGCGCTGCATGAACGATTTGGGACTCGCTCGGGGAGGTAGCGCTGCGTTGCCAGTACAGGCGGTGTTCGGGCGCGACCACGGTGAGGATGAAAGGCGCCATCGCAGCCGGAATACCCCGGAGTTCGAGTTCGCCGATGAAGTCTCGTGACTCGACGAAGGTCGGGGTGAAATCCGGTGCAGCCATCAACCCGCTCCCCAATGAGGACCGATGGAAAGGAACTTCTCCAGCGCCACGCCCGAACCCAACGCCTGGCTGCCACCGGCCATGCCCAGCAGGGAGCTTGCCGGCCCCAGGGCTCCGAGCAGGTTGCCACTGGAAATTGCGGAGGCGAGGCTCGAGACCTGTTGGGCGAGGCCGATGACCTGCTGAGCCTGGCGCAGCAGTGCTGCCAGGCTGCCGGCGGACAGACCTGAGAGGATGGAGGCGCCGCCTTCTGCGGTGGCGGCCGGCTTTGGCGGTGGCGGCGACTCTGTCGCGCCTTGGGCGTGGGTGATCTCCTGGCCCTGGATATGCACCTGGGTGCCGACGATGCTGATGTTGCCGCCAGCATCGAGGGAAATCATCGACTTGCCGCAGGTCAGTTGTATGCGCTTGCCGGCATTGATCTTCAGCGTGTCGCCGACCTGGATCTGCTTGTCGGTGCCCACTTCCTCCATCGCCATGCCGAGCACTGCGGTATTCATCAGGCCGGCGACGTTGATCGAATACAGGCCGCCGACGTTGCTCATCTTGATCAGGCCGGCACTGTCCATTTCGACCATGCCGACGGATGTTGTGTCGCGTTGCGCGATCCGGCTGCTTCGGCTGCCGCTGACCTTCAGCGATTGATCGCTGCCCACCGTGGTGCTGCGATTGGCACCGATCGAAACGGAATCGTGATGGCCGACCGAAAGTTTGCGGTTGGCGCCAATGGCGATGCGTTCGTTTGCGCCGACGGACTCGTTGCGGTCGATGCCGATGGTGATGGTCTCGTTGGCGGCGACCGACTCAGTGCGATTTTGCTGCACGGCGATGGTTTCGTTGCCGTCGACGGTTTCGGTGCGGTGGCGGCGGACGTGGGTGGTCTCGTCGCGGGCGATGGTCTTGCTGCGGTCGTTGCCGACCCAGTGGGTTTCGTCGTGCTCGACCT
>JAEWVQ010000202.1 GCA_023459095.1 Pseudomonadota bacterium | reverse complement strand
TCCGCGAGGCGCTCGCCGGGCAGGGTTTTGCGGCGCTGCGTGCGCTGGCGCGCAGCGGCGCCGTCCGCCAGCGCCGGATCGACAACCTCGCGCTCAAGGCCTGCGCCCTGGTGGGGCGCCTGTAGCCGGAGCGGCCCCGTCAGGCGCGGTATCATGCGCCCCTGTTTCAACCGCCGGATTCCAGAACAAAGGCATGCCTTCTCCCCTCGTCAGTGTCGTCATCCCCTCGTACAACCACGCACGCTACCTGCGCGCTGCGATCGACAGCGCGCTGGCGCAGGCGGTGGACGTCGAAGTCGTCGTCCATGACGACGCCTCGACCGACGGCAGCTGGGAGCTCCTGCAGCAGATCGGCGATGCGCGCGTGCGGGTGGCGCGCAACGCCTCCAACCAGGGCGCCCACCACACCCTGCAGCAGGCGCTGGGCGCGGCCCGCGGCGAATATCTGGCGATCCTGAATTCCGACGATCGCTACGCGCCGCAGCGCCTGGCGCGGATGCTGCCGCTGCTCGTGGATGGCGGCGCCGACCTGGTCGGCAGCGATATCCGCCTGATCGACGGCGAGGGGCAGGCGGTGGCGACGCACTGGTGGATCGAGGCGTTTGCCGGGCTGAAGGCCGCCTATCGCGAAAGCGGCGACTGGGTGGCCACGCTGCTCGCGGGCAACGTGTTCATGACCACCTCGAACTTCGTGTTCACCCGCAGGCTGTGGCAAGCGCTGGCGCCGTTCAGCAGTCACCGCTACGTCCACGATTACGATTTCGCGCTGCGTGCGCTGAGCCACGGGGCGCGCCTCGGCTGGGTCGATGAGGCGCTGCTCGATTACCGGCTGCACGAAAGCAACACCATCAGCGAACGCCCGCTCGACGCCAACCTCGAGACCGCCGCCCTGCTGCGTGCGCACCTGCCTGCCTTGCTCGCCGGGCAGCCGAATCCGGCGGCGCGCTTTCACCATCTGAACGCCCAGTGGGCGCGGATCGAGCGTTACGAGTGCGAGATTCTGCGCGCCTTGCAGCACGAGGCGCTGGTGGCCAAGGACCGGGATTGGAAGCAATTGGTCGACGACCGTGAGCGCTGGATCGCCGAACGTGATGGCTGGATCGCCGAGCGCGACGGCCATATCGCCGAGCGCGACCGTTGGATTGCCGAGCGCGACGGCTGGATCGCCGAACGCGATGCCCTCCTTGCCGCGCGTGGCGCCGAGGTCGATATCCTGCGCGGCGAGATCGCCGTGTTCCGGCGGCGGCCGCTGCGTGCTGCGCTGCGGCTGCATGCCGGCAAGGCCTACCGAGGCTTGCGTGCGCTGCGCGCGAAGGGCAGGCAGTGGCTGGCGGAGCCCGCGCCGCCGGTGCTGCGCGCAACCAGTTATGCCGGACTGCGGCGGCTGGTCGAGGCGCGCCGACCGCAACTCGCGGCGCTGTCCTTCGACGTCTTCGATACCTTGCTGTCGCGCTGCATCGAGCCCCCGGAGCGGATCGTCCGCCGCGTGGCCGAGTCGCTGGCGGCGCGTCTGGGCGAGGGCGATGCGATCGACCGCCTGCTGGCCGCGCGCCAGGTCGTCGAGGCCGAGCTGCGTGCCGCGGCGCAGGCCGCCGGGCGTGACCACGAGTGCCATCACGACGACATCATCGCGGCCTGGGTCGGCCGCGTCGCGGCAAGGCGCTCCGCCGACGAGCAGCGGGCGCTGATCGACTTCACCGCACGCTGCGAATACGAGCTCGAACGCCTCGCGCTCGTCGCCAAGCCCAATGCCCGCCTGTTCCTGCAGTGGGCGCGCAATGCCGGTCTGCGCATCATCGCCGTCTCCGACATGTATCTGGGCGAGCGGCATCTGCGCGCCCTGCTCGACGATCTCGGCTATCGCGGCCTCATCGACCGCATCTACGTGTCTTCCGAACATCGTGTGGGCAAGTACTCCGGGCGGTTGTTCACCGAGGTCCTGGCGAAGGAAGACCTGCAGGCCGCGCAGGTGCTGCACGTGGGCGACAACTTTCATTCCGATGCGCTCGCACCGTCGCGGCTCGGCATCGCCGGCGTCTTCCTCGACGAGCGCCACGAACGCCGCCGCCGCCGCCGCCAGCAGACCGCTGCCGAACTCGCCGGGCTGGGCGGCGTATGGCCGGGGCGGATGCTTGCCGAGATCGTCGCCGAACGTCTGCGGCACGACGAGCGGGGCAAGCGCGACGAGTTCTTTTTCCAGTACGGGCTGGAGGTGCTCGGGCCGATCTTTTGCTGCTTCGTGCTCGGGCTGGTCGAGCGGGTGCGGGAGGCAGGGACCGAACGGGTGTTCTTTCTCGCCCGCGACGGCGACTTGTTCCGCCGCATGTATGAACGTTGGGGCGAACTCGACACCGCGGCGCTGCCCCCCGCCAGCTACGCCTATGCCAGCCGTCGCGTGGTCGCAGGCGCGGCGGTCGCGGAAGGGCTGGATCACGACAAGGCCGTGGTCGGTCTGTACAACCCCAAGCAGCGCGGCTTGCAGTCCATCCTCAAGACCTATGGCCTGGCCCCGGAGGCGTTCGCGACGCTCGCCGCGGAGCACGGGTTCGCGGCGCTGGATGCGCCCATCGACGATTGGCAGGACCCCCGTCTGCACGCCTTTCTCGCCGATGAGCGGGTGCAGGCCCTGATCCGCCCGGTGGGCGAGCGCGCGCGCGAGTTGCTGCGGGACTATTTCGCCCAGCTCGGCTTCTTCAGCCACGCGCGCGTCGCCATGGTCGATATCGGCTGGAACGGCACCATCCAGCGTTTCATGGAGCAGGCGTTCGGGGGCGATGCGGGGTATCCGCAGGTCGATGGCTACTATTTCGCGCTGATGAACGGCATGTACCGCACGCCGCTGGCGCAGGGTTCGATCGAAGGTCTGATCCTCGATCAGCGCCGGGCCAGTCCGCAGGAGCGTGCCGCCTACGATTTCGAGGAATTGTTCGAGCAGGGCGCGCGCGCCCTTCATGCCACCACCGTGGGCTACCGGCGAGCCGGGGGGGCGGTCGAGCCGGTGCTCAAGGAAGACGCCACCGCCGATCGTCAGGCCGAAATCCGCTGCAATCCGCTGATCGACAGCCTGCAGGACGGGGTGCTGCTGTGCCTCGAGCATTTCCACGCCGCCCATCGTCTGAGCGGCTTCGGCTTTGCTGCCCTCAAACCCTATGCCCTGGCCCTGGCCGAACGCGCGGTGGCCTATCCGACCGCCGCTGAAGTCGCGCAGATCAGCCGTCTCGCGCACACCGAGGACTTCGGCCACGATCACCTGCTCGACCTGTCGGCGCGGCACATCGGCTGGCGCGACTTCCTGCGTCCGCGCCGGCTGATGGCGCAGCTCGCCCATCTGCCCTGGCGCTACGCGCCGTTTGCCCGTTTCCGCACGCCTTTGGCGCCGGCGCTCGCGCGCGCCCTGCACATCCTGCAGCTCAGAAGGAATGGATGATGAGTATCGAACGTCGTTCCCGGCTGGTGCTGCCGGTGTGGAAGATCCTGCTGATGCACATGCCGTTTCGCCTGTTCCGCCACGGAGGTCCGGGC
>JAEWVQ010000201.1 GCA_023459095.1 Pseudomonadota bacterium | reverse complement strand
CGATATGGACGCGGTGCGCGCCGAAGTCGCGGCCCAGCAGCAGGGCGACGCGCCGGCCGCGGGCTGAGGCCGCAGAAGAGGCGGGGCGGGCCGCGCGCGCTTCAGGCGCGCGTGCGCATCACCTCGTCGGCCCATTGCGCGGCGGCCTCGCCGCCCTGGGCCTGGCGCAGGAAGACGTAGCCGTACTCGGCGCACTGCTGGGCGAGGCGCGGGTCTTCCTTGGCGGCGCGGGCGAGTTCCTCCACGCCGCGCGCGTCCTCGGCGTCGACCAGCAGCTGGCCGTACATCATGCGCGCGCGCGGAAACGGCCCGTCGCTGCGCGCGAGCAGGTGCTCGAACACCGGGCGCGCCTCGGGCGCGCGTTCGCAGGCCATCAGCGCGCTGCCCAGTTCCTGGGCTTCGAACGGGCTCAGGCTGGCAGGCGGGCGGGGGCCGAGTTCGGCGATCGTCTGCAGATGGTCGCGACGCTCGCGGTAGTGGGCCTGCCAGTCGGCGCGCGCATCGCTCCACCACGCGGCATCGAACTCGCGCGCGATGGTCGCGGCGAGCGGGCCGAGCAGAGCGTCGGCGGCGTTGTGCGCGACCGGCGGCGGCAGCGCGGGCGCCTGGCCGATGGCGTCGAGGCGTTCGCGCAGGCAAGGGTGGGTGTCGTGCAGGTCGGACTTGCGCTGCAGCGCGCCCTGCAGCCGCGCCTCGGTGCTCCAGTCGGCATAGGTCGCGGAGAACGCGGTGCGCATCGCCGAGTAGGGCATGAACAGCGGCTGCGGGTGGGTGTCGGCCTGGGCGTAGAGGCGGGGCCAGAACTCCTCGGCGATCCAGCGCCCGATCAGTTCGCCGCGGCACAGGCCGCTGGCGTTGGCGTCGGCGCCGGCGACCTGGCTGGCGGCAGTGTCGGCCTGGTATTCGTCCTGGCGCGAGAGCACGAAGGTGTAGGCGTTGAAGTACGGTGCGAAGCGACGCAGGCCGGCGTGCAGCAGGCCGTTGAGCCAGTTGCCCTCGGTGTCGCGCACCTTGTCCATGAGTGCGCCGAAGGTCAGGCGCTGGCGGTAGACCCAGGCGCCGAGCTTGCCGTGGGCGCCCGCGAGGTGGCCATACTCGTGCGCCAGCGTGGCCGCGGTCTCGCGCGGCGACATCGCATACAGATAGGGCAGGCCGAGGACCAGGTGATTGCGGTGGCCGCCGAACAGCCCGAAGCGCGGCACCTGGGCGATCGCGGCGTTGAACTGGCGGTCGATGACGACGCGGTCGATGGGCGGGCCGGCGAGCTTGCCGCGGATGCGGTCGAGCAGTTCGAACAGCCTGGGCGCCTCGGCGCGGGTGATTTCGCGGCCTTCGGGCGGGCCCAGCCGGGTGAGGAAGGCGCGCAGCACGGTGTAGAGGATGCCGAGCACGACCAGCCCGGCGAGCCCGAGCTGGAGCAGCAGGAAGGCCCGCCCGCTCTGCTGCGCGTAGTGCACGCCGAGGGCGGCGAGGACGGCGGCGAGCGCCAGGGTGACGGCGAGCGCGACGTAGGCCGCGGCGCTGACCAGCACCACGCGGCTGCGGAAGACGGCCGGGTTGGCCTCCGCGTCGAGTTCCAGGCTGCGTACCAGATATTCGTAATGCTTGTTGTCCATGCCGCGGGCAGCGTGAAGTTCAGAGTGCGCCCACCCTACTCCAACTGCATGAAAAAATCGTGTGCGGAAAACACGCTGAAGACAAGCACGCCTGGGGCCGGGGCGTGGCGCGGCTATTTGCGTGCGACCAGCCCGTAGACGAAGAGCACGATCATGGCGCCGATCACCGAGGCGATCCAGCCCACCGGCTGCCCCGCGGCGTACAGGCCGAGGGCCTGACCGAGAAAGCCGGCGACCACGGCGCCGGCGATGCCGAGCAGGGTGGTGAGGATGAAGCCCATGCGCTGCGTGCCCGGCATGATGGCGCGGGCGATCAGACCGACGATGAAGCCGACGATGATCATGACGATGATGCTCATGGTGTGTTCTCCGTTGCGGGGGTGGAAGGGGCCGAGGGCGTCTCCAGCATAGCCGCTGCGGCGCGCGCCGTGCTTGCCGTTTGTCACGGCATGCGGCGTCCGGCCGGGGGCGGTCCGCGCGCGGACCGCGGGCCGTGGCTTCGCGCCCGCGGTGGGCCTACAATCGCCGCCTCTCCGACGGTGCGCCGGTCGCGCTGTCGAAACTCATACGATGTGTGGTTGGCGGTGTCGTCGCAGGGTGGCGCAGCAACGCACAGTTTCAGGTTTTCCGGGTGCGTTGATGAAGCTTTCCTTGTGGCCGGCGGCGGGGGTGACTGCCGCGGCGCCTGTTCCCTTGCCCGCCTTTGGCGTGGGTGTCTTGCTGTTCGCCGTCCTGATCGCGGCGGCGGCGCCGGTCGCCGCGTTCGCGCCGCCGGCACGTTTCGAGGAGGCCAAGGTGCTGGCGCGCAATGCGGTGTATCACGACCGCAACGAGGTCGGCACCTTCTACTGCGGCTGCAGATGGACCTGGCGCGGGCGTTCCGGCGGCGTCATCGACCACGCCTCCTGCGGCTACCGGGTGCGTGCCAATGCCGAGCGCGCCGCGCGCATGGAATGGGAGCACGTGGTGCCGGCGTCGAACTTCGGCCAGTCGCGGCCGTGCTGGAAAGCTGGCGGTCGCGAGCGCTGTCAGAAGACCGACGCCGAATTCGCCCGCATGGAGGCCGACCTGCACAACCTCACCCCCGCGGTGGGCGAGGTCAACGAGGACCGCGGCAACTTCCGCTTCGCCGAACTCGGCGCGTCGGGCCGACGCGCGGCGAATCAACCTTACGGCCGCTGCGCGATCCGCATCGATGCCGCCAGCCGCAGCGTGGAGCCGCCCGACGCGGTCAAGGGGCAGGTCGCACGCATCTACCTCTACATGCACGACCGCTACCGTCTGAGCATGAGCGCGCAGCAGCAGAAGCTGATGCTGGCCTGGCATCAGCAATATCCGCCCACCGACTGGGAACGCGAGCGCGACCGCCGCATCGCGGCGGTGATGGGGCACGGCAATCCGTTCGTCGGTGGCGTGCGCACGGCGCCCGCTGCGCAGCCTGCGGCGCCCGCCGCCGGGGTGCGCGGCAACCGCAGCAGCGGCGTCTACCACCTCGCCAGCGGCTGCCCCGGCTACGAGCGCATCGCGCCGCGCAACCTCGTCGAGTTCGCCAGCGAGCAGGCCGCGCGCGACGCCGGTTTCCGCAAGGCGGGCAATTGCCGCTAGGCGGCGCGGCGGCGCCAGCGCACGCTCGGCGGCAGGTTCAGCGGTAGCGCAGGAAGGCGGCGCGCTCGGCCTCCCACGCCGCTTCGTCGGGGCGCGCCAGCGCATCGAGGTCGGCGGCGCTCGACGCGGCGTCGTCCACCCAGAGGCGCAGCAGTTCGCTGCCGTTGATGAGGTCGATGGCGAGGCGGTCGCGCTCGTATTCGTAGGGGAAGTCGCGCCACAGCGGATAGTCGGGCCGCAGCCGGCGCAGCGCCTTGAAGGCGAGCGCCTGCACGCGCCACGGGCGGAACGCGGCGTGGTCGTAGTGGGCGGGGTCTTCGACGTGGATCTGCACGCCGTTGCAAAGCGTGCCGGCGTGCTTGTGGAAGGTGGGCTCGAACCAGCATTCGCGCAGCACGCAGCCGGCCAGCCAGTGCGGGGCGAAGGCGCGCATTTCGGCGATCAGCGCCCGGGCGTCGAGGTCGGGGGCGCCGAACAGCTCGAGCGGGCGAGTGGTGCCGCGGCCTTCGGACAGCGTCGTGCCCTCGAGCATCACGGTGCCGGCGTAGGCGCGCGCCATCGACAGGTTGGGGGCGTTGGGGCTGGGGTTGATCCAGCTGCGCTCGCCCAGCGGCCAGCCGTAGCCGGGGGCGGCGTCGGGCTGCCAGCCGCGCATCTCGATCACCTGGCAATCGACGTCGAGCCCGAGCGTGGCGACGAACCAGCACGCGAGCTCGCCCAGGGTGAGGCCGTGGCGCATCGGCAGCGCGCCGGCGCCGACGAAGCTCTCCCAGCCGGGCCGCAGCAGCGTGCCCTCCACCGGTCGCCCGGCGGGGTTGGGGCGGTCGAGCACCCACACGCTCTTGCCGTGCGCGGCGGCGGCTTCGAGCACGTAGCGCAGCGTGGTGATGAAGGTGTAGATGCGGCAGCCCAGGTCCTGCAGATCGACCAGCAGCACGTCGAAGCTGTCCATCATCGCCGCGGTCGGGCGGCGGACCTCGCCGTACAGGCTGAATACCGGGATGCCGAGCAGCGGATCGAGGTAGTCGGCCGACTCCACCATGTTGTCCTGCTTGTCGCCGCGCAGGCCGTGCTGCGGGCCGAAGGCGGCGGTGAGCTTGAGGTCGGGGAGCGCGGCGAGGGCGTCGAGGGCGTGGGTGAGGTCGCGTGTCACCGAGGCCGGATGGGCGAGCAGGGCGACGCGGCGGCCGGCGAGCGGGCGGCGCAGGGCGGGATCTTCGAGCAGGCGTTCGAGGCCGAATTTCATGGCGTTTCCGTGGCGGGGACGGCGGGCAGGTGGAGCACGAAGCCGTCGCGGTGGTGGAAGTCGGGGCGGGCGGCGGGGTGGTGCAGCGCCCACCAGGCGTGCCTGCCGTCGTCGTCCTCGATCACCGCGCACAGGCCGAGGTGGAGCGTGCCGTCCGCGCCCGCGGGGAGCGTGGCGGCGGCAAGTTCGACGGTGAGGGCGAGCGTCGGGGCGGCGTCGGCGGCCGTTTCAGCGGGCGCCGGGCGGTGCCAGGCCATCCGCGGCGCGGGCGCCACGGTCGCGGCGCTGCGCGCGCGGTAATCGGCGAAGGCGTAGGCTGCCCACTGCCCCGAAGGCGAGAAGTTGAACTCGTGATAGGCGGGGGCGCCGGCGGCGGCGACGAAGGCCTCGAAGCAGGTGTGTTGCCACAACCCGTCCGCCGCGCCGGGGGGCTGTGCCGGCGGTACGCGCAGGCGGGCGGAATCGGCGTGCAGCACGAAATCGAGCGCGAGGCTGCCGTCGGCGCGGCGTTGCGCGCGGACGCGCAGCACGCGCGCCGGCGACGCCGGGGCCTGCGGGTGGGGCTGCAGCGGCAGCCACGGGTGAACGGACGAGACGGGGCGGGGCACGGGAAGAAGACGGCGTGAAGAGGACGGCGGGACCGCGGCGCAAAGCGGCAATGGTATCCCGTTCCGCGCGCCGCACGCGCGTATGCCGGCCGCGGCGGCGCGCTTGAAAGGCACCGCCGCCCTCTGCACACTGGCGGGCATGCGCCTGTCTCCGCTCCCCGTCATCGTCATCGCCCAGCTGTTCGGCACTTCACTGTGGTTCTCCGCGAATGGCGCGGGGGCCGAACTGATGCAGGCCTGGGCGCTGACCCCGGCGGATCTCGGCACGCTGACCAACGCGGTGCAATTCGGCTTCATCGTCGGCACGCTCGGCTTCGCGCTCAGCGGACTCGCCGACCGTTATCCGGCGAGCCGCATCTTCGCCTGCAGCGCGCTCGTCGGCGCGCTCGCCAACGCCGCCTTCGCGTGGTGGGCGCAGGGCCTGGGCAGCGCGTTCGCGCTGCGCTTCGTGGTCGGCCTGGCGCTCGCCGGCATCTACCCGCTGGGCATGAAGCTGGTGGTGAGCTGGGTGCCGCAGCAGGCAGGCGCAGCGCTCGCCTGGCTGGTCGGCATGCTCACCCTGGGCACCGCGCTGCCCCACGGTGTGCGCGTGCTCGACCTCGGCCTGGGCTGGCAGCCGACGATCCTGGTGTCGTCGGCGCTGGCGCTGGTGGCGGCGCTCATGGTCGGCGTGCTCGGCGACGGGCCGCAACTCGCGCGCGCCGGGCGTGGCCAGGCGCTGCGCGTGGGCAAAGTGTGGTCGGCGCTGCGCGCGCCGCGCTTTCGCGCCGCCGCCTTCGGCTATTTCGGCCACATCTGGGAGCTGTACGCGTTCTGGACGCTGGTGCCGCTGCTGGTGAGCGCGGTCGGGGCGCCGTCGCCGGGGGTGTTCGCGGTGATCGCGGTCGGGGCGTTGGGCTGCGTGTTCGGCGGCGAGCTCAGCCGGCGCATCGGCAGCGCGCGGGTGGCGGCGGCGGCGCTGGCGCTGTCGGCCGTGTGCTGTGCGCTGTATCCGTTCGCCGGCGGCTGGCCGGCGTCGTGGACGATGGCGCTGATGCTGCTGTGGGGCGCTGCGGTGGTGGCCGATTCGCCGCATTTTTCCGCGCTCTCGGCGCAGGCCTGCCCGCCCGACAGCGTCGGTAGCGCGCTTGCGTTCCAGAATGCGATCGGTTATGCGATAAGCATGGTTTCGATCGCCCTCGTCACCACGGCGTGGCCGACGCTCGGCGACGCGGTGGCGTGGCTGCTGCTGCCGGGGCCACTGTTCGGGCTGGCGGCGCTGTGGCCCTTGTGGCGGCGGCCGGCAGTGCGCTGAACGGCGCGCCAGGCCGCCATTTACGCCCGCTTACCGCGGTGCGGCGGCCGTCGTTCTACGCTGGAAAAAGGTGATTGCAGGAGAGGTGGCGATGAACTCGAGGAACGAACGGATGAGGGCGGCGCTTGCGCTGTACGCGGCGTTCGCGATCTGCCTGCCGGGGGCGGCGCATGCCGCGGAAACTGCGGGGGAGGGGGGCGTGCGGTCGACCAGCGCCGAGGTCGGCCACGCAGTCGGTTCCACCGCGCGCGAGGTGGGTCAGGGTGCGGCACGCGTCGGCCACGGAGCGGCCGAGGTCGGGCGCGACATCGGCCATGCCGCGAAGGAGGCGGCGGTGGCGGTGGGGCGCGGTGCGGCCCGCGTCGGCCGCGGTATCGGCCATGCCGCGCGCGACGGCAGCAAGGCGCTGGTGCGTGGACTGAAGGGCGAGTAGCGGCAGCGGGTGCCGCGCTGTTCTAGGTCGGCGTTGGCTGCGGGGGCGGTGCGGGGCGCGTGGCGTGCTGCATCGCCGTGCGCAGGCGGCGGACCGCGGCGTCGATGACGGCCTCGTCGGTGTTGCCGTAGCCGAGCAGCAGGCCGTTGCAGGCGAGCGGGGGCAGCGTGTAGCGGCTCAATGCGCGCACGCCCAGCCCCAGTTCGGCGGCGGCGGCGCAGACTTTGCGGTCGTCGAGCTGCGGCGGCAGCCACAGCGTCAGATGCAGGCCGGCGCCGCCGCCGGTGATCGCGGTTTCGGGGCCGGGGTGGCGCGCGAGCGCGGCGCGCAGTGCGTGCTGACGGCGGTCGTAGCGACGCCGCATGCGGCGCAGGTGGGCGGTGTAATGACCGCGTTCGATGAACTCGGCGAGGGCGGCCTGTTCGATGCCCTGGCCGGGGCGCGTGCTCTGCGCCGCGGCGCGCGCGAAGGCTTCGGCGAGGGCGCCCGGCACCACCAGATAGCCGATGCGCAGGCCAGGGTACAGGGTCTTGCTGAAGGTGCCGCAGTGGATCACCGGCGCGTCGTCGCGCAGACCGTACAGGGCCGGTTGCGCCGGGCGATGGCGGCGGAACTCGCTGTCGTAATCGTCCTCGATGATCCATGCGCCGGCGGCGCGGGCTTGGTCGATCAAGGCCAGGCGCCGCGCCAGCGACATCTCGCGGCCGCTCGGGTATTGATGCGTGGGCGTCACCAGGATCAGGCGCGGACGCCGTGTCGTCCACGCAGCGGGCGCCGGTGCCATGCCTTCGTCGTCGATCGCGACCGGGTGCAGGGCGAGGCCGGCAAGGCCGAGCGCGGTGCGCGCCCACGGATAGCCGGGGTTCTCGATCCAGGCGGTGTCGCCGGCGTCGGCGAGCAGGCGGGCGCACAGGTCGAGCGCGCTCTGCGCGCCGGCGGTGACGATGACCTGCTCCGGGGCTACCGCGAAGCCGCGGGTGCCCGCCAGATGGGCGGCGAGGGCGGCACGCAGCGCCGGTTCGCCGCCATGCGGGGCGTAGCCGAGCTGGCGCGCGGTGGCGTTGCGCCAGGCGCGCTCCAGGCAGGCTCGCCAGCTGCGGAACGGAAAGGCACCGAGTTCGGGCATGCCCGGGGCGAGCGGCAGCAAGGCCTGGCGGTGACCATCGTCAGCGTGCACGCCGACGCGGGCGCGCGCCGACAGCCCGGGCAGCGTCGGCGGCGTGGGGCGGGGCCCGGAGGCGGCACGGTGTGCGGCGGGCAGCGCGGCGACGCGCGTGCCGTGGCGGTCGGCGTCGAGACAGCCTTCGGCGATCAGTTGCTGGTAGGCGTGGATCACGGTGTTGCGGGCGACGCCGAGTTCGGCGGCGAGCGTGCGGCTCGCGGGCAGCCGGCAGCCGGTGGCGAGACGGCCGTCGACGATGGCCGCGCGCAGGCGCAGGTGGAGGAGCTGGCGCAGCGGGGTAGCGGCGGGTCGCGGCGGTGCGAGGAGCCAGGCGAGGTCCACGGTGGTTCCTGTTTTCGTGGCGATGGTGGTGCCGTCAATGGTGCCACCGCGCGGATAGCATGGCCATCCGACCCTTTCCGTTCCCGGGAGCCTTTTCATGCCGCGTTCGTCCGAAGCGGCGCCGTCGTCCGGCGCTGTCGCCACCCCAGCCACCCCAGCCTTCCCCGTTTCCGCGCCTTCCGCGCGCAGCCGGGTGCGCCGCCTGCCCGATCGCGCGCACTACGATTTCGACACCATCGCCGCGATCATCGACAGCGCGTGGGCCTGCCATCTCGCCTTTTCCTGGCAGGGCACGGTGCATGCGCTGGCCACCGCGCATTGGCGCATCGGGCGTCATCTGTACCTCCACGGCGCGCGCGCCTCGCGCATGCTGCAGGCGCTGGCCGAGGGCGAGGCCTGCGTCACAGTGACCCACATCGACGGTCTGGTGCTCGCGCGCAGCGCCTTCCATCACTCGATGAACTACCGCTCGGTGGTGGCCTATGGGCGCTTCGAGGCGGTCGACGCGCCGGCGCTCAAGCTCGATGCCCTGCGCGCGCTGATCGAGCGCATTGCCCCCGGGCGCTGGGACGCGTTGCGTCCGGCGACGGCCAAGGAGCTGGCGGCGACCACGGTGCTGCGCCTGGCGCTTGACGAGGCCACGGCAAAGATCCGCAACGGCGGCGTGAAGGACGACGAGGCCGATCTCGACTGGCCGGTGTGGGCGGGGGTGGTGCCGCTGCAACTGGTGCCGGGGATGCCCGCGACCGATCCCGCGAGCCGTGTGGCGACCCCGCCCGCGGGCTTGCCGGGCGCAGGCTGAGGGCCGCGAACACGGGCGCAGGAAAGGGCGCCGCGCGTCTTGCGGCCACCGCGGCGGGCCGCAGGGCGGGCTAGAATCGGGCGCCGGCCGCCCCCTGGCGGCGCGGGCCGGATTTCAGGGAGCGTCGCATGAGTCGCTGGTACGACTGGCTGAACATGTTCATCGGTCTGGTGGTGATCGTGAATCCGCTGCTCGCGGTGTCGGCGTTCACCACGCTGAGCGGGCACGAGAACCTCGCGCGCCGCCGCGTCACCGCGCGCATGGCGGCGCTCACCGTGGCCGTGGTGCTGTCGATTTCGGCGCTCGCCGGCGAGCTCGTGCTGGGTTTCTTCGGCATCGGCCTGCCCGAGTTCCAGGTCGGCGGCGGCATCCTGATCCTGCTGATGGCGCTGTCCATGCTCAATGCGCGCGCCGGCCCGGCGCGCCATACCGAGGAGGAGGCAAGCGAGGCGCACGAACGCGACCAGGTCGGCGTGGTGCCGCTGGGCATCCCGCTGCTCGCCGGTCCGGGAGCGATCAGTACCGCGATCATCTATGCGCACAAGAGCCGGGGCTGGCTCGACATCGTCGTGCTGCTGGGCGAGATCTGGCTGGTGGCGACGCTGGTGTGGCTGGCGCTGCGCCTGAGCGACGGCATGATGCGTCGCCTCGGCGTCACCGGCCTTAACATCGCCACCCGCATCATGGGGCTGCTGCTCGCCGCGATCGCGGTGAGCATCATCACCCAGGGGCTGAAGACGCTGCTGCCCGGCTTGGCCTGAGCCGGTCCGGGGCTCGACGACCCATGGGCGTAGTGGCTTTTGCTTACGCTTGCGCCGCGGCGGCGCGGGAACGCCGCCGCCCGCGCGCCGGTCGCATCGGGGTCGGGGGCTGCGCCGGCGTGCAGGAGGAGAGGACGATGAAGGAGCATGTGCGAGGCAGGTTGTACAGCGGGCTCGCGGTGCTGACGATGGCGCTGGGCGGCGCGGCGCAGGCCGACGCGGGCGCCATCGAGCTGCGTTGCGGGGGCATCGGCGTGGACGAATCGACCGCGATGCGCGCCGAGGCCGGGCGCCATGCGCTCACCCTGGTGTTCGCCAGCACCGAGGGGCGTTATCTGAGCGACGTCGGGCTGCGCATCGTCGACCCGCTCAACGACCTCGAGGCGGTCAGCGCCGACTGCGGCCCAGTGGCCGTCGTCGATGTGCCCGCGGCGAGCCGCTACCGGGTCACCGCGACCTTCGGCGGGCGCACCGAATCGCAGTGGTTCGATCTGCGCCCGGGCGGCGGCGCCACCGCGGTGATGCGCTGGGCGCTCACTCCACCAGCACGATGATCGCCACCCGGCGGTTTTGCGCGCGCCCTTCGGCGGTGGCGTTGTCGGCGATCGGGCGGGCGCTGCCGTGGCCCTGGCGCTCGATGTTGGCATAGGGCAGGCCGAGGCCGGCGATTGCCTGCGCCACGCTGTCGGCGCGGCGCTGCGACAGCTTCAGGTTGTAGGCGTCGTCGCCGGTGGTGTCGGTGTGGCCCTCGACGCGCAGGCGGTCGATGTCCACCGCTTTCAGCGCCTCGACCACATGGGCGATGGTCCGGCGCGCCTCGTCGGTGAGGCGGTCGGTGGCGCTGCCGAACAGGATGCGGCCGTCGAGGTTCAGGCCCCAGCCCGCGTCCGACTCGGTGAAGCCGGCGTTGATCAGCGCGGCAATCTGGGCGTCGGTGAAACGCCCCTTCGCGGGCGGCGGGGTCTGGCAGCCGACGAGGACGGTGGCGAGCGCGGCGAACGCGAAGGCGGCCAGGGCGGCGCGCCAGCGCGCGATCGATGGAGGCGTCATGGCTGTTGCGGGGTGTCGAGTGCGGGTTCGTGGGTGCGCCAGGTGCCGCGGCCGGCATGCTTGGCGCGGTACAGCGCGTGGTCCGCGGCGCGCAGCAGCTGTTCGGCGCTGGCGGCGTGGTCGGGAAAGATCGCGATGCCGATGCTCACGCCGGGCACGATCGTGGTTTCGGGGGTGAGCACGAGCGGCTCGGCCATCGCGGCGAGAATCTTGTCGGCGACGTGGGCCGCGTCGGCAGGCTCGCGCAGCGGCGCGAGCAGTACGGTGAATTCGTCGCCGCCGAGGCGGGCGACCAGGTCGCTGTCGCGGATCGCGCCGCGGATGCGCTGCGCCACCTCGACCAGCAGGGCGTCGCCGGCGGCGTGGCCGTAGCGGTCGTTGATCGACTTGAAGCGGTCGTTGTCGAGGTAGAGCAGGCCGAGCTGGCCGCCGCTGCGGCGCGCTTCGTCGAGCGCGTGCCGCAGGCGCTCGTCGAAGCGCGCGCGGTTGGCGAGCCCGGTGAGGCTGTCGTGCAGCGCGAGGTGGGAGAGCGAGGCGTTGGCCTGCTCCAGATTGTTCTGACGGGCGAGCAGTTCGGCGTTGCGGGCCTCGATCTCGCCGAACAGGGCGTTGAAATCCTGCCCCAGTTCGTCGAACTCGATCACGTCGAAGGCCGGCAGGCGGCGCTCGAAGGCCTGGTTGAGGCGGGTGGCGTGGGCGAACGAGGCGAGGGTGTCGAGCTGGCGCACGATGTGCTGCTCCATGCGCCGCGCCATGCGCCGCGCCGCGAACATGGCGAGCGCCAGGCTGGCGAGGACCACGGCGAACACCTTGAGGAAGAAGCCGACGAACACGCTGCCGTCGCCGCGCAGGGTGATCTCGCCCAGGGTCTGGCGGTCGTGGGTGATGTCGGCGCGGGTCTGCTGCGGAAACACCAGCCGGCCGGCGAGGGCGCCGAAACGCTCGCCCGGGGTCTGGGGGCGTGCCGCGTAATGTGCCAGCGTGCGGCCGTCGCGGGTGACGAGGGTGGCGCTCACCAGGTGTTCGCGCTCGGCGATCTGGGTAAGGATCTCGGTGGCGGTCGCGGCGTCCGCGAACAGGGTTGCGGCTTCGGTCGAATAGGCGAGGGTGCGGGCGACGAGGTCGAGGTTGGCGTGCTGCTGGCTGCGCAGGGTGACGAAGGTGACCACGGTCAGCGCGACCCCGGCGACGAGTACGGCGAGCAGCGTCGAGCGCAGGTTGGTGCGGCGCAGCGCGGTGAACAGGGTGGTGCGCGGCCCGCTCATGGGGTCGGCCTGCGCAGTTGGCGCGACAGCCTCAGCACCTGGGGGCTGACCCGCAGGCCGCTGCGCGAGATCGCGTCGAGGTTGGCGCCGAACCGGGGGCCGGCGTCGCCGCCGCGGTGCGCCCCGGTTTCGATGCAGAACATGCCGCCGGCGGAGCAGAAGTCGCTGCCCTCGCCGATGCTGAGCACGGCCTTGCCGGCGAGCTGGCCGATGAGCGCCGCGGTGGCGGCCGGGGCGAGGGCGCCGACATAGACCAGATCGCAGGCCGCGGCGGGGTCTTCGGCCTCGGCGAGCGTGTGGATCACGCAGTTGCGCTCGGGCGGCGTCCACGTCGAGGCGCCGCGGATGTCGTCCTCGTGCGCGGTGGTGCCGGCGATGCACACGCGCAGCGGCTGCGGCGGTTGCGGCCAGCGCGTGTAGCTGACGATGCCCCAGACCATCGCGCCGATGCCCGGCGCGTGTTCGGCGGGCGCGTCGGCGGTGGCATGCGCGCCCGCCGCGGCGGTGGCGACGAGCGCATGCAGGGCAAGCCGGGCGAGGTGGACGACGGCGGCCCGGCGCGGGACGGAGTGAGCGCGTGGTGGCGGTGTCATGGCAGTGCATGGAGTTTAGCCGGTCCGGGTTGAGGGCGGGCGCGCAACACGGTGCGGAGCGTGATCGGGTCGGCGGTGGTGAGCGGGGCGTGAGCGGGCGGTGAGCGAGCCGTGCGCGGGGCGCGGGTTAGCGTGCTCCGGGGCGAGGCGCTAAACTGCCGCCCTTGCCTTTTTCCATTTCCCGTCGCCGCGCCATGCCCGCCCAACGCATCCTCACCGGTATCAAGCCCTCCGGCACGCCCCATCTCGGCAACTATGCGGGGGCGATCCGCCCCGCAGTCGAAGCAAGCCGCCGTGCCGATGCCGAGAGCTTCTACTTTCTCGCCGACTACCATGCGCTGATCAGCACCACCGACCCGGTGCGCGTGCAGCGTTCGACGCTGGAGATCGCCGCCACCTGGCTGGCCGCCGGGCTCGACGCCGACCGGGTGTGGTTCTACCGCCAGTCCGACATCCCCGAGATTCCCGAACTCACCTGGCTGCTCACCTGCATCGCCGGCAAGGGTTTGCTCAACCGCGCCCATGCCTACAAGGCTGCGGTGGACAAGAACGTGGCCGAGGGCGAGGACCCCGACGCCGGGGTGAACATGGGTCTCTTCATGTACCCGGTGCTGATGGCCGCCGACATCCTGATGTTCAAGGCGCACACGGTGCCGGTCGGGCGCGACCAGATCCAGCACATCGAGATGGCGCGCGACATCGCCGCGCGCTTCAACCACTTGTACGGCGAGCATTTCGTGCTGCCGGAGGCGGCGATCGACGAGGCGGTGGCGACCCTGCCCGGGCTCGACGGGCGCAAGATGAGCAAGTCCTACGACAACGTGATTCCGCTGTTCGCGCCGCCGGCCGAGCTGAAGAAGCTGGTGTATTCCATCGTCACCGACTCGCGGCTGCCGGGCGAGCCGAAGGAGGCCGAGGGTTCGGCGCTGTTCCAGCTCTACCAGGCCTTCGCCAGCGCGGACGAGACCGCGGCCATGCGTGCCGCGTTCGCCGGCGGCATCGCCTGGGGCGAGGCCAAGCAGGCGGTGTACGAGCGCATCGACGCCGCGGTGGCGCCGATGCGCGCGCGTTACGAGGAGCTCATCGCCCAGCCCGCGCTGATCGAGCGGCGTCTCAAGGAGGGCGCCGAGAAGGCGCGCGCCTTCGCCACGCCCTTCCTCGCCGAGCTGCGCCACGCCGTGGGCCTGCGCAACCTCGCCACCGCCGCCGAGGCGCGCGCCGAGCTCAGGGCGAAGGTCGCGCTGCCGCAGTTCAAGCAGTACCGCGAGGGCGACGGCCGCTTCTACTTCAAGCTCGTCGACGGCCATGGCCAGCTCATCGTGCAGAGCGTGGGCTTCGATTCGCCCAAGGGCGCGGGGCAGAGCATCGCCCGCCTGAAGCAGGGCGAGGCGGTGGTGGACGAGGGCGGTGCGCTCGCGCTCGACGGCGCGGTGGTCGGCAGCCTGGCCGATGGGCGCGATGCCGCCGCCTACGCGGCGGCGATCGCGGAGCTGGCCGCGGCCTGATCGCCGCCCGGATTGCGCGCGCGCCGCGCTCAGGCCGCGTCGCGCGCGGCGGGTAGTGCGCGGGGCACGGCCTCGACGGCGTCGAGGAACTCCTGCCCCCAGCGCGCGATGTCGTTGTGGCGAACGATGTCGAACAACTCGCGCAGCCGGGCCTCGGCTTCGGCGCGCTTCATCGCGATGCCGAGGTAGAGCTTGGCGGTGAGGTCGTGGACCTCGTGCGGATTGGTGAGCAAGGCGCCATGCAGCTCGGCGGCGGCGCCGGCGAATTCGGAGAGCACGAGCACGCCGTGGCCGCCGGTCAGGCCCTGGGTGGCGACGTATTCCTTGGCCACCAGGTTGAGGCCGTCGCGCAGGGGCGTGATCCACATCACGTCGGCCATCGCGTACCAGCTCACCACCTCGTCGAAAGGCAGGGCGCGGAAGAAGAACTGCACCGGCGTCCACCCCACACGCGCGAAGCGGCCATTGACCGCGCCCACCGCCTGCTCGATGCGCGCCTGCAACTCGTCGTACACCGTCATCTCCTTGGCCGCGGGCACGCACACCGCGAGCAGGGTGACCTTGCCGATCAGCTCCGGATGGGCGTCGAGCAGGCGTTCGAAGGCGAGGATCTTCTCCAGCGTGCCTTTGGTGTAGTCGAGCCGCTCCACCGCCAGGATGACACGCACGCCGGCCAGCTCGGCGCGCAGCGCGGCCCGGCGCGCGGCCGCGCCAGGGGCGTCGAGCGCGGCCTGCACGCGGCCGAGGTCGAGCCCCACCGGATGCGCGCCGAGGCCGATGCGGCGGCCGTGCACCTCGATCGCGGTGGTGACCTCGTCGAGCCCGACCGCGCAGCCGTAGGTGAGGTAGCGCGGCGCGCAGGCGCGGGTTTCGAGCTGCTTGAGCGGCGCCACGCCGCGCGCGACGTCGACGAAGTTCTCGGCCTGGCGCGGAATGTGGAAGCCGATGTAGTCGCACTGCAGCAGGCTGCCGACGATGTCGCGCCGCCATGGCAGGACGTTGAACACGTCGGCCGAGGGGAAATAGGTGTGGTGGAAGAAGGCGATGCGCAGGTCGGGGCGCAGCTCGCGCAGGTAGGCCGGGACCATCCACAGGTTGTAGTCGTGCACCCACACCACCGCGCCCTCGGCGGCTTCCATCGCGGTGCGCTCGGCGAAGCGGCGGTTGACGGTGAGGAACACCGCCCAGTCGTCCTCGCGGAACACCGCGCGCTCCCAGAAGGTGTGCAGCGTGGGCCAGAACGCTTCCTTGGAGAAGCGCTTGTAGAAGGTGTCGACCTCATCCTTGGCGAGCGCCACGCGGGCGGCGACCAGCCCGGGGTAGCGTTCGCGGTCCACCGTGGTGTGGGTTTCGAAAGGCAGCGCCTTCTTCGCGTCGTGGATCGACCACGCCACCCATGAGCCGCGGCGGCCGTCGGCGAAGAAGGAGAGCAAGGTCGGAATGATGCCGTTGGGCGAACTCGGCGGCCGCCGCACGCTGCGGCCGTCCTCCTCGCGTTCCTCGTAGGGCAGGCGGTGATAGACCATGACCAGGTCGGCCTTGCCGGGCGCCTTCAGCGCGCGCAGTTCGGCGTCGACGCCGCCGGGGCCGAGAAAGCCGAAGTGCGCGATCGCCTCGAGGATGCCGCCGCAGCCGGTATGCTCGGCGTGCAGCACGCGCGCGCGGTCGCGCGTGGCGTCGAGGAGGGCGGGCTCGGATTCGCCCACGCACACGCCGATGAAGCCGGCTTCGTACATCGATAGGTCGTTGAGGGTGTCGCCGGCGACCAGCACCGCGTCGCGGTCGAGGCCGAGGTGGGCGACGAGCGCGGCCAGCGTGCTGCCCTTGTTGACGCCGCGTGGCAGGACGTCGAGGTAGCGCCCGGCGGAATGGAGCAGGTCGCAGTCGAGCGCTGCGACCGCGGCCGCGACCGCGTCGTCGACCGCGCCCGCCGCGCAGAAGTAGGAGCAGCGGCGCTGCTGCGGCACCTCCTGGCGCTCCAGCGCGGGAAACGCCGCCATGGCTTCGGCGACCGCGCGTTCGCCCGGCCAGCGCGCGTCGATCTCGGCCTGCAGCGGCTGCACCGGCTGACGGCTGCGGCCGTCGACGATGGTCGCGCCGACGTCGCAGATGATGTAGTCGGGCGCCGGGATGGTCGGGTCGGAGAGGATCGGCAGCACCACCTCCAGCCCGCGGCCGGTGACGAAGGCGAGCTTGATGTCGGGGTGGGCGGTGATCAGTTGATAGAGGCGCTGGCGGTACTCGGGGTGGCCTGCGAGCAGGGTGCCGTCGAGATCGGTTGCGAGCAGCATGGGCGGGTCTCCTTTGCGGATGAGCGCCGACACGGATGCCGACAGTAGGGGTTCAGCGGGGCGCCGGCGGGGTTGCGGCCTCGGCCGGGTTGATCATCTCCAGCACGGTGGGCGAGGTGCGCAGCATGGGCATGAAGTGCGCGGCCTCGTCGACGATGTCGTCGCTGCCGCGGCGGGCCTGCCACAGCGCATAGGCGGCGAGCGGGCCGAGCATCGCGGCGAAATGCAGCGGCAGCGCGAGCGGCCCCAGCCAGCCCATGGCGGCGCCGGCGAGCAGCGGCCCGAGCGCGGCGCCGATGCCGTGCAGCAGCAGCAGGGCGGCGCTGCCGGAGAGGATGTCGGGCTGCGCGAGGTGGTCGATGAGATGGGCGACGGCGATCGGATAGACCGCGAAGGCGGCGGCACCGAACAGGAAGGCGCCGATCAGCACGGCCTCGCCGAACAGCCCGAGCACCGCCCACAGCACCCCGGCGAGTGCGGCCGCCGCGGCCACCACGCCGAGCGCGCGGCGGCGGTCGGTGGCGTCGGCATAACGGCCGATCGGCCATTGCAGTATCGCGCCGCCGAGGATGGCGAGGGTCATCAGCATCGCCACCCCGCCGTCGTCGAGGCCGATGCGGTCGCCGTGGAGCGCGGCCAGGCTCCAGAACGCGCCCATCGCCAGGCCGGAGAGCAGCGCCCCGGCACCGGCCACCGGCGCGCTGCGCCACAGGGTGCGCAAGCCCAGGCGCGGCGTGGCGTGGAGTTCAGGCGGCGACTGGCGGGTGGCCGCCACCGGCATCAGCGCCAGGCAGACGAAGATCGCGGCGATCGCGAACAGGGTGAAGTCGGCCGCCGAGCCGAGGCGCAGCAATTGCTGCGCGAGCGCCAGGGCGCCAAGATTGACCATCATGTACACGGCGAAGATCTGGCCGCGCCGCGCGGCCGGCGCCTGGCCGTTGAGCCAGCTCTCGATCACCGTGTAGAGGCCGACGAGCGCGGCGCCGGTGACCACGCGCAGCGCGATCCACAGCGGAACCGAGACCAGCAGCCCGTGCAGCAGCACGCAGCACGCCACCGCCGCGGCGAACAGCACGAACGCGCGCACGTGGCCGATGCGGCGGATCAGTGCCGGCGCGAGCGCGGTGCCGGCGAGAAAGCCGAAGAAGTAGGCCGAGCCGATCAGGCCGAGCGTGGCGTCGCCATAGCCTTCGAGGCTGCCGCGCAGGGCGAGCACGGTGTTGAGCAGGCCGGTGCCGAGCAGCAGGAGCGCGATGCCGGCGAGCAGCGCGGCGATCGGGACGAGCAGTGGGAGCATGGCTGCGGGCAGCCCGGACGGCAAACCGGGTTAGACGGGCTGCGTGAAATATATTTGTGTAAATATTGTAACGCATCACACCGGCTGAGGAAACGCGCACTGTCGAAAGGGCGCGCGGCTGCGGCCGCGGGGGCGGAGCAGGCTTCCCTGCTCCGGCTTCCCCGCCCCGGCTGCGCCGCGGCGGTTCAGGCGGCCGGCTGCTGCATGATCATCACCTGCGCCGGCACCGGCGCCGGGAAGCCGGCCGCGGCGAGCGCTTCGCGGATCACCCGGTTGCCGTCGAAATACACCTGCCAGTAGTGGTCGTTGTGGCAGAACGGGCGCACCGCGAGCACCGGGCCGACGAGGTTGAACTCCAGGATCTCGACCTCGGGCGCCGGTTCGGCGAGCACGTTCGGTACCGCGAGCAGCTTCTCGCGCAGCAGCAGCATGGCCGCGACGTGGTCGGCGCTGCCGGCGAGCTGGCATTTGAGTTCCACGCGGCGGTAGGGGTTGGCGCTGAAGTTCTGGATGGTGTCGCCGAAGATCTTGCCGTTGCCGATCAGTGTCAGGACGTTGTCGGGGGTGTCGATGGCGCTGGCGAACAGGCCGACCTCGCGCACGGTGCCAGTGATGCCGCCGGCGCTGATGAAATCGCCGACCTTGAACGGGCGCAGCACGACGAGAAAGATGCCCGCGGCGAGATTGCCGAGCAGGCCGCCCCAGGCCGCGCCGATGGCGATGCCGATACCGGCGACGAGCGCGGCGAAGGTCGTGGTCTGTACCCCGAAGTAGCCGAGGATGGCGACCACGAGCACGATGTTCAGCGTCACGGTGAGGAAGTTGCCGACATAGCGCATCAGCGTCGGGTCCACCTTCTGGCGGCTCATCGCCTGCTGCAGCAGCCGTCCGGCGAGGCCGATCAGCCAGCGGCCGACGATCCAGAACACGATCGCGCCGAGGATCTTCAGGCCGATGTCGGCGGCGTAGGTCATGGCGAGCTGGCGGTAGCTGTCGATCTGATCCATGCGTTTTCTCCCTGAGGGCGGATGACGGCAAGGCAGCCGCCTGCCTGCTCCCCATGCTAGATCGTGGCGCGACGAAATTCATTGCGTGTGCGCCCGATATCGGCGGCGAGAATTGGGGTCAAGATTGCGCCGCCGCGTGACGATAAGAGAACGTCCGGCGCGCGCCGGTGAGAATCAACCGGGAATAGACCATGCGATACCAGTCCTTGTCCGTCGGCCGGCAGATCCTGCTGCCCGCCCTTGCGTTGTTGATCGTCGTGTTCGCGGCCATGATCGCGACCAGTTCGGTGCTCACCGAACGTGCGGCCTTGCGCCAGACCGAGCTCGAACTCAACAACGAGCTCAAGATCATCGTCGGCGCGCTCGACAGCGAGTACGAGAACGTCAAGTTGCGCGGCGAGCGCCAGGTCAGGTTTTTCGAGCAGTTTCTCGGTGGCGCGGTGGTGCCCACCGGCGAACTGATCCGCACGGGCGACGTCGATCTGCCCGAACTCACCGTCAATGGCGCTGTGCTCAACGGCAACGTCGAACTGCTCGAGCGCTTCCAGCGCGTGACCGGCGAGGATGCGGCGGTGCTCACGGTCCATCAGGGCCGGGTCTATCGCGCGGCGACCATGCTGAAGAAGGACGGCCGCTACGAGCACGGCACGCCCTTGCCCGACTCCGATCCGGTGACGCAGGCGGTGCTGCGCGGCGCGGACTATCAGGGGCTGGTGATCCGCAACGGCGAGTTCAACCTGAGCAACGTGAAGGTGCTCAGGAACGGGGGCGGCGAAGTGTTCGGCGCGCTGTCGGTGCGCATCAACCTCGCCGGCGAGCTTGCCCGCATCCGCGCGCTGTACGGCTCGATCGTGATCGGGCAGACCGGCTATGTGGTGATCGCGCGCCCGAGCGGCGATGACCGCATCGGCCAGTTCATCGTCCATCCGCGCTTCGCGGGCAAGGTCATCGGCGAGGTGGTGCAGGGCGAGGCGCGCCAGGCTGCGATCGAGAACATGGCGTTCGAGGGCGGGGTGCGCGCCTACCCGTGGCCCGACGGCGACCGCATGCGCGACCGCCTCGGCGTGGTCGGCTGGTCGAAGAGCTGGAACTTCCAGATCACCGTGGGCAGCTGGACCGACGAGTTCCTTGCCGAGACCGCGCGCATGCGCCTCATCCTCGCGGTGGTCAGCATCGTGCCGCTGCTGCTGATCGCGCTCTTCCTCGGCGTCCTCGTGCGCAGCCGGCTGGCGCCGCTGGGCGGTGTGGTCGATGCCGTGGTGCGGCTGGGGCAGGGCGATCTGCAGGTGCGCGTGCGCGACGCCGACGGCAGCAGCGCCAACGAACTGCAGCGCCTCGGCCATGCGCTCAACACCACGGTGACCCAGGTGCGCGAGCTGGTCGGCGAGGTCGCGCGCGCGGCCGACGGGGTCGGCGGTTCGGCGCACAGCCTCGGCGACGGCTCGAAGGGCTTGCTGGCGAGCGCAAACGCGCAGTCGCAGGCCGCCTCGGGCATGGCCGCTTCGGTGGAGGAGCTGTCGGTGAGCATCACCCACGTCGCCGACAATGCGCGCGAGGCCTCGGCGATGGGCGCGCAGGCGCTGGCGAGCAGCCACGACGGGCGCGAGGTGGTGCGCCGTACCGCGCACGAGATGGAGACCATCGCCGAGGACATCCGCAGCACCGCCGATGCGGTGCTCGCGCTGGGCGAGCAGTCGAAGCAGATCTCGTCGGTGGTCGAAGTGATCCGCGAGATCGCCGACCAGACCAACCTGCTCGCGCTCAACGCCGCGATCGAGGCCGCGCGCGCCGGCGAGCAGGGCCGCGGGTTTGCCGTGGTCGCCGACGAAGTGCGCAAGCTCGCCGAACGCACCTCGTCATCGACGCGCGAAATTGCCGACACCATCGCCGCGATCGTCAGCGAGACCGCGGCCGCCGCCGAGCGCATGGAGCGCGCGCGCAGCCGCGTCGGCAGCGGCGTCGAACTGGCGCGTCAGGCCGGCGTGGCGCTGGAGGTGATCGACGAGCGCTCCGGCAGCGCGGTGCGCGTGGTGCAGGACATCGCCGACAGCACCCAGGAGCAGAGTGCGGCGAGCCAGGAAATCGCGCGCGCGGTCGAGCGCATCGCGCAGATGGCCGAGGAGACCAGCGCGATCGCCTCGCGCAATGCCGGCGACGTCGGGCAGCTGCAGGACGTCGCCGGCAAGCTGCGCGACGCGCTGACCCGCTTCCGCCATTGAGTGCCGCCGGGGCGCGGCGCGCCGGCGTTCAGTCCGGTGCGCGCGTGCTGCGGCCGCTTTCGATCACCCGGGTCAGCGCCGCGGGCAGGCCGGTGGCCGCTTTCGGCGCCGACTGGCGGAAGGAGCCGACCACCGCCTTGCGCGGGCGCAGCGCGACCAGCGACTCCGCGAGCTTGACGCTGGCGGCGACGCTTTCGATCAGCGGCACCGGCACCCGCTCGCGCACGCGCGAGGCCAGTCCGGCCAGCGGCGCGCCGGCGAGGATCACGACTTCGGCGCCATCTTCCGCGACCGCGCGGTTGGCCAGTTCCACCAACAGCGCTTCGTTTTCGGCCTGCACCCGGCCGACGTCGGCGACCTTGGCGTCGAGCATGCGGATGCTCGCCAGTCGCCCGCCCAGACCCTGCCATTCGACGCATTCGCGGTACCAGGGCTCGAGCCGGCTGGAGAACGAGACGATGGAGAACTTCCGCCCCAGCGGGCAGGCCAGCAGCATCGAGGCCTCGGCCAGCCCCACCACCGGAATCGAGCACAGTTCGCGCGCGGCGCCGAGCGCCGGGTCGCCGAACGCGGCGATGATCGCGCCGTCGAACTCCGCTTCGCGCTCGGCGAGGATCTCCAGCACCACGCGGCCGCCGATGACCGCCTCGGCACGGGTCGCGATGTAGGGCACGCCGTAGGGCGCGGTGACGAATTCGAGCGTGGTGCCGGGCGCGGCGGCGGCGCGCGCGACCGCGGCGATCTTGTCGGTGACGCTGACCGAGGTGTTCGGGTTGATGACGAGCAGGCGCATGGGAAATTCCTTTCGGTGCGGGGCGTTCAGGCCGGTTCGATGTCGAGCGCGACTTCGCCGATGCCGGTGAAGTGGGCGCGGATGCGGTCGCCGGGGCGGGCCTCGTAGAGCCCGGTCCACGTGCCGGTGGTGACGAGGTCGCCGGCGCGCAGGCCGCCGGCGTATTCGCGCGCGGCGTGGTTGGCGAGCCAGGGCAGCAGGTACAGCGGGTCGGCGAGCGGGTGGCCGCCCTGCTGGCGGCGGTACTCGGTGCCGTTGAGGCTGATCACGACCTCGCGCTCGGCGAGAGCGTCGGACCAGCCGTCGGGGTGGCCGCTGCCGACCAGCAGCCAGCGGTTCATCTGCTGGTCGGCGAGACGGAACAGCGCCGGCAGCGTCGGCCAGGCCTCGGCGCGGACGTCGCAGATCTCGATCGCCGCATACACCTCGCCGATCGCGGCGCGGGCGTCGGCGGCGCTGGCCCCGGCGGGCAGCGCGCGGGCGAGGCGCACGGCGAGCTCGACCTCGACCCCGATCAGGGTGTGGGCGCCGGCGAGCGCGAGGCGCGCCGGGGCGGCAGG
>JAEWVQ010000200.1 GCA_023459095.1 Pseudomonadota bacterium | reverse complement strand
TCTCGATCAGGCACACCGAGAGTTCCTCGCCCTTCTCGCCGGCCTGCTGCTTCAACCGGATCGCCGCCGCCAGCCCCGCGGGGCCGCCGCCGACGATCAGCACGTCGAATTCCATCGACTCGCGTTCGCTGCTCATCATCACCTTCCACAAACGATGCCGGACAACCCGGCGCTCAAGCCTTTTCCGCCGCCGGCGCGCGCCAGTCGGCGACGATGCCGTGCTCCAGCGCGAACGGCTGAGCGTGGATCGTGCGACGCTGGAAGTCGACGGCCTGCGGCGCGGTCGCCAGCCAGCACAGCACCGCCGCCGGCACCTCCGGCGGCGCCACCCCGCGGCGCAGCGCGATCACCCCCTGCTCGCCGATCGTGGCGCGCAGCGCCTCGGTGCCGACCACGCCCGGATTCACCGTATAGGCGCGGATGCCCTCGGCGCCGAACTCGGCGGCGAGCACCCCGGACAGGCGCGACACCGCGGCCTTGCCGGCGCCGTAGGCGTAGCCCCAGCCGCCCTTGCCCGCGGCCACCGGCGGGTCGCTCTCGCCCGCCCCCGAGGTCACGTTGATCACCGTGCCGCCGCCCTGCGCGCGCATCGCCGGCAGCACGCACTGGGTCAGCGTCACCGGCGCCATCACGTAGCCCTGGAACACGCGCTGCAGGGTGTCGCGGCCGAGGTCCATGAACGGCAGGTTGAGATCGCTGCCCTGATAGATCGCGTTGTTCACCAGCACGTCGATGCGGCCGAAGCGCGCAAGCACCGCCGCCGCGGCTGCGCGCACCGACTGCTCGTCGAGCAGGTCCATGCGCACCGCGAAGGCCTCGCGGCCAAGTTCGCGCACCGCCTGCGCGGTCGCCGCCAGGCTGCCGGCGAGCGCACGGCCATCGGCATGGGTGAGCGCGTGGGCGTGGGTTTCGCCCTCTTCCAGCGTGCGCGCGCTGATCGCCACGTCGAAACCGGCGCGGGCGAAGGCGAGCGCGGTCTCGCGCCCGATGCCCCGGCTCGCGCCGGTGATGAAAACCACCTTGTTCATCGCCTTCCTCGTCGTGCAGTAAGCAGTGGCGCACAGTCTAGGGGCGCCGCGCCGGCCGCGTCATCGTCAGTTCGGACCAGGGCGCGCGCCCGCCAACATCACCGCGACGACGCATGCAGAACCGGGGCGGCGTCATCGCCCGCGCGCAAGTCACGGGGTACGGCCCGAGAGCCCGGCTGAGCTGCGCGCGGTCACGTCATGGACTATTCCAAACACCTCGTTATAATTAGCCGCCTTACCATATGGCGGAATCAAAGATGGATCTGGCACAGAAGTACCAGGCGCTGCTGCACGAAGCACAGCGCAGGAAGCTCCCCGATGTGGCAGGCATCCGGCTGTGTTTTCAAACGCTGTCCCTGGCCTCGGCGATCGACCGTGACTGCGCCGCGCTGCTGGCGCCGCACGGCCTGTCCGAAGGGCGCTTCGTCATCCTGTTCCTGCTCGATGCCGCGAGCGAAGGGCTGGCCCCGAATGCCCTGGCCGAACAGGCCGGGGTCACCCGCGCCACGGTGACCGGTCTGCTCGACGGCCTGGAGCGCGAAGCCCTGATCGAACGCCAGCCCGTTGCCGGCGATCGCCGCGCCCTGCGCATCCGGCTGACCTCCAAGGGCAAGCAGGTGGCGACGACGGTCTTCGACCAGCATGGCCACTGGATCGCCGGTCTGTTCGGCAACCTCTCCGCGTCCGAGCGCCAACAACTGGCGGCCTTGCTCGACAAGGTGGCAGCAAACCTGGGCAGCGCTGACGAAGGCAAGCCCCGATGAGCGCACCGTCACCACGCAAGGGCGCGACCCGCGCCGCCGACATCCCCGCCGATGTGCTCGATGCGCTGTCGCGTGGCGCCCTGCAAAGCGCCACGCTGGCCGAAGGGCTGGCGCTCGATCAGGCCCGGCTGCTGCGCACGGTCTTTCCCCGCCTGTCGCCACAAGCCCTGGCGCACACCGACGCGGCCTGCCAGCTCGGCATCCTCAAGCGCATGGCCGGGATCGGTGCCGTGCTGTTCGATGAACTTGGCCCCGCCGGCATTACGCAATGCCAGGCCCATGCCTCGGACACCGTGCGCGGCTGGGCCTGCTTCATGGTGGGCGCACAGCCGGGGTTGGATCTGCCGGCCCGGCTGGCCGCCATCCGTCCGCTCGCCGACGACGCACACTTCGGCGTACGCGAATGGGCCTGGATGGCGGTGCGTCCGCATCTGGCCCACGACCTGGACGCCGCTATCGCCCAGCTCGCGGCCTGGACGGCATCGCCATCCGAACGCCAGCGCCGCTACGCCAGCGAAGCCCTGCGCCCGCGCGGCGTGTGGTGCGCCCACATCGCCGCGCTCAAGCAGCAGCCGGAACGGGCACTGCCCCTCCTCTCGCCGCTGCGCGCCGATCCGTCCGCCTATGTGCAGGATTCGGTGGCCAATTGGCTCAACGATGCCGCCAAGGACCACCCCGACTGGGTGCGTGGCCTCTGCGCGCAATGGCTCCAAGGCCAACCCGCGAACGCCACGCGCCGCATCTGCCAGCGCGCCCTGCGCAACCTGAAATAGTGGAGAACCCCAGCATGCCGAACTACCTCGTCGAACTCTATACGCCCAATTCCGCATGGCACGCCCTGCCCGCCCACCGCCGCCAGCAGTTTCTGGACGGCATCGCGGCGGCGATGGGCGGACTGTCCAGCCTGGGCGTCGACGTGCTCGCCCTGGGCGAAACGGATGCCGGCATCGACCGCGCCAGTCCCCACCGCTTCCTGGGCATCTGGCGCTTTCCCGACCCGCAAGCCAGGGATGCGCTGCTGGCAGGCATCCAGGCCAGCGGCTGGTACGACTACTTCGACCATGTGAATGCCGCCAGCGACGCGGGCGGCTTTGCCACCCACCTCGCCGCCTTGACGAGCGCATGACGGAAGGCGCCGGTCGCCATGCCTTGCGCCGGGCGCACCAAAAAAAAGACCGGCCAGAGGCCGGTCGAAGACAAGTGCCGGGGCGAACCGGCGACCGCATGCGGGGAAACGTTCAGAAGCGGAGAAACGCTCAAAAGCGCTCGGGGCGGGTCATCGCGTCCATGCCGCCATCGACGAAGATCACCGTGCCATGCACGAAGCTCGCCGCCGGCGACTGCAGGAACAGCGCCACGCGGGCGATCTCGGCGGGCGCGCTGTTGCGCCCGAGCGGCGCGACGAAGTTGCGCGTGGCCTCGCCATAGCGCGGATCGGCCATCGACGCCTGCAGCAGCGGCGTATCCACCGCGCCGGGGGCGAGCACGTTGAGGCGGATGCCGCGCGGCCCGAGTTCCACCGCCTTGCGGCGGGCGTACACGGTGACCGCGTACTTGGAGCCGGCGTAGGCGGCCTGGGTCATGCCCATGGCCTCGGCCTGGGCGAGCGCCGCGGCCTCGTCGCCGGCGAGCATGGCGCCGACCATGGGCAGCTTGTCCATGCCCTGATGGACCGCGGCGACCGAGCCGATCAGCAGCACGGCCGGCGCCTGGCCGCGGGCGAGCGCACCTTCGAGCCCGGCCACCACCTCGGTCATGCCGAAATAATTGACGCCGACGATGAGCCCGCTCGACGGCGCGGTCGGCCCGAGCCCGGCGCAGCACACCAGGCCGTCGAGCACGCCGCCGCAGGCCTCCAGCGCGGCCTCGACCGCGGCCTTGCGCCCGGCCGCGGTCGACAGGTCGGCGGCGATGTCGGCGTGCTGGCGGTCGATGCCGATGACGCGCTGCCCGGCTTCCTCGAGTTGCGCCTTGATCGCGGCGCCGATGCCGGAGGCGGAGCCGGTGACGACGGTGACAGTCATGGGAGAACTCCTGCGATGCCCGCGGACGGGCGAAATGACGATGCCGCAGTGTCGGGCGCGCGCCGCGGCCGCCGCATCGTCCGCCCGGACTAAGCCGGCTGCGGGGCTAACGGCCTAGAATCGCATGCCCCAATGTCTCCGAGGATTGCGCGCCATGTTCCGCCTGAAGAGCCTCGTCGTCGCCACCGTGCTCGGTTTCGCCAGCGTCGGCGGCACGCTGCACGCCGCCGCAACCGCTGCCCCGCTCGTCGCCCCCGGCGTCGACAACGCCCGCGTCCAGAGCCTGCTCGACCGCGCCGAAGCCCACCTGCGCGACCACGGCGACCAGGCGCTCGCCGGTTTCAGCCGCGCCGGCGAGTTCCAGGACGGCGATCTCTACGTCTACGTGATCGACATGGACGGCAACTTCCTCGCCAGCGGCGGGGCCTCGACCACGCTGATCGGGCGCAACGTCACCGACCTCAGCGATTCCAGCGGCCGCCGCTTCATCCGCGAAATTCTCGACGGCGCGCGCACGCGCGCCAGCGGCCGGGTCGAATACCGCTGGCGCAACCCGATCCGCGGCGGCGACGAACCCAAGATCGCCACCTACCGCCGCGTCGGCGAGCGCATCCTGGTGGTCGGCGCCTACGTCCCGCACGCCAGCTTCGAACTCGCCAAATCGCTGGTATGGCGTGCGGTGCACGAGCTCAAGGCCAACGGCGAAGGCGCGTTCGCGCGCTTCAACAGCCTCAACGGCGGCTTCGCGCACGACGACCTCTACGTGTTCGTGATCGGCCTCGACGACGAAATCATGCACGCCAACGGCGGCCATCCGCGCCTGGTCGGGCGCAAGTCGGGCGATCTGGTCGACACCGGCGGCCGCCACTTCGTGCGCGACATGCTCGCGCTCGCGCGCACCCGCGGCGAGGGCGAGGTGCGCTACACCTGGCGCAACCCGGTGACGCAGAAGGTGGAGAACAAGCGCAGCTACATCGTGCGCGTGGGCAACTACCTGGTCGGCGCCGGCGCCTACGGCGAGGGTGCGCGCTGACCCGACCGCAGC
>JAEWVQ010000199.1 GCA_023459095.1 Pseudomonadota bacterium | reverse complement strand
ATGCGGCCTTGCGCTGCGGAGATTCGACGCATGATCCGGATCAACCTGTTACCTCATCGCGAGGAAAAACGCCGCGCCCGCAGGCAGCAGTTCTATGCGTTGTCTGCGGTGGCAGTGCTGGCCGGTGTGGTGATCGCCATGCTCGTGCACACGATTTACGCCGGTTACATCGAGCGGCAGGAGGCCAAGAATGCCTTTTTCAAAGCTGAAATTGCCAAGCTGGATACGGAAATCGCCGAGATCCGCCGTCTCAAGGAGCAGATTGACGCGCTGTTGTCACGTAAGCAGGTGATTGAATCGCTCCAGGGGACACGTGCTGAAACGGTGCATCTGTTCAATGAGTTGGCTCAGCGCATGCAGACGGGGATTTATCTCAAATCGATCAAGCAGAACGGCGCCGTGGTGACTCTTGTTGGCTTTGCACAGTCGAATGCCCGGGTTTCCGGCTTGATGCGTAGTCTCGATGCTTCGCCTTTTCTTCAATTGCCTGGGCTGGTTGAGGTTAAGTCCGCAACAGTCAATGGTCGCAGGGTCAGTGAATTTACGCTCAATATCACGATTGAGCGGCCGGAGGTCGATGCGGCTGCTCCGGCCAATGCGGGGAGGGCGCGATGATGAGCAAGGAAAAATCCGCAGGCTTGCGCGCCCTGGATTTTGAGCGGCTCTCGAACGACTTCAAGGGGCTCGACCCCAATGATCCGGGAGTGTGGCCGCTTGCGCCGAAAATTGCGGTCTATGTTGCGCTGTTCCTTGCCACGCTGGTCGCAGCGTGGTGGTTCGACTGGCAGGATCAGGCCGCGATGCTGGAAAAGAAGGAGTCCGAGGAGCAGCAGTTGCGTCAGGATTGGGTCTCTAAAAAGCGCCAGGCCGTCAATCTCGATGAGCATAAGCGGCAGCTTGCGGAGATTGATCGCCAGTTTGGCACGCTCCTGAAGCAGTTGCCGAATCGGGCTGAAATGGATTCGCTGCTTTCGGACATCAACCAGGCCGGCGTCGGTAGGGGGTTGCAGTTCGAGTTGTTCAAGCCGGGTACGGACGTCGTCAAGGACTTTTACGCGGAGTTGCCCATCGAGATCAAGGTTCTCGGCGGCTATCACGATCTCGGCGAATTCGTTGGGGATGTCGCCGCTTTGCCGCGTATCGTTACGCTGAACAATATCGCACTTGAGGCGGGTAAGGACGGAAAGCTCAAGCTCGATGCAAAGGCGGTCACTTATCGCTATCTCGATGAGGAAGAGTTGGCCAAGAAGCGGCAGGCGGAGAAGGCTGCTGCAGCAGGCAAGAAGGGGGGCAAGTGATGAAGTGGATGCCGATGCTTGCCCTGAGTCTGCTGATTGTGGGCTGCGGTGGAGATCAGGAAAACCTGAAGGCGTGGATGGACGAGCAGGCAAAGGGTATGAAGGGCTTTGTCAAGCCGTTGCCTGAACTTAAGCAGTTCCCTGTGGTTGCCTACTCTGTGGGGGCTGCAGTAGAGCCGTTTTCGGTTGGCAGGATCGAGCCTGAGCGCAAAGGGGGCGGGGGGCTGAGGCCGGACATGGATCGGCGAAAGGAGCCGCTGGAGGCGTATCCTCTTGAATCCTTGACCATGGTCGGCATCCTGGTCCAGAACCAGGTAATGCATGCGCTGATACGCGCAGATAAAAGTCTCTATCAGGTCAAAGTGGGTAATTACTTGGGGCAGGATTTTGGTGTGATTACCGATATTGGCGACGCGGAAATCAAGTTGACTGAATTGGTTGAAGATACGGACGGTGACTGGGTGAGGCGGGACCGTTCGCTGTTGCTGCAGGAGCAGCAGGGGGACGGAAAATGAGATCAAGAATTGGAGCAATGCTGCTTGCCGTGGCAGTGGCTTTCGTGCCGTTGGAGAACGTGACAGCACAGGCCGATCAGACCGCTCAGTCCGGTGCAAACCAGATCGAGTCGTTCGAGGTCGCCGAGCACAGTGGCGGCGTCATTGTGAGGCTCGGCTTGCGTGATCCCCTGGTGGCGCCTCCTGCCAGTTTCAGTGTCGCAAATCCGGCGCGTATCGCCTTTGATTTCCAGGGTGTCGCCAATGCGTTGGGGCGAAATTCTCAAGTCATTGATCAGGGAGATTTGCGGAGCGCCAATATCGTTCAAGTCGGGGATCGTACCCGGGTTGTGCTCAATCTGGTGAAGGTCCCTCAGTATGAGGCCAGAGTTGAGGGAAAGAACGTAATAATCGAAATTGCCGCTTCTGGGTCGAACGCTCCGCCGACCGTAACTGCTGAGTCCCATGCTTCATTTGCCGAAGCCAAGGCGCAGACCGGTGTGGAGAGAAGCTTGCGGGATGTTACCTTTCGCCGTGGACAGGGCGGGGAAGGGCGTGTCGTTGTGCAATTGTCAAATCCGGATACCGGTATCGACATTCGCCAGCAAGGCGGCGGGCTGATCGTCGAATTCCAAGGGACGACCGTTCCTGAGCATCTGCGGCGCAAGGCCGATGTCACTGATTTCGGTACCCCTGTGACCAGCATGGTGACGCAGCAGCATGGGGACAAGGTTCGCGTTGTTGTGACGCCGAATGGGCTGTGGGAGCACAACGCCTATCAGAGTGACGATCAATTCGTTCTCGAAGTCAGGCGGGTGATCGAAGACCCGAACAAGCTTGTCCAGGGGACGCGAGGTCAGTATCAGGGCGAGAAGCTGTCGCTCAATTTTCAGAATATCGATGTACGGTCGGTACTCCAGGTGATCGCCGATTTCACCAACTTCAACATCATCACTTCGGACTCGGTGCAGGGAAATCTGACGCTGCGTTTGAAGGATGTGCCGTGGGACCAGGCTCTCGACATCATCCTGCAGGCAAAGGGGCTCGATAAGCGCAAGGATGGAAATGTTGTATGGATTGCTCCGAGTGACGAGCTGAGCGCCCGCGAAAAGCTGCAGCTCGAAGCCAAATCTCAGATCGTCGAGCTCGAACCGTTGCTGACCGAGAGTTTCCAGATCAACTACCACAAAGCCAAGGAAATCGCCGAGTTCCTCAAGAACAAGGATCAGTCTCAGCTCTCCAAGCGCGGCTCTGCCTCGTACGACGAAAGAAGTAACAAGGTATTCGTTACCGATGTGGCGAGCCAGTTGCAGTCCCTGCGTAGACTGGTTCAAGAGATCGACGTCGCGCCGCGCCAGGTTCTGATCGAGGAGCGCATCGTGGAAGCGGAAAAGAATTTTGCGCGCGATCTTGGCGTGCGGCTTGGACTCGGCGGCGCCCTGGGGCGGGTCGTCGGCTACGATTCGAGTGGGGCTCCGATTCGGCAAGGGACGATCGGCGGTGGGCTCGGGGCCACGCAGGTGAGGTCCGGGGCCTCGCTGGGGGGGGATCAACGTTTTACCCAAGTCGGCTCCGCGCCGATTACCAGCGTGCTCGATGCCAATCCAGACGGTCTGAATGTGAATCTGCCGTCGGCCGCGGCGAATTCAGGCGCGTTGTCCATGGTGTTGTGGAACAACAGCGCGACCCGGTTCCTGAATCTTGAGTTGAGCGCGCTGGAGGCCGATGGGCGGGGGCGCGTGGTTTCCAGTCCGCGCGTATTGACGGCGAATCAGGTCGAGGCCCTGATCGAGCAGGGTACTGAAATTCCCTATCTGGAAGCGTCAAGTTCGGGTGCGACCAGCGTTGCCTTCAAGTCGGCCTCGCTGCGCCTGAAGGTGAAGCCGCAGATTACCCCCGAGGGCAATCTCCAGCTGACGATCGAGGTCAATAAGGATCGACCGATCTGGGAGAACGCATTGATGAATGTGCCGCCGATCGAGACTAAAAAGGTCAGGAGTGAAGTGCTGATCGATAACGGAGGTACGGTGGTCATCGGGGGTATTTACCTTGAGGAGGACACCAGCTCGGAAAGTCGGATTCCCGTGTTGGGTGAGCTGCCTGTTGTCGGATCGTTGTTCCGGACGAGAAGCAAGGTGTCCAACCAGAAGGAGTTGCTTGTGTTCATTACTCCGCGGATCGTTGCCGAGGCTTTGACGCTCAAGTAGTGTTTTTCTGCTGACCCACTTGCCAGGCGGCCGGTTCGATGGTGAACTGGCCGCCTCGTGTTTTAGCCGGTATGTTTGTGTGAGCTGTTTGATCCTGATCGGCATGATGGGCGCCGGAAAAACCACTGTGGGAAAGGAATTGGCGAGGCGCCGTGGGGTGCGTTTCGTTGACTGCGACCAGGAGATCGTTGCGCGTACCGGCGTCAGTGTGCCGACCATTTTCGAGATCGAGGGCGAGGTCGGGTTTCGTCGGCGGGAGACGCAGTTGCTCGATGAGCTCTCCCAGGAGAGCGACCTTGTGCTGGCCACGGGGGGCGGAGTGGTGCTTGATCCCGCCAACCGTGCCCTGCTGGCCAAGCGTGGGGTA
>JAEWVQ010000198.1 GCA_023459095.1 Pseudomonadota bacterium | reverse complement strand
GGCGCGTAGTGGCGCACCGCGCCGTCATACGGGCCGAGGCGTTCGAGCGCTGCGCGCACCGCGGCGCGCTCGGCGGAGCCGGCGCGCTCGAGCGCGCGCGCGATCAGCTGGACCGCGTCGTACGCCTGCGCCACCGCCTGCGGCGCACGGATCTCGCGCACTCCGGCGAGGCCGTAGCGCTGGCGGTAGCGCTCGCCGAGCCGGCGCGCCGCCGGACGCGGATTGTCGATGAAGCTGAAGGTCTGAAAGAAGCGCAGGTCGAGGCGGGCGAGCGCCTCGCGGTTCGCCTCCCAGAAGTCGCCGCAGGTAATGCCCCAGTGCGACACCACCGGCACACGGGCATCACGCGCCGCCAGACTGCGCACGATGCGCCCGCTCTCGGGCGGCGTACCGACAACGACGAGCACGTCGGCGCCGGCGAGTTCGATGCGGCTCAGCACCGGGTCGAAGACCTCCTCGCCGCGGTTGAAGCTCTCGGCGACGATGAAATCCTTGCCTTCCGCGCGCAGCAGCGTGGCCAGGTGCTCGGCGTTGCTGCGCCCCCACAGCGAGTTGTCGTACATGATCGCCGGCCGGTTGCCGATTGCCAGCACATGCCGGGCGAGAAAGGGCGCGACCTGGGCGTCGTTGGCGGAAACGCGGAACACCGGATCGGCGGCGCCGTCGGCGAGCGTCAGCTCGGCCGCCGACGCCCACGGCAGCACGAAAGGCAGGGTCACGCGGCGGGCAAACTCGGCCTGGGCGGCGGCCACCGCCGAATGCGCGCCGCCGATCATCGCCACCACATCGTCACGGCGGGCGAAATCCTCGATGTTCTTCAGGCCGATGCTGGGCAACGTCTGATGGTTGCGCGCAATCAGCTTCAACGGCCGGCCGAGCACGCCGCCGGCGGCATTGATCTCGTCGATCGCGAGCAGGGCGCCACGGCGCAGCGCCATGCCCGAGGCCTGGCACTCCTGCGACAGGTCGGCATCGAGCGCGATCACGATGTCGTCGGCGGCGCCGTGCTCGCGATCGAGCAACTCCTCGGTGCGGGCGAGCAGGTCGGCGCCGATCAGCGCCTCGAAGCGGCCGGGAATGTGGGCGGTGGCGGCGGCGAAACGCGCCCGCTCCTCGGCGCTCAGCGTATGGATGCTGACGCCGGCGTCGCGGAGCGTCGCCAGCAGCGCCTCCTCGCGGCGATGGGTCTCCGCGCGCTCCCAGGGCGTGAGCTCGCGCGCGGCCTCCACCAGCAGGGCCTGGTTGTCGCCGGACAGGCCGTCGAAGACCTTGCCGCTGATCATGAACACATACCCCATGTAGCCGTGACTGCTCAGGGTCAGATGCGACTGCACCTCGTGCAGGCCCATGCTGACGATGGCGACGAGCGGATTTTCCTGGGCATCGACCACGCCATCGGCCAGCGCCTGGCGCGTGGCATGGAAATCGATCGGGATCGAATGCGCCCCGAAGGCGCGGAACTGCTCCATCAGCAGCCGGCTCTTCATGATCCGCACGTCGAGGCCGGCGAAATCCTCCGGGGCGCGCAGCGCGTGATTGGCGGTGAAATGCTTGAAGCCGTTTTCCCAGAAGGTCACGCCGACCAGATCGATCGCGCGCAGCTTGCCGAGCAGCATCTGCCCCGGCTCGCCGTCGAGCATCGCGTACAGCGCCTCGCGGCTGGGAAAGTAGAACGGCAGATCGGCATACTGCATCGCCGGCACCGCGCTGCTGATCTTGGCGGTGGGGATGAGCAGGATGTCGAGTTCGCCCTCGCGCGCCATCTCCAGCATCTGGTCGTCGGTGCCGAGCTGCTGGGCGGGATGGATGTCGACCCGGAGGCGCCCGCCGCTGCGCGCGGCGACCAGCTCGGCAAACCGCAGCGCGGCCTGATGCAAGGCGCTATCGACCGGAATGTTGTGGCCGAAGCGCAGCACGCGGACGTCGGACGTCGCCGGCGCCTGCGGCGCGCCGCCGCCCGCGCGTTGCAGCAGTACCGCGGCGAGCGCAAGCGCGGCGAGCAGAATCAGGCCGATGGCGATGGCGACGGGATTCTTCAGCATGAGCGGACTCCTCGCCCCATCGCCGGCGGCTGACGACCAAGTCAGACCTCGGAGCGGCCGGGAGCATTGTCCGCCCGATTCTACTCTGTCATGCGCCCGCATGACGTACGCTCAAACGGAACCAAGTGGACGCGGCCGTTACATACCTGCGCCATCCGGCATCCCCCCGCCGTCTGCCGCTCACCGGCGGCGGTCAGAGCCCCCCGTGATGGTCCGCGAGAACGCCCCACGTCCGGCCGCAGCGCCCGCTTTCACACCGATGGTGGGCGCCGGCGGAGCAGGATCGGCGTGCATCGATAATTCATAAATAATTATTTGAATGTTATGTTGGAGTGCTCGGACACCTCCCGAGTGCCCGCCCCATCGCCCTCACGCCCCTCCCCCACGCCCAACCGCGCCCCCACCATATCCACGATGACTTCATCGCCTGCCCTCCGCCTGACCCTCGCCGCGCTGCCTGCACTGCTTTCGCTCGCCACCGCCGAAGCCCGGGAACTCCCCAATGTCGATGCGCTCGCGCCACCGCAAGTTCAGCAGGCCGCGGCGCGCCGCGCCGGCGCGCCGACACAGCCCGCGCGCCCGGCCACGGAGGCGCGCGCTGCCGACGAAATGGCCTCGGCGATCGCCCGCAGCCTGGGCGCATCGGTGCGCGTCTCCAGGCATGAGCGGCTGGGGGTGCCGTCGTTCATCCGAGTCGCGCCACCGCCGGCCCCGGCACTCGGCCGCATGGCCGCGCCGGCCACCTCGACGCCCCCCGATCAGGCCGCACGGCGTTACCTGCAGCAACTCGCGCCGCACTACGCGCTCACCGCCGACGACGTCCGCACCGCCCCGCTGCAGGCCGTAAGCCGCACCGCCGGCGGCGGCAGCCTGGTGCGCTTCAAGCGCGAGATCGGCGGCATCGAGGTGTTCCGCGAACACATGACCCTGCTGCTCGACGCGCGCAGCGAGCTGCTCGCCGTCTCCGGCGCGCTCGGCACCGCCGCGGGGGTGGACGGGCACCATGCCTTGAGCGGCCGCGAGATCGTGCTCCGCGCGCTCGCCGAGCACGGCTTCGACCCCACCGCCACCGCCGCCGCGTTGCGCGAAGGCGTCACCGACGCCGCCGGCTATACCGCCTACACCGTCGCCGACGGCGTCGTCGCCAACGACGGCGGACGCTTCCGCTCAGCGCGCCTGAAAAAGACCTACTTCCGTCTGCCCAAGCGCCTGGTTCCGGCCTACTACCTGGAAACCACGATCGCCGGCCGAAGCGGCAGCGACAGCCACGGCTGGGTGCTGTCGGCGGTGGACGGTAGCCTGCTGTTCCGCAACAACCTGCAGGCGCATGCGCATTCCTACCGGCTGTGGGCCGACACCGCCAGCCCGAACCTGCCCCTGCCGGGCACCGTCGGCCGCGCGGCGACGCCTTTTCCCGACGGCGCCCCAAGCGATTTCGCGCCGCCCGATCTCGCACCCGCGCTGATCACCCCGGCCACCGCCGATCCGTGGCTCGCGGCGGGCGCAACCGAAACCGTCGGCAACAACGTCGATGCCTACGTCGACCACGACGACTCCGACACCCACGGCGGGGGCAACTTTCGCGCCGATGTCACCGCACCGGACATGTTCGACCGGACCTACGACACCGGGCTTTCGGCCGGGGCGTCCGCCGAACAGAGCAAGGCCTCGATCACCAACCTGTTCTACGTCACCAACTTCCTCCACGACTGGTTCCTCGGCGCCGGCTTCGACGAGGCTGCGGGCAACGCCCAGCACGACAACTACGGACGCGGCGGCATCGGCGGCGACCGCATGATCGCCGAGGCGCAGGACGCCGGCGGGCGCAACAACGCCAACATGAGCACGCCGGCCGACGGCGCCTCGCCGCGCATGCAGATGTATCTGTTCGACGGCCCGGGCAGCGCCAGCGTCACCGCCGGCGCGCCGCTGGGCACCACCTACGGCACGGTCGGCACCGCCGAGTTCGGGCCGCGCAACTTCAGCGTGAGCGGAACATGGGTGAATGCCGATCCGCTGAACGGCTGCGCCCCGCTGAGCGACCCCGCCGCGGTCACCGGCAAGATTGCCGTGATCGACCGCGGCGCCTGCGCATTCGCGGACAAGGTGGCAAACGCGGAGGCCGCGGGCGCAATCGGCGTCGTCATCGTCAACAGCGTGCCCGGCGACGAGGTCATGACCATGGGTGGCACCTCCGCCACCTCGCTCCCCGCCTTGCTCGTTTCCAACAACACCGGCATCCAGATCCGCAGCGCCCCCACCGCCGCCCTGACCCTGGCGCGTGCCTCGTCGGACATCGACGGTGCCCTCGACAACACCGTGATCGCCCATGAATGGGGGCACTACCTGAGCAACCGCCTGATCGGCGACGGCTCCGGGCTGACCACCAATCAGGCGCGCGGCATGGGCGAGGGCTGGTCGGACTTCCTCTCGCTGCTGCTCACCGTCACCGCCGCCGATGCGCTCAAGGCCGGCAACGACCAGTTCCAGGGCGCCTATGCGGTGGGCGCCCACGCCATGCAGTTCAGGAATGCCGCCGACGCCTACTATCGCGGAATCCGGCGCTACCCCTACACCACCGACCTGACGAAGAATCCGCTCACCCTCGGCCACGT
>JAEWVQ010000197.1 GCA_023459095.1 Pseudomonadota bacterium | reverse complement strand
GCTGTGTTACCTCGGCATCGCCTTCGCCGTGGGGCACGATCTGGAAGTTGCCGGCGAGGCGCGCGAGGTGGTGCTGGGCTGCGTGCTGGTGTTCGCCAGCGCGGTGAGCTATGCGCTCTACCTGATGGGCAACGGCGAGGTGGTCGGCCGTCTTGGCGCGGCACGGGTGACGGCGTGGGCGTCGAGCTTCGCGTGCGCCTTCAGCCTCGCCCAGTTCGCCGCGCTGCGCCCGCTGCAGGCCTTGTTCGCGCAGCCGTGGGAGGTGTATGCGCTGAGCGCGGCGATGGCAGTGTTCAGTACCGTGGTGCCGGTGTGGATGGTGTCGGAGGCGATCCGCCGCCTCGGCGCCGGCCCGGTGGCGATCACCGGCACGCTGGGGCCGGTGATCACCATTCTGCTCGGCTGGCTGATGCTCGACGAGACCATCAGCCCCGCCCAGCTCGCCGGCACCGTGCTGGTGATCGGCGGCGTCGCGGTGATGTCGCGGCGGGCCTGAGCCGCCGCTGCATGCTCAGCCCGGGGCGAGGCCGAGGCGGCGGCAGATCTCGGTGGTGAGCGCGGCCTGGTTCATGCTGTAGAAGTGGAGGCCGGGCACGCCCGCGGCGATCAGCTGCTCGCACAGCTGGGTGACCACGTCGAGGCCGAAGGCGCGCACCGATTCGGTGTCGTCGCCGTAGCTCTCGAAGGTCTTGCGCATCCAGCGCGGAATCTCGGCGCCGCAGGCATCGGAGAAGCGCGCCAGCTTGCTGAAGCTGACGATGGGCATGATGCCCGGCACGATCGGGATCGTGACCCCCGCCTTGCGCGCCGCGTCGACGAAATGCAGGTAGGCGTCGACGTTGTAGAAGTATTGGGTGATCGCCGAGTCGGCGCCGGCGTCGGCCTTGCGCTTGAAGGCAGCGAGATCGTCGGCCGGGGTGCGCGCCTGCGGATGCCACTCCGGATAGGCCGCGACCTCGAGGTGGAAGCGGTTGCCGGTTTCCGCGCGGATGAACTCCACCAGCTCGTTGGCATAGCGGAACTCGCCCGCGTCGCCCACGCCGGAGGGCAGGTCGCCGCGCAGCGCGACGATGCGGCGGATGCCGGCATCGGCGTATTCCTGAAGGATGTCGCGGATGCCGTCGCGGGTGGAGCCGATGCACGACAGGTGGGGCGCGGCCTCGCAGCCGCTGGCGGCGATCTCCTTGACCGTGGCGAAGGTGCGCTCGCGGGTAGAGCCGCCGGCGCCGTAGGTGACAGAGAAGAAGGTGGGCTTGAGCTCGGCGAGCTTGGCCTGCACCGCGCGCAGCTTCTCTGCGCCCTCCGCCGTTTGCGGCGGGAAGAATTCGATGGAAAGTTCAGTCTTGTGCATGTCGCATCCAGATGAAGAATTCGCGGTTGCCGTCGGTGCCGGTGATCGGCGAGTCGTACCAGCCGAGCACGTCCAGCCCGGCGGCCGCAGCCGCGGTGCGCAGCTTGCGCTCGACCTCGGCGTAAAGTGAGGCGTCGCGCACGATGCCGCCTTTGGCCAGCCCCTGCGGGCCGACCTCGAACTGCGGCTTGACCAGCGCCAGGATGTCGCCGCCGGCGGCGAGCAGCGCCGGCCACTGCTGCAGCAGCAGGGTCAGCGAAATGAAGCTGGCGTCGCAGACGATGAGGCCGAAGCCAGCGGCGGGTGCGTGTCCGCCTAGATCGGCCGCGTTCAGGTGACGCGCGTTGAGCCCTTCCAGCGTGACGCAGCGCGGCTCGCCGGCCAGGCGCGGATGCAGTTGGCCGTGGCCGACCTCGACCCCGACCACCTTGGCGGCGCCGGCCTGCAGCAGGCAGTCGCTGAAACCGCCGGTGGATTGGCCGACGTCGAGGCAGATGCGCCCGGCCGGGGCGACTCCGCTCGCAGCCAGCGCCCCGGCGAGCTTGAGCCCGCCGCGCGAAACGAAGCGGTCGGCCGCGTCCGGCGTCACCGCCAATAACACGGATTCGGGCAGCGTCTGCGCCGGCTTGCTCACCGACACGCCGTCGGCGCTGACGCGGCCGGCTTCGATCAGCACGCGCGCCGCGGTGCGCGAAGGCGCAAGGCCCTGCTGCACGGGCAACTGGTCGGCGCGCGGCAGGCCGCGCGCGACCGCTGCGGGCGCGACCGGACGTTCCGCGGCGGGACGGCTGCTGCGGCGGTGGAAGGATTTCATCGCGCGGCCCCTTCGGCAGATGGCGGGCGACCCACTGGCCGCCCGCCGCCGCGATCAGTAGCGGTAGTGATTCGGCTTGTACGGGCCTTCGACCGGCACGCCGATGTAGTCGGCCTGGGTCTGGGACAGCACGGTCAGGTTGGCGCCGATCTTCTTCAGGTGCAGGCGGGCGACCATCTCGTCGAGCTGCTTGGGCAGCACGTACACGCCGACCGGGTATTGCTCAGTTTTGGTGAACAGCTCGATCTGGGCCAGGGTCTGGTTGGCGAAGGAGTTGCTCATCACGAAGCTGGGGTGGCCGGTGGCGCAGCCCAGGTTCACCAGACGGCCCTCGGCGAGCAGGATGATGCGCTTGCCGTCGGGGAAGATGATGTGGTCGACCTGCGGCTTGATGTTTTCCCACTCGTACTGGCGCAGGCTGGCGACCTCGATTTCGGAGTCGAAGTGGCCGATGTTGCAGACGATGGCGTTGTTCTTCATCGCCTTCATGTGCTCATGGGTGATCACGCCGACGTTGCCGGTGGTGGTGACGAAGATGTCGCCCATGGCGGCGGCCTCTTCCATGGTCATCACGCGGAAACCTTCCATGGCGGCCTGCAGCGCGCAGATGGGGTCGATCTCGGTGACCCACACGGTGGCGCCGAGGCCGCGCAGCGACTGCGCGCAGCCCTTGCCCACGTCGCCGTAGCCGAGCACCACGCCGATCTTGCCGGCGATCATCACGTCGGTGGCGCGCTTGATGCCATCCACCAGCGATTCGCGGCAGCCGTAGAGGTTGTCGAACTTGGACTTGGTGACCGAGTCGTTGACGTTGATCGCCGGGAACTTGAGTTCGCCCTTGGCGTGCATCTGGTACAGGCGGTGCACGCCGGTGGTGGTTTCCTCGGTGACGCCCTTGATCTGCGCCAGCCGGGTGGAGTACCAGGTGGGATCGGTCTTGAGCTTGGCGCGGATGCTGGCGAACAGCACGGTGGCTTCTTCGCTGTCCGGGTGGTCCAGCACGGAGAGATCCTGCTCGGCGCGGGCGCCCAGGTGCAGCAGCAGGGTGGCATCGCCGCCGTCGTCGAGGATCATGTTGCTGTAGCCGCCGTCGGCCCACT
>JAEWVQ010000196.1 GCA_023459095.1 Pseudomonadota bacterium | reverse complement strand
CCATCGGCACCTGGCGCGGCCTCGGCCGCCGCCTCGGCCATGCACCCGGGCTGATCTGGATCGACGCCCATCTCGACAGCCACACCGAACGCAGCACCCATTCCGGCAACATCCACGGCATGCCGCTGGCCGCGCTGCTCGGTCACGGCCCGGCCGCGCTCATCGACGTCGACGGCCCCACCCTCGACCCCAGGCGCGTGTGCGTGATCGGCGCGCGCGCCTGGGAGCCCGAGGAAGACGCCCGCCTGCGCGAACTCGGCGTCCACGTGTTCGCGATGGACGCGGTGCGCCAGCGCGGCCTCGCCGCGGTGTTCGCCGAGGCGATCGCGCTCGTCCGCGGACGCGCCGGCGAGGCCCCCGGCTTCGGCGTCAGCATCGACCTCGACGCCCTCGATCCGCTCGCCATGCCCGCGGTGACCTGCCCCGAACCCGGCGGCCTCGCGCCGCGCGCGCTCGCCGACGCGCTGCTCACGCTGCGCAGCTGCGGCGACTTCCGCGCCCTCGAGATCGTCGAATACCGCCCCGACCTCGACCCCGGCGGCGTGTGCGCGGCAATCGTCGCCGACCTCGCCGGCGCCGCGCTCGGCCCTGCGACCTACTGGCTGCGCGAGAAGGAGCGCCATTTCGGCGCGCACAACTACGACCCGCTGCCGGTGGTGTTCCACCGCGGCGACGGCGTATGGCTGTGGGACGTGGACGGCCGCCGCTACCTCGACATGATGAGCGCCTACTCGGCGGTGAGCTTCGGGCACGCCCATCCGCGCCTCGTCGGCGCGCTCGAACGCCAGGCGCGGCGCCTGGCGCTGACCTCGCGCGCGTTCTCCAACGACCGCCTGCCGCTGCTCCTCGAACGCCTGTGCACGGTGCTCGGCTTCGAGCGCGCGCTACCCGTCAACACCGGCCTCGAAGCGGTGGAAACCGCGCTCAAGGCCGCACGCAAGTGGGCATACACGGTCAAGGGCGTGGCCGCCGAGCGTGCGGAGATCATCGCCTGCGAGGGCAATTTCCACGGCCGCTCGATCACCATCGTCGGCATGTCGTCCAAGGAACAGTACCGCGCCGGTTTCGGCCCCTTCCCCGCCGGTTTCCGCCGCATCCCGTTCGGCGACGCCGCCGCGCTGGAAGCGGCGATCACCCCCGACACCGCAGCCTTCCTCGTCGAGCCGATCCAGGGCGAAGGCGGCATCATCGTGCCGCCCCCCGGCTACCTCGCGCGCTGCGCGGAGATCTGCCGCCGCCACGACGTGCTGCTGATCGCCGACGAGGTACAGACCGGGCTCGGCCGCACCGGCCGCCTGCTCGCCTGCGACCACGAGGGCGTGCGCCCCGACGGCCTGATCCTGGGCAAGGCGCTGGGCGGCGGGCTGCTGCCGGTGTCGGCCTTCCTCGCCGACCGCCGCGTGATGGACGTGTTCCAGCCCGGCGACCACGGCTCCACCTTCGGCGGCAATCCGCTGGGCGCCGCGGTGGCGCTCGAAGTCGTCGAACTGCTCACCGAAACCCGGCCGTGGGAGCGCGCCGAACGCCTGGGCGCGCGCCTGCGCGCGCAGCTGGAAGACGCCCGCCTGCCCTGCGTGCGCGAGATTCGCGGCCGCGGCCTGCTCATCGGCATCGCCCTCGACCCGGTGCGCGCGCCTGCCCAACTCGTAGCCGAACTGCTGCTCGCGCGCGGCATCGCCACCCGCGACACCAACGGCAACGTGATCCGCCTCGCCCCGCCGCTGATCATCGACGAGACCACCCTCGACGAGGCCGCGGCAACTGTGATCGCCGCCCTCGCCGGCCTCTGCCGCTAACCCGGCGCGCGCTGCCCCCCGGCCGCCGCGGACACGCACCGAAAGGGTGCGCCGCGGCGGCAACAAAGACCACGCATTCAAGCCCTTAGCCGCGCCCCGGGGAAAACCGTGACGGATGCCGATTTGCTGCCGAATTTGCCGCCGACGGCGCGCATTCGTTGCTAAACTCCGCGCTCGCAAAAATGTCCGCGCGCACCGCGTCCGCCCCGAAAACGTCATAACCCCGCTCCGCAAGAGGCCTGTTCATGCTGCTCTGGCTCGTCGTCGCCTATCTGCTCGTCTCCATCGGCATCGGCCTCGTTGCCGCGCTGCGCGTGCATAACGCGCGCGACTACATCACCGCCGGGCGCAACCTGCCGATGGCGGTGGTGCTGGCGATGGTGTTCGCGACCTGGTTCGGCGCCGAGACCGTGCTCGGCATCTCCGCCACCTTTCTCGAGGAAGGCTTTCGCGGGCTGATCTCCGACCCGCTCGGCGCCGCGTTCTGCCTGGTGCTGTTCGGGCTGGTGTTCGCGCGCCCGCTGTACCGCATGAACCTGCTCACCCTGGGCGACTACTTCCGCGTGCGCTACAACCGCAGCACCGAACTGGTGCTGTCGCTGTGCATCGTGCTCTCCTACCTCGGCTGGGTCGCGGCCCAGATCACCGCCCTCGGCCTGGTGTTCAACGTGCTCTCCGACGGCACCCTGAGCACGTCGCACGGCATGCTGATCGGTGCCGGCGTGGTGCTGCTCTACACCCTGTTCGGCGGCATGTGGTCGGTGGCGATGACCACCTTCGTGCAGATGATCGTGATCGTGCTCGGCCTCATCTACGTGACCTGGCTCGCCGGCGACATGGCGGGCGGTTTCTCCACCGTGGTCGGACGCGCCGCGGCCGAGGGCAAGCTCGACTTCCTGCCCCGCCTCGACGCCGCCGACATGATCGCGTGGATCGCCGCCTTCCTCACCATGGCGCTCGGCTCCATCCCGCAGCAGGACGTGTTCCAGCGCGTCAATTCGTCGAAGAACGAGCGCGTCGCGGTGTGGGGAACCACGCTCGGCGGCGCCTCCTACTTCTTCTTTGCCGCGGTGCCGCTGTTTCTCGCCTACACCGCGCAGATCATCGACCCGGACATGGTCGCGCGCCTGATGGAGGACGACTCCCAGCTCATCCTGCCGACCCTGATCCTGCAGTACATGCCGTTCACCGCCCAGGTGATCTTCTTCGGCGCACTGCTGTCGGTGATCATGAGCACCGCCTCGGGTACCCTGCTCGCGCCCTCGGTGACCTTCTCCGAGAACGTGCTCAAGGGCTTCTTCCCGCGCATGAGCGACCGCCAGTTCCTGTGGAGCACGCGCGTCACCGTGGTCGCGTTCACCGGGCTGGTCACGCTCTACGCCACCAGCACCGAATCGAGCATTCACCAGATGGTCGAGAACGCCTACCGCGTGACCCTGGCCGGCGCCTTCGTGCCGCTCGCCGCCGGCCTGTTCTGGAAGCGCGCCAACAACCTGGGCGCCGCGCTCGCCATCGCCTTCGGCCTGTTCTCGTGGCTGTTCCTCGAATTCACCGCCCCCGAGGGCGACATCGAGCCGCAGCTCTTCGGCCTCCTCGCCAGCGCGGTCGGCATGCTCGTGGGCGGCCTGATCGGGCCGAAAACCCATCACCGCCCGCATGCCGGCCACCATCACGCCGCCGCCGCGACCCACCACACCGCGCGCTGAACGCACCGGAGCGGTTTGACCCGGATCAACGCGGGCGGGCGGCGGCGGCACTAAGGTTGCGGGGCTTCAACCACCCCGCTGCCCCATGACCGCCCCCCGCCGCATCGAACTCGTATGCCCCGCCGGCAGCCTGCCGGCGCTCAAGACCGCCATCGACCATGGCGCCGACTGCGTCTATCTCGGCTTCAAGGACGCCACCAACGCGCGCAACTTCACCGGGCTGAACTTCGACCCGGCGCAGATGCGCGAAGGCGTCGCCTACGCCCACGGGCGCGGGCGCAAGGTGCTGCTCGCGCTCAACACCTATCCGCAGACCGGCAACTGGCACGACTGGACCGCCGCCGTCGACCGCGCCGCCGAGCTCGGCCTCGACGCGGTGATCCTCGCCGACCCCGGGCTCATGGCCTACGCCGCGCGCACCCACCCGCAGCTGCGCCTGCATCTGTCGGTCCAGGGCTCGGCGACCAGCTACGAGGCGATCAACTTCTATCACGAGCGTTTCGGCATCCAGCGCGCGGTGCTGCCGCGCGTGCTGTCGCTGGCGCAGGTCGAACAGGTGGTCGCCCGCACCCCGGTGGAGATCGAGGTGTTCGGCTTCGGCGGCCTGTGCGTGATGGTGGAAGGACGCTGCGCGCTGTCGGCCTACGCCACCGGCGAATCCCCCAACTGCAACGGCGCGTGCTCGCCGGGCAAGCACGTGCGCTGGGAACAGACCCCGCAGGGCATGGAGACACGGCTCAACGGCATCCTCATCGACCGCTTCGGCGACGACGAGCGCGCCGGCTATCCCACGCTGTGCAAGGGCCGCTTCGACGTGAACGGCGAGACCTATTACGCGATCGAGGAGCCGACCAGCCTCAACACCCTCGAACTGCTCCCCGAACTGGCGCGCATCGGCGTCCGCGCGATCAAGATCGAGGGCCGCCAGCGCAGCCCGGCCTACGTCACCCAGGTCACCCGGGTATGGCGCGCCGCGCTCGATCGCGTCGGCGCCGGCCCCGAGCGCTTCGCCGTGGCGCCGGCGTGGATGGCCGAACTCAACAAGGTCTCCGAAGGCCAGAGCCACACCCTCGGCGCCTACTACCGGCCGTGGAAGTAAGCACTCCGCCGCCAACGCCATCACCCGGGCCGCCCCCGCACCCCATGAGACTGCCATGAAACTCGCCCTCGGCCCCCTGCTCTACTACTGGCCGCGCCAGCGCACGCTCGACTTCTACGCGGAAATCGCCGACAGCGCCGCCGACATCGTCTATCTCGGCGAGACCGTGTGCTCGCGCCGCCACGAGCTGCGTCTCGACGACTGGCTCACGCTCGCCGCGCAGCTCGCCGACGCCGGCAAGGAAGTCGTGCTGTCGACGCAGACGCTGATCGAATCGGAATCCGAACTGAAGACCCTGCGCCGCCTCGTCGACCAAGACCGTTTTCGCATCGAGGCCAACGAAATGGGCGCGGTCCGCCTGCTCGCCGCCGCCGGCCGCCGCGACTGGATCGCCGGCCCGACCCTGAACGTGTTCAACCCGCACACCCTGGGCCTGCTCGTCGATGGCGGGGCCACGCGCTGGGTGGCGCCGCCGGAAATGGCCGGTGCCGAACTCGCCAACCTGCGCGCCGCGCTGCCCGCGGCCTGCGCCACCGAGCTGTTCGCCTACGGCCGCCTGCCGCTGGCGTACTCGGCGCGCTGCTTCACCGCGCGCCATTTCAACCTGCAGAAAGACGGCTGCGAGTTCCGCTGCCTGAGCACGGACGCCGACGCGCCCGACGGCCTTGCCCTGCGCACCCGCGAAGGCGAGGCCTTCCTCACCCTCAACGGCGTGCAGACCCAGTCCGCGCGCGTGCATAACCTGCTCGGCGATCTGGCGGCAGTGCGCCGCCACGCCGAGGTCCTGCGCGTGAGCCCGCAGGGGCAGCACACCGTGGACCTGCTGGCTCTGTTCCGCACCGCCCTCGACGACGACCTCGCCCCGCAGGCCGCGCTCGCGGCGAGCGCGCCGTGGATGCCGGCGGCGCCGTGCAACGGCTTCTGGCACGGCCGCCCGGGGGTCGATCAATTCGTCGCGGGGTGAATCCACCCCACGCGCCCCTGCCTGTCCGTCGCGCAACGACTACGGAGAACCCGACGATGAGCCTGCCCACCCCGCCGTTTCCCACGCCCCTCGCCGCGCTGCTGCCCGGCAGTCTGCGCCGCCATCTGGCGGAGCGCGCCGCCGCCTGGCGGGTGCCGGCCTTCACCGTGCCCGCGCCGCTGGCGCGGCTCGGCGCCCGCC
>JAEWVQ010000195.1 GCA_023459095.1 Pseudomonadota bacterium | reverse complement strand
CGCCTGCAGCGCCTGCTGGAACTGCTCGGCGACAGCGCCGAGGACGCCCGCCGCGCCAGCCTCGCCCTCGGCGCCTGGATCAGCGCCGGCGGCAGCGGCGCTGATGGCGCGCCGCGCTCCGCGCTGCTCGCGCTCGACGAGCTGTCGCGCCTGCCCGGCTTCGACCCCGCGCGCATCGCCCGCCTCGCACCGTTTCTCGCCACCGTACCGGCGCCCTCGCGCATCAACGTCAATACCGCGCCCGCCGAGGTGCTCGCCGCGCTGATTCCCGGCCTCAGCCTCGATGCCGCGCGCGTCCTCGTCGCCGAGCGCGAACGCGCCTGGTTCCGCGACCTCGCCGATTTCGGCGAACGCCTGCCGGACGGCGCCGGGCTGCCCGATGCGCGCCTCGCCGACGTCCGCAGCCGCTATTTCCACGTCACCATCCACGCCAGCTACGGCGTCGCCCTGACCCGGCTCGAAGCCCTGCTCGACCGCCGCGAGACCTGGCCCGAGCTTCTCTGGTACCGCCTGCCATGAACAGCCGCCTGATCCTCCTCCTCGACGAACACTGGCCCCACCGCGACCCGAGCGCCGACTGGGTGCTGCTCGACGGCGCCGGCCGCGTGCAGCAACAGGGCCGCTCCGCGCCCGCGCACTGGCCACCCGCTGCCGCGCTGAGCGCGCTGCTCGCCGGCAACCAGTGCGTGTGGCTCGAAGTGCCACTGCCGCCGGCGCCGCGCCGCGACCGTCCGCGCCTGCTCGCCTACGCGCTCGAAGAACACCTGCTCGGCGACCCCGACGCCCAGCACCTCACCGTGACCCACAGCGAAGCCGCCGGCGAGGTCCGCCGCACCGGCGTGCTCGCCGTAGGCCGCGCACGCATGAACCAGCTCGTCGCCCAGTTCGAGGCGCTCGGCCGCCCGCTGCACCACCTGCGCAGCCTGCTGCAGGCCGCCCCCGCCGACGCCGGCCACGCCGTGCTCGCCTGCGGTCCCGGCCCGCACGCCGTGCTGCGCCTGAACCCGCGGCACGGGCTCGCCCTCGACCTGCCAGGCGCCAGTACGAACACCGAGACCGCGGCCGCCGACCTTGCCGCCCCCCTTCAACTCGCCCTCGCGCCGCGCCCCGCCGCGCAGCGCGATGGACACGACGACGGCCACCGCGCACCGTCGCACCTCGAACTGCGCGCGGCGGCGGGCAGCGAACTTTCGCCCGCGCTCGTGTCCGCGCTCGGCACCGCCCTGCCCCTCACCGTCGCCGCCGGCACGGCCTGGCCGTGGTGGTCCGGCTTCGATGCGGCGAGCGAATTGCTGCACGACGAGTTTGCTTCGCGTCACGACGGCAGCCGCCGCTGGCGCCGCCTGCGTGCGCCGCTCGTGGTCGCGGCCGCGACCGCCGCCGTGCTGCTCGTCACCACCGTGGTCCAGGTCATGGTCCAGCGCAGCGAGCTCGCCCGACTGGAAACCCGCAGCGCCCGCCTGTTCGCCGAAGCCCTGCCCGGCACGCCGGCAATCGATCCCGCGCGCCAACTTGCCCGCGCCCTCGACCAGGCCCGCAACCGCCACGGCCAGCTCGGCGGCGCCGACCTGCTCGCGTTGCTGCACGGGCACCTGCGCGCCACCGGCCTGCCACCCACCGCGCTGAGTTACGACGCGCGCACGCTGACCCTGCGCTTTGCCCCCGAGCATGCGGCAAAAGCTGCGAACTCCAGCGCAGGCCTGGCCACCGCGCTCGCCACCCAGGGCATCGCCGCACAGTTCGCCGACGGCAGCCTGCGCCTGAGCGTGGCGCCCCGCTCCGCCAGCACCGCCCCCTGAGCGCCCCCTTGCGCACGGCCCTGCATGTCCGACGCCCCTGACCGAACTTTCCGATCGCCATGAACGCAACCGCCCGCTCCGCCCTCCTCACGCCGTTCAAGGCGCTCAGCGCCTGGCTGGACAACCGCGCGCCGCGCGAACGCCGCCTGCTGAAGGCACTCGCCGGCTTCGTACCGCTCGCCGCCGCCGTCGCCGTGCTCGGCTGGGCGCTCGACGAACAGCAGCGCCTCGACCGGCGCCTGCCTCAGGCCCGCGCCGAACTCGAACGCATGCAGCAGGATGCGACCGAACTCGCCCGCCTCAAGAGCACGGCACCGCCACCCGCGCTCACGCCCACGGCCCTCGCGGGCGCGGCGCTGGCCGCAGCTAGCGCGCGCGGCCTGCAGCTCGACATCGAGCCGGGGCCGGACGGCCTGCTCGCCCGCGGCAGCGCGCCACTGCCTGCGCTGATCGACTGGCTTGCCGCGATTCACGCCGAGCAGGGGCTGCGCCCGACGCGCCTCGAATACGCCGAAGCGGGCGCGGTTGAAGCCGTGCTGGTCGCGCGCGACGCCCAACCTTGAGCCTGGAGCACCGATGCGCCGCGTCGTTTTCGCCTGCCTGCTCACCCTCGCGCTGATCGCCGCCGCACCGCCGGCGAGTCTGGTCGACGCCGCGATCGCGCATGCCAGCGCAAACCGCGTCCGTCTGGCCGACGCCAGCGGCAGCCTGTGGTCGGGCAGCGGGCGCCTCGCCAACAGCCAGGGCGAACGCCTGCCGGTGCCGTGGCTCGTGCTCGGCTGGCGCTTCGAGCCCGGCACCCTGGCAAGCGGCCGCCTGGCCTGGCGGTTGAGCATCGACGGCCGCCCGGCGCTGCGCGCCACGCTCGGCGCCAGTGGCGTGGACATCCAGGAAATCGAACTCGACCTGCCCGCCGGACCGTTGTTAGCCGCGCTGCCCGCGCCGGTGTTCCAACTCGGCTGGCACGGCCGGCTCGGTGCCCGTGGCGAGACCCTCGCCTGCGACTGGCAGGGGCGCTGCAACGGGAACGTAGAACTGAACTGGCATGGTGCCGCCACCGACATCCTGCCCGACCGCCGCCTGGGGGACTATCGCGGCGCACTGAGCGCCAACGGGACAAGCGCGGTGATCGCCCTCAGCAGTCCGCCGACCAATGCGCTGACCATAGACGGGCGCCTGACCCTGGCGGCAGGCCAGCGCCCCGCCGCCAACCTGGTCCTCGGCGGCGACCCGCTCATCATCGATCGTCTGCCCGCGATGCTCCACGGACAGACCCGCCGGACGCCGAGTGGCGATCTCCAGGTGAACTGGTAAGCACAAGGCAGCGGCTCAAGGCACCACCTCAGGGCACCACCTCAGGGCACCACGATTCCGCGGCGCACCGCCTCCAAGGCGGCCTCGGCGCGCGATCCGATCCGCAGCTTGCGGTAGACGCTCTTCAGATAACCGGTGGCGGTGTGGGGCGAAATGCCGAGTGCGGCGGCGACATCGCCGATCGCCAACCCCTTTGCGATCAGCACCAGCACATCGTGCTCGCGCGCAGTGAGGCGCGCCTCGTCCTCAACCGGCGGCGGCGCGAAGTGGGCGATCAGGCGGCGGGCAACGGCCGCCGACAGCGGCGGTTGCCCCGCGCTGATTCCGCGCAGATGGCCGACCAGACTGTCCGGCAGGCCGTCCTTGAGCAGATAGCCGCGCGCACCGGCACGCAACGCCGCGAAAAGACTGGGGTCGTCGTCGAACATGGTGGCGATCACCACGTAGCAGGACGGCCGCCGCAGCAGGACCTCGCTCACCAAAGCAAGACCGCTGTCGTCCGGAAGGCCGATGTCGAGCAAGGCGATATCGAACTCGGCAGCAGCGCTGTCGAGCAGCGCCCGGGCCTCGCCACAACTGGCCGCTGCGGCGACGACGACGCCGGGAAACGCCGCTTCCACCGCCGCCCTCAGCCAGCATGCGGTCGCGGCATGGTCCTCGACGATCAGGGCCTGTCTCATCGTCCGCCACCGGCGGTGACGGCGCGCCCGGCGTTCGGCCAAACTGCGCACATGGGATCGCCTTTCATGAATGACTTTCGGGAGAAATGCAAAGTAATCGTCATCAGTACTTTGTGCCAGCACATATCATGCTCGGGCGTGATTTTTCCCCCGCCAGCTCCGCCACCATGCCTGCCCTCCTCCCTCCGCGCACCTTGCAGGCGCTGGGCGCCGCGATCAGCCTCGCCGTCGTCGCCCTCGCCACCTACCTCGCCCTGCACGCCCCTCGTCTCGACTTCGAACTGGTGGCCGACGATGGCCCCGGCCTGGTGATACGCCAGAGCGCGGACAATCTGCCGCCGACAGGCACCCGCCTGAGCAGTCTTGCCGGGCTGGCGCTCGACGCCAGCCTGCTGGTGGAGGAGCCCGACACCTTCACCACCTGGGCGGACTACGACCGCTTCATCGCCCGTCAGCGCGAACTGGCGGCGCGCCTGCGCAGCGGGCCGGTGAGCGCGGTGAGCGAGCGCGGCGAGGTGTTCGAACTGCACGCCGAAGCACGCCGCCTCGGCGACCTGCCCCCGCTGTTCTGGTGGCAGATCGCGATCGGGGTGTCGTGCTTCCTGCTCTCCTTCGGTGTCTGGGTATTCCGCCGCGGCGACCGGGCCGCCGTACACTTTGCGCTGTCGGGCCTGGGCGTACTGCTGTTCGCCCCGGCTGCGGCGGTGTACAGCACACGCGGGTTCGCCCTTTCGGGCGATCTGATCCGGGTGCTGTCGTTGATAAACCATGCCGGCGCGCTGCTCTTCACCGCCGCCCTGGTGATGCTGCTGTGGCACTACCCGCGTACATTGCACGAGCGCACGCCCGCGCTCGCGGTCTATGGTGGCGCGGCACTGGCCGGCTGCGCATTCACGTTCGGCCTGCTGCCCACGCCGTCCACCGCCTATATCAGTACCCTGGGGCTGTTCTCGCTGAGCTTCGTGTTCGCCTTCGTCCATTGGCGCAACAGCCGCGGCGCACCGCTCGAACGTGCGGCGCTGCAGTGGTATCTGATCTCCATCTATCTCGGCACCGGCCTGTTCGCGGTCGGCGTCCTGCTGCCCGCAGCCCTGCACCTTCCCCCGCTGGCCAGCCAGGGTCTGATGTTCACCGTATTCCTGTTCATGTTCGTCGGCATCGCCCTGGGCATCACCCGCTACCGCCTGTTCGAACTCGATCGCTGGTGGTTTCGCGCCTGGACCTGGTTCCTCGGTGGGGTCGCGGTCCTGCTCGCCGATCTTGCCCTCGTCTCGCTGCTCGATTTTTCCCATGACGGCGCCCTCGCGCTGTCGCTCGCCCTGCTCGGCTGGATCTACTTCCCGCTGCGCAATCGCTTGTGGTACGCGCTGCACGGCACGCGGCGCAGCGATGCCCTGGAACGGCTCGGCCGCTCCCTGGAGCGGCTCGCTGCCGCCCGTGACGAAGCCGAACTGGCGCGGCGCTGGCGCGAAATCCTGCGCAGCGAGTTCGACGTCCTCGAAATCCGCGCGAGGACAACGGGCGCCGCTCCCGCCATCGAGGACAGCGGCCTGACGCTGTGCGTCACCGATGGCGCCGACGGCAGGCTGCTGCTGCGCATGCCCGAGCGCGGGGCACGCCTCTTCCATCGCGACGATGTCATTCACGCCGGTCTGTTGT
>JAEWVQ010000194.1 GCA_023459095.1 Pseudomonadota bacterium | reverse complement strand
GAGCAGGACTTCGAGCGTTTCTAAGCGCACCGGGCCGGGCCACGCCCCCGGCCCGCGCCTCATCTTCTCCCGACCTGACCATGCACAAGCTCGGACTGCAGGCCCGCTTTGCCCTTTACGGCTTCCTGCCGCTGCTGCTCGCCCTGGTGATGGGCGCGGTAGCGCTGGCGGTGAGCGAGGGTACGCGCATCGCCGAACAGGTCCGCGCCCAGTCCGAGCGCAGTGCGGCGGCGATCGTAAACCTGCTCCATGCCACCGACACGCTGACCGCGGCCCAGGTGCAGACCGCAATGAAACTGTTCCGCGACCACAGCGCCCGCCTCGGTGCCGCGCAGCTCGCCGGCGTGGTGCACGTCGCGGGCAGCGCGCTGCCCGCACTGCATTTCGGCGATCAGCCCCAAGCCCTCACCAACACGCTCGTGGACGAAGTCGCCGCACTCGCCGGCGGCACCGCGACCCTGTTCGTGCGCGACCGCGAGCGCTTCGTCCGTATCGCCACCAACGTCATGAACAACGGCCAGCGCGCCGTTGGCACCGAACTCGACGCCGACGGTGCAGCGGCGCGCGCGCTGCGCAGCGGCCAGGCCTTCTATGGCCAGATCGGCATTCTCGGCTCGCCCTATCTCACCGGCTACGAGCCGATCCGCGACGCCGCGGGCACCGTGATCGGCGCCTGGTACGTCGGATTCAAGGCCGATCTGCCGGTCCTGCAGGAGCAGGTCGGGCGCGCCGAGCGCTTCGGTTCGGGCTTCGTCGCCCTCCTCGACGGCAGCGGCCGCCCCTTCCTGTGGTCGCAGGGGCAGGACGCGGCGACGGTTGCCGCGCGCCTCGCCGCCCCCGGGTGGACGGTGTTGCGCGAAGCCTTTCCGGCCTGGGGCTTCAGCGTCGCGGTCGGCTTCAGCGACGACGAAGTGCGCAGCGCCGGCTGGCAGCGCGCGCTGCCCGTACTGCTCGGCGGGCTGGCCTTCGCCGCCGCGCTCCTCGCCCTGCTCGCCGCGGTGCTGCGGCGGGTGGTGCTGCGTCCGCTGCGCATCGCCAAGGATGCCGCCAACGCGCTCGCCGCCGGCGACCTCAGCGTGCGCATCGACGTCCATAGCGGCGACGAAACCGGCCAACTGCTCGGCGCCATGCGCGACATGGTCGGCCGCCTGTCGCACATCATCGGCGACGTGCGCAGCGCCGCCGCGCAGCTGGCGACGGCCTCGGACGAGGTCTCCGCCACCGCCCAGACGCTGGCCCAGAGCGCCTCCGAACAGGCCGCCGGCGTCGAGCAGATTTCCGCCACCCTGGCGCAGACCACGGCGAGCGTCGACCACAACACCGGCAACGCCCGCCTCACCGACGGCCTCGCCGCCCGCGCCGCCGGCGATGCCGCCGACGGCGGCGCCGCGGTGCGTGAAACGGTGAGCGCGATGCACGCCATCGCCAAGCGCATCGGCATCGTCGACGACATCGCCTACCAGACCAACCTGCTCGCCCTCAACGCCGCGATCGAGGCCGCGCGCGCCGGCGCCCACGGCCGCGGCTTCGCCGTGGTCGCCACCGAGGTGCGCAAGCTCGCCGAACGCAGCCGGGTCGCGGCGCAGGAGATCGGCCAGCTCGCCGGCACCAGCGTACGCCAGGCCGAACAGGCCGGGCAGATGCTCGACGGCATCGTGCCTGCGATCCGCCGCACCTCCGAGCTGGTGCAGGGCATCGCCGCGGCGAGCGCGGAGCAGAGCGGCGGCGTGGCGCAGATCAATCAGGCGGTGGGACAGTTGAGCCAGGTCACCCAGCAGAACGCCTCCGCCTCCGAAGAACTGGCCGCGACCGCCGAGCAGATGGGGGCGCAGGCCGCGCAGCTGCAGGCGCTGATGCGCTTCTTCCGCGTTGCCGACGTCGCCGCCGCCGACGTGGGCCCGCGCGCCGCGATGGTGCACAATGCGCCTGACCCCGCGCGCCCGGCGCAACGGTCGCGGGCGAGAGCCATCGGCAAACCCTTGCCCAAGGTCTCCGCCACCATGAACGAACTGGATTTCGAACGCTTTTGAGGACCCCCTTCATGGGCCAAATCGTTGCCACCCAAAGCCGTGACGCGCTCGCCCTGCGCAGCGAAGATCACGGCGCGCAGCAGTACCTCACCTTCACGCTGAACACCGAGCTGTTCGCGGTCGGCATCCTGAACATCAAGGAAATCCTCGAGTACGGGCAGCTCACCGAGATTCCGATGATGCCGGCCTTCATCCGCGGCGTGATCAACCTGCGCGGCGCGGTGGTGCCGGTGATCGACCTCTCGGCGCGCTTCGGGGCGCGCCCGACGGAAATCGGCCGGCGCACCTGCATCGTCATCGTCGAGCTCACCCAGACCATCGACGACGCCGACGTGCGCCAGGACATCGGCATCATCGTGGACAGCGTCAACGAAGTGCTCGAGATCCCCGCCAGCGAGATCGAGCCGGCGCCCGCCTTCGGCGCGCGCATCCGCGCCGACTTCATCCAGGGCATGGGCAAGGTCGCCGGCCGCTTCGTCATCATCCTCGCGCTCGGCCGCGTGCTCTCGGTCGACGAGATGTCGCAGCTCGCCGCGGTCGGCGGCGACGCCGTCGCCGCCGAGCACTGAGCGGCGGCATGACGCGCGCCGCTCCGACGCTGACCGCGGCCTCCGCCGCGGGGGCGCCCCAGAGCCCGCTCGCCACCATCGGCGACGCCGACTTCGCGCGCTTCCAGGCCCTGCTCTACAAGCTCGCCGGCATCTACCTGGCGCCGACCAAGAAGGTGCTGCTGGTCGGGCGCCTGACCCGCCGCCTGAAAGCGCGCGGGCTCGACGACTTCGGCGCCTACTACCGCCTGGTCGCCGGCGGCGGCGATCCGCAGGAACTGCAGATCATGATCGATCTGCTGACCACCAACGAGACCTATTTCTTCCGCGAGCCACAGCACTTCCGCTACCTCGCCGACGAAATCCTCGCCAAGCGCAGTGCCGGCGGCAGTTTCGAAGTGTGGAGCGCGGCATGCTCGAGCGGCGAGGAGCCGTACACGCTCGCCATGGTGCTCGCCGACAAGCTCGGCGACGGCTCGTGGCGGGTCACCGGCTCCGACATCTCGACCCAGGTGCTCGACCGCGCACGCCGCGGCCATTACCCGATGGAACGCACCGACGGCATCCCCAAGGAGTATCTGCGGCGCTTCTGCCTGAAGGGCGTGCGCGAGCAGGCCGGCACCCTGCTGATCGCGCGCGAACTGCGCAACCGGGTGAACTTCCAGCAGCTCAACCTGATCGAGCCGCTGCCCGCGATCGGCCCCTTCGACGTCATTTTCCTGCGCAACGTGATGATCTACTTCGATCTCGAAACCAAGCGCAAGGTGGTCGCCAACATGCTGCCGCGGCTCAAGCGCGGCGGGCATTTCATCGTCGGCCATTCGGAGACGCTCAACGGCATCACCGACGCGCTGCGCACGGTGCGCCCGACCATCTACATCAAGCCCTGATCCCGGCGCCGCCGGCATCGCAACGAGGACCCCCGACTTGAATCCGATCCGCGTGTTGATCGTCGATGACTCCGCCGTGGTCCGCCAGGCCGTGCGCCAGGCCCTGGAGCGCGCCCCCGGCATCGAGGTCCTCGGCGCTGCCTCCGACCCCCTGTTCGCGCAGAACCACATGGCGCGTCAGTGGCCCGACGTGATCGTGCTCGACATCGAGATGCCGCGCATGGACGGGCTCACCTTCCTGAAAAAGATCATGACCGAGCGCCCGACCCCGGTGGTGATCTGCTCCTCGCTCGCCGAAAAGGGCGCGGTGGCGACCATGAACGCGCTCGCCGCGGGCGCGGTGGCGGTGATCACCAAGCCCAAGATGGGGGTCAAGCAATTTCTCGAGGACAGCGCCAACGACGTCGTCCATGCGGTCAAGGCCGCCGCGCGCGCCAATCCGCGTCGGCTGGCGGCGCACACCGCGCAGGCGGCGGGTTCGCTCAACGAACTCGCGCTGCGCCCCAAGCTGTCGGCCGACGCGGTGATCAGCAGCGGCCTCGGCAGTGGCGCGAACATGGTGCGCACCACCGAGCGCATCGTCGCCATCGGCACCTCCACCGGCGGCACCCAGGCGCTCGAGGCGGTGCTCACCCGGCTGCCCGCGGTCTGCCCCGGCATCGTCATCGTCCAGCACATGCCCGAGCGCTTCACCGCGATGTTCGCCGAGCGCCTCAACGGCCTGTGCCGGCTGGAGGTGCGCGAAGCGCGCCACGGCGACCGCGTGATCCCGGGGCGCGCGCTGATCGCCCCCGGCGGCAAGCACATGATGATCGCGCGCAGCGGCGCCCAGTACACCGTGGAAGTGGTCGACGGACCGCTGGTGAACCGGCACCGGCCCTCGGTCGACGTGCTGTTCCGCTCCTGCGCCAAGTTCGCCGGGCGCAACGCGCTCGGCGTGATCATGACCGGGATGGGCGACGACGGTGCGCGCGGCATGAAAGAGATGCACGAAGCCGGCGCCCGCACCATCGCCGAGGACGAATCGACCTGCGTGGTGTTCGGCATGCCCAAGGAGGCGATCCGCCTCGGCGGCGTCGACAGCGTGCTGCCGCTCGACCGCATCCCCGAAGCCATCCTGCACAGCGCGCAAGGCTGAGCCCCGCGCCCGGCTCAGCGCACGGCAGGCGCCTCCTGCGCGCGCAGCATCTCCAGCATGCGCGCCGCGATCAAGCCATTCAGCACACCGAACACCACCGCCGCCGCCGCGAACACCGGCACCAGGTAAAACACGCCGTCGTGCGGCACCAGCCACAGGCGGGCGACCACGAGTTGCGCGCCGATGTGGGCGAAGGCGGCGATCATGCTCTGGCTCACCGGCCCGAACAGGCGCTGCGGCAGATGCATCGCCACGCCGAGTGCGAGCAGGCTGGCGAGCGCCCCCGACAGGCTCAGGAAGAAGCCCGGGGCGAGGAACTGGCCGAGCAGCAGACTGCCGGCGACCACGCGCAGCAGCGCCACCCACACCGCCTCGCGCCAGCCCCAGCGCGCGAGCACGATCAGCGTGACGATGTTCGCCAGCCCCGGCTTGACCCCGGGCAGCGGCAGCGGAATCGCCGCTTCGGCGACGGTGAGCACGATCGCCGCCGCGGCATGGCGGGCGATGCGGCGGTCCTCGCGGGTGGGGACGAGTTCAATAGTTGAGGGAGTCATAATCGCTGCCGCGCCCGGTGAGCATCAGGCTGACTTCGTTGGGCGCGCAGATCGCCACCGCGCCCGCGGTGGCGAGCCAGCCCTGGCGCACACAGTACTGGCGCGGCCCCGGATCGGCGGCAACGCGCGCGCGCCCCGGCTCGATCTCGATGCGCGTGGTGCCGAGCGGGCCCGCCACCTCGATCACGCGCGTGCGCGACAGATCGACCTCGGCAACGATGCGCCCGCCGGCGCGCACCACCGCACCGTCGGGCGCGCCGCCGCGCCACAGATGCAGTGCCGAGCCCACGCACACGGCGAGCCCGAGCGCCATCATCGCGGCATCGCCGGGGCGCAGCAGCACGCGCCAGTCACGCCAGCCGCGCGCACCGGCGGCGGCCCTGCTCCCGCTCACCGTCCGTTGCCGTCGGCGGCCCGCCGCGCTGCCGAACGGTGGCGGACGATGACGCGGGCATTGTCCTGAAAGCGCGCCGCCAGCCATTCGGCGATGTACACCGAGCGGTGCTGGCCGCCGGTGCAGCCGATCGCCACGGTCAGATAGCTGCGGTTGTCGCGCATGTAGCTCGGCAGCCAGTTGGCGACGAAGTGGCGGATGTCCTCGGCCATGCGGCCGACCTCGGGAATGCGCTGCAGGAAGTCGATCACCGGCTGGTCGCGCCCGGTGAGCGGACGCAGCAGCGGATCGTAGTGCGGATTGGGCAGGCAGCGCACATCGAACACCAGGTCGGCGTCGAGCGGAATGCCGTACTTGAAGCCGAAGGACTGGAACATCAGGGTCAGTCCGGTGCCCGGATCGATGCCGATGAAATCCTTGACCCAGGCCCGCAGCGTGTTGGCGTGCAGGTCGCTGGTGTCGATGCGGTGGCCGAGCTCGCCGATCGCGGCGAGCGCCTCGCGCTCGCGGCCGATCGCCTCTTCCAGCGACACACCGTCGGCGGCGAGCGGGTGGCGGCGGCGGGTCTCCGAGAAGCGTGCGATGAGCACGTCGTCGCGCGCTTCGAGAAAGATGAAGCGCAGGTCCTCGACCAGCCCGCGCAGCACGTCGAGTTGCTGCGGCAGCGCCGCGATGCTCGCCCCCGAGCGCATGTCCACCACGACCGCGACCCGGCGGTGGCCACCGCCACGCAGGTGGGCGACGAGCTGCGGCAGCAGCATCGCCGGCAGGTTGTCGACGACGTAGTAGCCCGCGTCCTCCAGCACATTGAGGGCGATGCTCTTGCCCGAACCGGAGAGACCGCTGATGAGTACGATCTGCATGGCCTATGAGGAAGGTGATATCGCCGCCACTATAGCCCAGAGCCCGGGCGCGGGCGACCCGCGCCGCCCGCGCGCACGGGCAAGGCGGCTCAGCGCGCGATCAGGTCGCCGCCGTCGCGCGCGGCGACGCCGGCACGTTCGAGCTCGGCGACCAGCCAGTCGGCGAGCGCGTCCGCGCTCAGGCCGAGGAAGCGCGCGTTGGCCTCGCGGTACAGCGGCGTGCCGGCGAGGCGCGCCGGCAGGCTGTCGAGCGCGATGCGGCGCTGGTCGAGCAGGGTGAAGGTGAAGCAGGCGCGGATCGCGTTGCGCGCCATGCGCGCGCCGTCCTCCTCGAACGCGCGCAGGCGGCTGAAGGCACGCTCGAGCGCCGCGTCGACCTCGACGAAGGGCGCGCCGTGGCCCGGAATCACCACGTCCACCGGCAGGCGGGCGATGGCCTCGAGCGTGCGGCGCGCGGCGCCCAGGCCATCGCCGGTGCCGAGCACGTCGGCGAACAGGATGCCGAAGCCGTCGCGCCACAGCGCGTCACCGGAAATCAGAATGCGGTGGTCGGCGTTGTGGAACACCAGCGCGTCCATGTCGTGCCCGGGCGCGGCGTGGGCCTGCCACTGCAGGCCGCCGGCGACGAAGCCGTCGCCGGCGGCGAGCGTCCGATCGGCACGGAAGGGCTCGCCCTGCTGCGCGGCCACGCTGAGCAGCAGCGCCTCTTCGTCCCAGCCGTGCACCGCATCGAGGATGCCGGCCGGAACCACGATCTCGCAGCCGAACGCGCGCTGCACCGCGGCGTTGCCGCCGATATGGTCGGAATGCGAGTGGGTGTTGAGCAGGCGGGCCAGCGGCCGCGTGCCCAGCGCCTCGCGCAGCAGGGCCACGGTCTGCGCGGCATGGCTGACGTAGCCGCTGTCGATCAGCGTGGCGCCGTCGCCATCGTCGAGCAGGATGTTGTTGGCCGACAGCCAGCCGCGCTCGAAGACCCGCAGGCTGGGCGGAAGATGCGCAATCGCGCTCACTGGACGCCCCTCCGCGCCACCGCGCTCACTCGCTGCCCTCGCCGAGCGCGTCGGCCACCCCGGGCGGCAGCGGCGCCCGCACCGCGGAGGGCTGCGGCGGCGGCATTTCCGCCGCAGGCGGCGGGCTCACCGGCACGCCGTTGATCTCGTCCGAGGTCCGCCCGCATCCGAGGCACACGCCGGTGTCCCAGTCGATCATGCACACTCCGACGCACAGCGCGTCCCCGCTCATCGTGCCGGCTCCGCGCTCGTGGCGCGCGCCGCGCGGCGCTCGGCCACCGCGGCGAGGATGCGCTGCCGTTCGGCGTCGTCGGCGCGGCTCCATGCGGTGATCTCGGGAATGGTGCGCAGGCAGCCTTCGCACAGCTGGCGCGCGGCGTCCATGCGGCAGACGTTGATGCAGGGAGAGGGGAGGCTCATGGTCGGTCGGGGGGAGATCGTTATCGTGTGTGATGGCGTGCGGAAAGGGCGTGAGGCGGCGGCTGAAATGCCCGCCTCCCTCACGGTCGGCGACCGGCGTTCATGGCGCCGGAGTCGCCCGCTCCTTCGGCTGATTCCTGCACATTGTAGCGACCGCCGCTCAGCCGCAGGCTTGCGCGCGCTTGGCAAGCACCGCGCGCGCCACGCGCGAGGCCGGTTCGCGGCCGAGTTCGGCGCTGATCCAGGCGGCGACATCGACCAGGCGCTCGAGGTCGATCCCGGTTTCGATGCCCAGGCCGTTCATCAGCCACACCACGTCCTCGGTGGCGACGTTGCCCGAGGCGCCGGCGGCGTAGGGGCAGCCGCCGAGGCCGCCGACCGAGGCGTCGAACACGGCGACGCCGAGTTGCAGCGAGGCGTGGATGTTGGCCACCGCCATGCCGTAGGTGTCGTGGTAGTGGCCGGCGACGCGACCCACCGACACGCGGCCCAGCACGGCCTCGAGCATGCGCTGGATGCTCGCCGGGTTGCCGGTGCCGATGGTGTCGCCGAGCGAGACCTCGTAGCACCCCATCTCGATCAGGGTGTCCGCAACCTCGGCGACCTTGCCGGGGGCGACCGGCCCCTCGTAGGGACAACCGGCGACGCACGACACGTAGCCGCGCACCTTGACCCCGGCGGCGTGCGCCGCGGCGGCGACCGGGCGGAAACGCGCGAGCGATTCGGCGATCGAGCAGTTGATGTTCTTCTGGCTGAACGATTCGCTCGCCGCGCCGAACACCGCCACCTCCTTGGCGCCCGCGGCGAGCGCGGCCTCGAAGCCCTTGAGGTTGGGGGTCAGCACCGGGTAGTCGAGCGCGGCGGGCGCCGCGCCGCCCAGCACGCGGGTCAGCACCTCGGTGTTGTCGCCCATCTGCGGCACCCATTTCGGCGACACGAAGGAGGTCGCCTCGATGGTGCCGAGGCCGGCGGCGGCGAGCCGGCGGATGAGCTCGACCTTGGTGTCGGCGCTGACCACGCGCTTCTCGTTCTGCAAGCCGTCACGCGGCCCGACCTCGACCAGACGCACCTTGTGCGGATAGTTCATTGCGCGCCCCTCCTGCTCGGCGTTCACGCCTGCGCCGCTTCGAACTCGACCAGCTCGGCGCCGTCGCCGACCTGGTCGCCGACCGCGAAGCGGAAGGCCTTGACCACCCCGGCGGCGGGCGCGGCGATGGTGTGCTCCATCTTCATCGCCTCGAGAATGAGCAGCGGCGCGCCCTTTTCCACCTGCGCGCCCTCGGCGGCGATGAGCGCGATCACCTTGCCCGGCATCGGCGCCAGCAGCCCGCCCTCGGCGCCGCCGCCTTCGCCGGCGTGGTGCAGCGGATCGACGCAGGCCAGCGTCCAGCTGCGCCCATGCACGAACACGTGGCGGCGCTCGCCGGCGGCGATCACGGTGGCGTCCAGGCGCCGGCCGTCGAGCTCGACGCGCAGCAGGCCGCGCGGGTTGAGCTCGCCGCGCGCCGCCACGCACCGGCCCTCGACCGCGAGCAGATAGCCGTCGGCGCGGTAGGCCACTTCCACGGTCTGCTGGCGCTCGCCGAGGCGGAACACCAGATTGCGTCGCGCGCCGGCATTGAGCCGCCAGCCGTCGCGGGCGTGCCAAGGCGACAGCGGATCGCTGCCGCGGCGCGCCTTGTCCTCGCCGAAGCGGCGGTCGCGCAGCAGTTCGGCGAGCGCGGCGATGGTCCATACCTCGGCGGCCACGTCCTCGCCTTCGGGGAACAGGTAGGCCTTCTCGCGTTCGATCAGGCCGGTGTCCAGATCCGCGCTGGCGAACGCCGGGCAGGCGGTGAGGCGCGACAGGAACTCGATGTTGTTGGCCACCCCGACCACGCGGTAGTCGGCGAGCGCCTGCAGCATGCGGGCGAGCGCGCGGTCGCGGTTGATGTCCCAGACGATGAGCTTGGCGATCATCGGGTCGTAGTGCGGGCTGATCTCGTCGCCCTCTTCCACCCCGGTATCGACCCGCACGTGCAGGCTCTCGGCCGGCGGTGCCAGATGCACCAGCTTGCCGGTGGAGGGCAGGAAGCCCTTCGCCGGGTCTTCGGCGTAGATGCGCGCTTCCAGCGCGTGGCCGCGGATCTGCAGCTGCTCCTGGGCGAGCGGCAGCGGCTCGCCGGCGGCGACGCGCAGCTGCCATTCCACCAGGTCCAGCCCGGTGATCATCTCGGTGACCGGGTGCTCGACCTGCAGGCGGGTGTTCATCTCCATGAAGTAGAAGGAGCCGTCCTGATTGGCGATGAACTCCACGGTGCCGGCGCCGACATAGCCCACCGCCTTCGCCGCATCGACCGCGGCCTTGCCCATCGCCGCGCGCCGTTCGGCGGTCATGCCGGGCGCGGGCGCTTCTTCCAGCACCTTCTGGTGGCGGCGCTGCACCGAGCAGTCGCGCTCGAAGAGGTACACGACGTTGCCGTGCGTGTCGCCGAACACCTGGATTTCGATGTGGCGCGGGCGGGTGATGTACTTCTCGACCAGTACGTGGTCGTCGCCGAACGAGGACGCGGCCTCGCGCTTGCACGATGCCAGCGCGTCGAGGAAGTCGGCGCCCTTTTCCACCAGCCGCATGCCCTTGCCGCCGCCGCCGGCCGCGGCCTTGATCAGCACCGGGTAGCCGATGGCGTCGGCCTGGGCCTGCAGCAGGGCCGGGGTCTGGTCATCGCCGTGATAACCCGGGGTCAGCGGCACGCCCGCCGTCTGCATCAGCTTCTTGGCTTCGGATTTCGAGCCCATGGCGCGGATCGCCGCCACCGGCGGGCCGATGAAGACGATGCCGGCTTCGTCGCAGGCATGGCAAAAATCCTCGTTCTCCGACAGGAAACCGTAGCCCGGATGGATGGCCTGGGCGCCGGTGGCCTTGGCCGCGGCGATGATGCGGTCGATCACCAGATAGCTCTCGCGCGCCGCCGCCGGGCCGATCAGCACCGCCTCGTCGGCCAGCCGCACGTGGCGCGCCCCGGCGTCGGCCTCGGAATACACCGCCACGGTGCGGATGCCCATGCGGCGCGCGGTCTTGATCACCCTGCAGGCGATCTCGCCACGATTGGCGATCAGAATCTTGTCGAACATGTCGTCCCCTGCCCTCGGTCAGATGGTTATGTCGTTGCCGGCCTGCGCCGGAAGATGCGCCGGATGAAGCGCCACAGCAGCACGATCAGCAGCGTCGCCAGCACCGCGAACACCGCCAGCCCGCCGAGAAACCACAGCGGGTGGGTGAGCAGCGCCCACAGCCCGCCGGCGAACAGCGCGTCCTCGCCGAGCGAGGTGGCGACGTTGCTCGCCGGCTCCGGCGAGGTGTTGATCGCCGCGCGCGCCCCGGCCTTGGCGAAATGGGTGCCTGCGGCCAGCGTGCCGCCAGCGAGCGCGGCGGCGACCTGCAGCGCACCGCCCTGGTCGCCCATCACCGCCGCGGCGAGCGCCGCACCGGCGGGAATGCGGATGAAGGTGTGCACCGCATCCCACAGCGAATCCAGCCAGGGCAGTTTGTCGGCGAAGAACTCCACCGCCAGCATCAGCCCCGACAGCCCCAGCACCAGCGGATGGCTCAGCACCTCGAGGCCGCCGGGCAGCTGCACGCCGCCGAAGCGCCCGAGCGCGCCGAGCACGAACACCAGCGCATACAGCCGCAGCCCGCTCGCCCATCCCAGCCCGGCGGCGAGCGCGGCGAGCGAAGGCAGGTCGAGCGGCAATTCGCGCCAGTCGAGCAGCGGCGTGAGCCCCTGCACCGCGGCGCTCCACGCGCTCACGCCGTCCACGGCCCGCCTCCGCCGGTCTTCAGTCCTGCGCCGGCACCCAGGCCGCCGGCCGCTTGGCGAGGAAGGCGTCGAGCCCTTCCCTGGCCTCCGCGGTGGCGCGCAGCGTGGCGATGCGGCGCGCGGTGTCTTCGACCACCTCGTCGCTCACCGGGCGGTTGGCCACCGCGCGGATCAGGTCCTTGGCCGCGGCCTGCGCCTGCGGCCCGCCCTGCAGCAGCGCGGCGACGAGATCGGCGACGCGGACATCGAGCGCCTCGTCGGCGGCGACCTCGTGAGCGAGCCCGAGGTCGAGCGCACGCGCGGCGGAGATCCGCTCCGCGGTCTGGAAATAGCGCCCGGCCTGGCGCGCGCCGATGGCGCGGATCACGTAAGGGCTGATCGCCGACGGAATGATCCCGAAGCGCACCTCGGAGGTCGCGAACACCGCGCGCTCGCCGGCCACGCAGATGTCGCAGGCCGCCGCCAGCCCCATTCCGCCGCCGAGCGCAGCGCCGTGCACACGGGCGACGGTGGGCTTGGTCATTTCGGCGAGGGTGCGCAGCATGGCGGCGAGCCGGCGTGCATCGGCAAGGTTTTCTTCCACGCTCGCCGCGCCCGCAGCCTTCATCCAGTTGAGGTCGGCGCCGGCGGAAAAGCTCTTGCCGCGCCCGGCCAGCACCACCACGCGCACCGTGCCGTCGGCGTCGAGCGCGCGGCAGGCGGCGGTGAGGTCGGCGATGAGCTGGGCGTTGAAGGCGTTGTGCACCTCGGGGCGGTTCATCCACACCGTGGCGACGCCGCCGTCGCGCAGGATTTCCAGGGTTTCGTACATGTTGCCCCCTTACATCCGGAACACGCCGAACTTGGTCGGCTGGATCGGCGCGTTGAAGGCCGCGGACAAACTCAGGCCGAGGATGCGGCGCGTCTGCGCCGGGTCGACCACGCCGTCGTCCCACATGCGCGCAGTGGCGTAGTAGGGATGGCCCTGCACTTCGTACTGCTCGCGGATCGGTGACTTGAAGGCGTCTTCCTCGTCCTTGCTCCAGTTGCCGCCCTTGGCCTCGATGCCGTCGCGACGCACGGTGGCGAGCACGCTGGCCGCCTGTTCGCCGCCCATCACGCTGATGCGCGCGTTGGGCCACATCCACAAAAAGCGCGGCGAATAGGCGCGGCCGCACATGCCGTAGTTGCCGGCGCCGAACGAACCGCCTATGAGCGTGGTGATCTTGGGCACCTGCACGGTGGCCACCGCCGTCACCATCTTCGCGCCGTCCTTGGCGATGCCGGCGTTCTCGTACTTGCGGCCCACCATGAAGCCGGTGATGTTCTGCAGGAACAGCAGCGGAATGCCGCGCTGGCCGCACAGCTCGATGAAGTGCGCGCCCTTCTGCGCCGACTCGCCGAACAGGATGCCGTTGTTGGCGACGATGCCCACCGGGTAGCCGTAAAGCTGGGCGAAGCCGCACACCAGGGTGGTGCCGTAGCGCGCCTTGAACTCGTCGAAGCGCGAACCATCGACCACGCGGGCGATGATCTCGCGCACGTCGAAGGGCTTGCGGGTGTCGGTGGGGATGATCCCGTAGATCTCTTCCGGGTCGTACAGCGGCTCTTCGCCCTGCCCCAGCGCCAGATTCACCGGCTTCGTGCGATTGAGGTTGGAGACGATGCGGCGCGCCAGATACAGCGCATGGGCATCATTTTCTGCCAGGTGATCGGCCACGCCGGACAGCCGCGTATGCACGTCGCCGCCGCCCAGGTCTTCCGCGCTCACCACCTCGCCGGTGGCCGCCTTCACCAGCGGCGGGCCACCGAGGAAGATGGTGCCCTGGTTCTTGACGATGACGGTCTCGTCCGACATCGCCGGCACGTAGGCGCCGCCCGCGGTGCAGGACCCCATCACCACCGCGATCTGCGGAATGCCCTTGGCCGACATGTTGGCCTGGTTGTAGAAGATGCGGCTGAAGTGGTCGCGGACCGGAAACACCTCGTCCTGGCGCGGCAGAAAGGCGCCGCCCGAATCCACCAGATAGACGCAGGGCAGGTTGTTCTGCTCGGCAATCTCCTGCGCGCGCAAGTGCTTCTTCACCGTCATCGGGTAATAGGTGCCGCCCTTCACCGTGGCGTCGTTGGCCACAATCATGCACTCCACGCCCTGCACCCGGCCGATGCCGGTAATGACGCCCGCCGAGGGCGCCTCGTTGTCGTACATGCCATGCGCGGCAAGCTGGCCGACTTCGAGGAAAGGCGTGCCCGGATCGAGCAGATGATCGACACGGTCGCGCGGCAGCAGCTTGCCCCGCGCGGTGTGCTTGGCCCGCGCCGACTCGCCGCCGCCAAGCGACACCTCGGCCGCCTTGGCGCGCAGATCCTCGACCAGCCCGCGCAGGCTGGCGGCATTGGCCTGGAAGTCCGCCGCGCGGGTGTTGATGCTGGATTTGATGACGCTCATGTCTCCCCGTCCCTTGTTGGTTTGCGCGCCAGCACCGGCCTGCGGGGACGGCGCCGCCACTTGCGAGCGCCAGTATGCGCGCCCGCTCACGGATGGGGAAAGACTAGCCGGGCGCGGGGGTCAAGGGGTGACAAGGGGGGTGCGGATCGTGCCAGCGGCGGAGCGAAACCGACCGCGTGAGCACCCCGCCCGCGGCCCTTATGGGAAAGGAGAAAGGGGGCGCCTTATTCGAACGGCGCAAAACCATAGTAGGAGCCATAGGCGGAAGGCGCGGGCGCATAGGCGGCAACCTTGATCGCGTCGGCGACGCTGACCGTGTCCGTCAAGCCGTCGATGCCGCGCTCGTCCGCGCGCCACCGGGCCTCGACCTCCTCGTCCGACAGGCCGCCGAGGCGGAGATTGTCGTCGAGGCGCACCGAGCGATACTCGAACGCGGTGTCATGAGCGATGAACAGCGTGTGCGGGCAGGCGGTGATGCGGGTCTCGTCGCTGGGATCGGCCCCCATCACACGCACGCCGCAGAACGGACAATGCACCGGCGTGTAGTAATAAGTCTTGAGTTCGGTGCGCTGGATGAGCTGGGACATGGGGCTTTCCTTGTTCGGGGGGGATGTTCGGGCGGAGCCACCGGCGCAGTGGGCGCGACCGGACGTACGTCGGCGTTGCGCTGGCGCCCAAAAAAGCAAAAGGCCCGACTCTCGTCGGGCCTTGCGATGGCCTGCGCTGAAACCGCGGGCGCGGTACAGCTTAGTCGGCGGCGCGGATGTTCGACGCCTGCAGGCCCTTGGGGCCGTTGG
>JAEWVQ010000193.1 GCA_023459095.1 Pseudomonadota bacterium | reverse complement strand
CACCGGCAGCACCCGGCGCGGCGTGGCCGTGGCGCTGGCCGCGGCGGCCGGAATCGCGGCGTGCGCGGCGGCGGGCACCGCCACTCCCGCGGCGGCGAGCGACTTCAGCACCTCGCGGCGCATCGGGTTCAGGGTCGGGGCGTCCATCACGGCTTCGCCTTGCTCGCCGACAGGTACTCGGCGACCGCCTGCAGGGTCTGGTCGTCGATGTCGCTGACGCGGAACGCCGGCATCGCGTTCAGGCCCGAGCGTGCGATCGTGGTGAACAGCGCCGGCGGCAGGTTGCGGCCGAGCAGTACGGGGCCGATGCCGGCTTCGTGGCAGCGCGCGCAGACCTTCTCGTAAAAGCGCTTGCCCGCATCGGGGGCAACCTTCGGCGCGGCATCCTGCGCGGCCGCGACCGATGCGCCGAGGGCGAGCGCAAGCGCCGCCGCCAGCCGCATCACCGTCTGTCCGGCATGGGCTTCATGGTTCGTGTTCAAGACTTCTTTCCTCTCTCAAGGGAAAAGCGTCCCGCCGCGCACGTGACGTGGCGCTGTCTGCCCGGACCGCCGGGCATGGACACTGGGCTTTATTTATGTGTGGGGGCGCGATCCTCGCGGACCGGCGGGCGAGGGCGGCAGCCGGCGGGATTGATCCGGGCTGCGCGGTCGGTCGGTGCGGGAAGGGGTGGAGCCGCGATCGATTCCCTGCGGGCTTGACCCGTTCGTGACAGGCAGCCGGGGGCGAATGTATCGGCCTCTCCCACGCGGAACAATATTGGTTTTTGGGAAAATGAATACATTTTTTGGGGGCTTGGTTCCTCCCTATGCATTCCCGATTGCCGGCACCACGGTTCGCCGGGCGACTGCGCCGACCGCCGGTGCGCGCTCCATCCGGTGTCGCCAACGGGATCGCCTCCGCGCTCTGTGAAGCATAGTTCGCGGACGGCGGAACCGCCTCCAAGCGTTTGAATTCATGGTGAATGAATGGTCCGCGGCATTTCCCGCGGAGGGGGGCGAACGCTGCCCCGCCCGGGGAAAGGGGCTGTGCGCCGCCGACGGCAGGGGGTGGCCCGAAGCGGCCGGTTGCTCACCGGCACCACCGTTTGGCGTGTGCCGTCATCACGCAGGCGTTTGCGGTCATCGCGAGCCCCCGGCCGATACGGCACAGTTCGCCCATTGTCTGACTGCACGGGCCATGCCGACCTATGAACGCCTCATCCGAGTTCCCCACCGATGCCGCCACAGCGGCCTGGGCCACGCGCTTCCTCGCCGTCGGTGGAGGCCGGATCGCCTACGACGATAGCGGGGGCAGGGGGCCGCTGGTGCTCGCCATTCCGGGCATGGGGGATCTGCGCTCGCAATACCGGGCGCTGCGCCCGCTCCTGCTGCAAGCCGGTTACCGCGTGGTCACGATGGATGTGCGCGGCCACGGCGAGACCTCGGCGCGCTGGAGCGATTACTCGGCCCATGCGGTGGGGCGCGACGCGCTGGCGCTGATCGAGCACCTCGATGCGGGTCCGGCGGTGATCCTGGGCAACTCCTTCGCCGCCGGATCGGCGTTATGGGCCGCGCACGATGCGCCGGCGCGGGTATGCGCGGCCGTGCTGCTGGGGCCGATCGTCCGCGACAGTCCGCCTTCGTGGCTGGCGAAGGCGGTGGTCGCCCTGGGCTTCGGCGGCCCTTGGCGCGTGGCGTTCTGGATGGCCTACTGGAACAGTCTGTTTCCGTCGGGCAAGCCGGCCGACCATGCGCAAGCCAAGGCCAGGCTGGCCGCCAACCTGCGCGAACCCGGGCGGATGGACGCTTTGCGCACGATGGCCGGCCTGTCGAAGGCGGACACCGAGGCCATGCTTGCGCACAGCCGGGTGCCTGCGCTGGTGGTGATGGGGACGCACGATCCCGACTTTCGGGACGCTGTCGCCGAGGCGCGCTGGTTGGGCGGAATGCTGGGGACCGAGCCCTTGGTGGTCGAGGGCGCCGGCCATTATCCGCACCTTGAAACGCCCGCGCATGCAGCGCCGGCAGTGCTCGATTTTCTGGCGCGTTTCGGCGCGCGTCCGGCCTGACATCGGGCCTGAGCCGGAGAACCGCGCGGTGCGAACGCCTGCGAGGCCGTCAGCGTCTTGCGCGGCGTGCGGCGGCTGGCGTGGTTCCGGTCCATCGCTTGAACGCGCGGTGGAAGGGGCTGGGCTCGGCAAAACCGAGCAGGTAGGCGATCTCGCCCAGCGCCAGGCGTTCGTCGGCGATGTAGCGCAGCGCAAGTTCGTGCCGCACTGCGTCCACCAGGTCGGCGAAGCGTGTGCCTTCGTCGCGGAGCCGGCGCTGCAGGCTGCGTTCGCTGATGTGCAGGCGCTGCGCCACGGCACCGAGGGTGAGCGGCCCGTTGGCCAGCCCCTCGGCCAGATGCCGGCGCACCTGCATGGCGATGTTGTCCTGTACCGGCGCGCGGGCCGCGAGCAGCTGCTCGGCCGCGGCGGTGACGATCCGGGAGAGCCCCGGGTCGGCCGCCGGAACCGGCCGGTTCAGCACGGCGGCAGCCAGTACCAGGCTGGACACCGGCGCTTCGAAGCGCGGCGCGACGCCGAACACCGTGCGAAAGGCGTCTACATCGCCGGCTGCGGGATGCGCGAACCCGACCTCCAGCGCGCGGACCGGCTCGCCGCTGATCTGCGACGCCACCACCACCAGCGAGGCCAGGGTGAATTCGGCGGCGTGGCGGCACGGACGGATGCCGGGGGGCGCGAAGCGGTGCTCGATCCGCACCGCCTCGCCCTCGGCGACGACTTCGAAGGTCGCAAGGTCGTGCACCAGGCGGTTGTAGCGGGCGAGGCGGTGCAGCGCGGTGCGCAGGTCGGGGGCCGTGCGCACGGCGTAGTCCATCACGTCGAAGGCCCCGGGGCGAATCGCGGTGGCCGCGTGCAGGCCGAACAGCGGGTCGTCGGTCAGATCCGCCGCACGCTGCCACAGACGTTCCTCGACGCTCAGCGGCATGCGCGCTTCGGCATCGTCGAGCCAGCTGGAGTCGAAACCGGCCGCCTCCATCAGTTCGCCGGCATCGACCCCCTGCGTGGCGGCCACCTGCACGATCATCGTGCCGACACGGGCAGACACCTGGGGAAATCGAATGCGTGCGGACATTTCTGATCGGGAATATTCACGAAGACATGAACAGTCAATCATCCTATCCAGGCCTGCGCAAGGAGAGCGGCCGCAACCCGGCGACAACGATGCGGAGCGCCGGCGACGCGCGGCGCGCACCCCAAGGTCGGCATTGTGCGGGGGATTTTCTCGACTGGCTGCAGGGCACGCTGTCCGCGTTCTTCACCGGCCAGGGCGCGGAGGTGCCCTGCGGGGATTGCCGTGCGTGCTGCCGGGCGGGCTATTTCATACCGGTCCGTCACCATGAATGGTCCACGCTCGCGGCCATTCCGCGGCGCCTCCTCGTGTCACCGCCTGTCTCCGCCGGAGAGGTGGAGTATCTGATCGCCACGACGCGGCGGGGCGCCTGCGCCTTGCTCGACGAGGGCGCGTGCTCGATCTATCGGCAGCGGCCGCAGGCATGCCGGGACTATGACTGCAGGGTGTTTGCCGCTGCCGGAATCGAGTCCGGCCAGGACCTCGTCGACCGGCAGATCCGCCGCTGGCGTTTTCGCCATGACCGCGAGGAGAGCCGGCTAGCGCATGCCGCGGTCCGGGCCGCGGCGCGCTTCGTGATCGAGCACCCGGACGCGTTTCCGGAAGGGCGCGCGCCCCGGCGGCCCGCCGACATTGCCCTGGTGGCGCTCAAGTCACATCATGTTTTCCTCGGCGGCGGACATCGCGATCGCCCACGCGAAGCGGTCGCGGAAGCGGTCGTGCGCGCATGCCGCGTATTCGATGCGACGGGTAACCTGCACCCCGCAACCGCGGAGGCTCGATGAAAGCGGATTGCGGGCGCGTCATCGGGAACCGTCGTGAACGACGGTCCGCCACGCCCGGGCCCACGAGCCGCTCTGAACAAAGAGATCCCCATGAAACTGGAAACCATCGAGGCGCATGCCAGCGGGTGCGCCAACGCAGCGCCCACCCTTCATCCGTCGCCGGGCGCAATGGCGCGCTACGAGCTGGCGATCTTCGATTTCGATGGCACTCTTGCCGACTCGTTCGAGTTCTTCATCGGTGCCTACAACCGCCTGGCAGCCAAGTACCGATTGAAGCCGGTTCGGCCCGGCGAGGTCGATCCGCTGCGGCATCGCTCACCGCGCGAGATCATGGCCCATGTCGGGTTGCCGCGTTGGAAGCTGCCCTGGGTGGCGCGAGATTTCGTGCGCCTGATGCGGCAGCAGGCGGGCGAGGTGCACTTGTTCGGCGACATCGGGCGCGTCCTGCGCCAACTCGATGGGCAAGGGGTCAGGCTGGCGGTGGTGACGTCGAATTCGGTGGATAACTGCCGGCGGGTTCTCGGCGACGACCTCAGCGGCCTGATGGCCTGCATCGACGGCGGCGCTTCGATCTTCGGCAAGCGGCGCCGGATTGATCGGGTGCTGCGGAAGCTCGGCGTTGCGCCGGGCCGGGCGATCTACGTCGGCGATCAGCTGACCGATGCGGATGCGGCGCGGGCGGCGGGCGTGGCGTTCGGTGCCGTGTGCTGGGGCTACGGTGCGCCGCAGGCCTTGGGCCAGGCCCGTCCCGAGGCCACCTTCGAGACCGTCGACGCCCTCGCTCTGCTTGCGGGCGGCGCGTGTGAAGGGGGGAGGCCGCCGCGGTTCGCGGGTGGGGAGGATGGCGTTGAGTAGGGATATGGAATGAGGAAACAGGCTCTGCGCCTCGGACTGGTGCTGTGGGTGGCGGGCATGGCCGGCGCAGCCGCGCTTACCCATGCGCTGCTGCCCGTGCTGCGGGCGACGTCGCCGCTGCCGGCCGCGGCGGTTGCCGGCGCCGCCCTCCTGCAGTCGGCGGTGTTGCTCGCCGCGGCGGTATGGGTGGGGGTGGTGCTGGGCGCGCGCCTGGGGCTGCGCGCGCCATTCATCGAGGCCGTGCTGGAGGGCAAGGACGCGGGGCCGGTGTGGCGTGCCCAGCTGGGCCCCGCCGTCGCCGTCGGTGGCGGCAGTGCGCTCTTCATCGTCCTGACCCAGTGCGCGGCGCCCGTCCCCCTGCTGCAAGGCGACAGCGGTGCGCGCCTGCCCCTGGTGTCCAGGATGCTCTACGGCGGCCTGACGGAAGAAATCCTGCTGCGCTGGGGGCTCATGGTCCTGCTCGCCTGGGCGGCGTGGCGTGTCCTGCAGTCGGGGCGGGGAAGTCCCGCGGGGATCGGCTTCGTTCTGGCGGCGATCGTCTCCGCCGTGATCTTCGGCCTTGGACATGTGCCGGCGGCGGCCGGTCTGGGCGTGGACATCACCGTGCCGGTGGTGCTCTACATAACCGCCGCGAACTTCGTGCCCGGCCTGTTGTTCGGCCTGCTGTTCTGGCGGCGCGGTCTGGAGGCGGCCTGCATCGCGCACATGCTCGCGCACGTCGGCATGGAACTGGGGGCGGTGCTGGGTGCGGGCCGTTTGTTCTGCGCCGAGCGCCTCGCCGGGTGAATGCGATCCGGGCCGATGAGTCCGCGGGCTGCGCAATCCGCCGCCCGGTGGGTGCCCGGCGACGGGTTCCGCCATGCGGCTCCGGCGCAGCGGACGACGACGTTCCGGCGTCCGCTGCGCCCCGGCCTGAGGCGGCTTAAAGGCCGGCGGCCTCCTTTTCCAGCGCGGGCAGCGACGGGGCCTTGGTGCGCCATTCGGCGTACCAGGCGTCGACCGCCGGGCCGAAGAAGGCGCGGTCGGCCTTGACCACGTTGGCGCCGGCGGCCTTGATCTTGTCGAGATAGTCGCGGTCGATGCTGTCGTAGGACTGGACCATGGCGTCGAGGTGGCGCACCGCGAGCGTGCGCAGCAGTGCCTGGTCCGCGGCCGGCAGCGTCTGCCAGCTGCGGGCGGAGGCCACCGCGACCATCGGCAGCATCATGTGGTTGGATTCGATCACGGTGCCGGCGTTGTCCAGATAGCGCGTGTTCCACGTTCCTTCGAAGTCGATCTGCATACCGTCGACCTGGCCGTTGGCGAAGGCGTCGTACAGCGCCGGCAGCGGAATCGGGGTCGGCGCGGCGCCGACCTTGCGCCAGAAGTCGCGCTCGGGCTCCACCGGCATGGTGCGCACCTTGCGCCCGCTGAGGTCGCCGACGCCGGCGACCTTGTTGCGCATCACCACCTGGCGCAGCCCCGCCATGCCGTAGCCGAGGCCGACGAGGCCGACGCTGCGCAGCTCGTCGAGCATTTTGGTGGCGGTCGGGCCGCGCAGCAGGCGGCTGGCCTCGGCCGGCGTCTTCACCAGGTAGGGGGCGAACAGCGCGGCGAAGTCCTGGCGGCGGTTGGCGATCTCGCCGGCGGCGAGAAAGGCGAGGTCGAGCGCGCCGCTCTGCATCTGCTGCAGCATCTGCGCCTCGTTGCCGAGCTGGCCGGAGGGGAAGACCATGACCTTGAGGCGGCCGCCGGACTGGTCGGCGACGTCCTTGGCGAAGGCCTCGGCCGATTTCGCCCACTGGTGCGAGGGCGGGGTGATGATGCCCAGGCGCAGGTCCTTGGCGGCGGCGCCGCCGGCGGGCAGCGCGAGGCAGGCGGCCACGGCGAGGGCGAAGCGTTTGATTCCTTTCATGATGTCTCCTCCTGTTGAGAACCCGGTGCGGGTGGGGCGCCGCTTCAGCGGTCGGTCGTTGTCGATGGGGCGGGGGCGAGCAGGGCGAGCATGCGGCGGTCGCGTTCGGCGGCGAGTTCGCCGACCGTGCGACCGGCGGCGGCGGCGTTCATGCCGTCGATCAGGCGCGCGCGGGTGGCGGCGTCCAGCGTCGGGGCGCCGAGCGTGTCCCACCACGCTTCCACCGCGGGGCCGAGGCGATCGAGGAAGCCGGCCATGCCGTCGGCACCGCCGGCGAGGTGGAAGATCTCGTGCGGGCCGCACACCGTCCAGCGCGCGCCCAGGCCTTCGGTCACCGCGCGGTCGACGTCGGCGACCCCGGCATAGCCTTCGGCGACCAGGTGCACGGCTTCGCGCCACAGCGCGGCCTGCAGGCGGTTGATCAGATGGCCGGTGATCTCGCGCTGCAGGCGCACGGTGCGCTTGCCCAGGCTGCGGTAGAAGGCGTCGGCGCGGTCGAGCACCGCGGGCGCGGTGGCGTCGCCGCCGACCAGTTCCACCACCGGCATCAGATACGGCGGATTGCACGGGTGGGCGACGAGCAGGCGCTGCGGGTGGCGCATGCCGCGCTGCAGCGCCGACGGCAGCAGGCCGGAGGAGCTCGACGCGATCGGCACGTCGGCCGCCACCGCGGCCTCGATGCGCGCATACACGCGGTGCTTGAGGGCGAGGTCTTCGGGCAGCGCTTCCTGGACGAGGGCGGCGCCGGCGACCGCGGTGTCGACCTCGGCGACCACTTCGGGCACGGTGGGGTGGGCCGCGAGCTGGCCGAGCGCGGCCATCACCGGGCGTGCTGCTTCCAGGGTGTCGAGCACCAGCCGGCGGGCGCCGGGCGCGGGGTCGGCGACGCGCACCGCATGGCCGCGCAGCGCGAACAGCGCGGCCCAGCCGGCGCCGATGAGACCGGCGCCGATCACGGCGAGGGGGGCGGGAGCGTTCATCGCGAAATCCTCAGAGCAGGGCGGTGACCAGCGTCGGGAACACCACGATGAGCAGCAGCACGGCGAGCATCGCGAGCAGATAGGGCAGCGACAGCAGGGCGATGCGCTCGGCCTTGACCCCGGACAGCGCCGACGCGGTGAACAAGGCCGAGCCGACCGGCGGGGTGAGCAGGCCGAGCACGAGGTTCAGACACACCACCACGCCGAAGTGGAACGGGCTGATGCCATAGACGTCGGTGGCTACCGGCAGCAGCACCGGCACGATCAGGATCAGCGCCGGAATCGGGTCGAGCACCATGCCGACCAGCAGCAGCCCGGCGCTGACCAGCAGCATGAACACCAGCGGCGAATCGGACGCGGCACGGATCGCGTCGGCAGCGAGCGCGGGCAGGTTCTCGAAGGTGATCACCCAGCCGAACACCTGCGCGGCGGCGATCAGCGCGAGCACGATCGCCGAGTTCTGCGCGGTGCGCACCAGCGCCGGCCACAGGCAGCCGAAGTCGAGTTCGCGATAGACGTAGCGCCCGACCAGGGTGGCGGCGACGCAGGCGAGCGCGGCGGCTTCGGTCGGCGTCGCCAGGCCGCCGAGGATGCTGCCGACGATGGTGAGCGGGATGAGGCCGGCGGGCAGACCGTCGCGCACCGCGGCCAGGCGCTGCGCGCCGCTGATCCGGGGGGTGGCCGGGAAGTCGTGGCGCTTCGCCATCCAGCCGAGCACACCGAAGAAGGCGAGGCCGAGCAGCAGGCCGGGGATGATGCCGGCGATGAACAGGTCGCCGATCGAGATCTGCGCGATCACGCCGAAGATCACGAACAGCATCGACGGCGGAATGATGGGGGCGAGCAGCCCGCCCACCGCGGTGATCGCCACCGCCGCGCCCTTGTCGTAACCGGCGCGCTCCATTTCGGGCACCGCGATCCGGGTCATGATCGTGATCTGGGCCACGGTGGAGCCCAGGATCGACGCCATCATCATGTTGGCGAGCAGGTTCACGTAGGCTAGCCCGCCGCGCACCGAGCCGATCGCGGCGGTGGCCATGGCCATCAGGCGGCGCGCGATGCCGCCTTCGTTCATGCACTCGCCGACCAGGATGAACAGCGGCAGGGCGAGCAGGCCGTAGTTCTCCAGGCCGCCGAAGAGTTGCTGCGGGTAGGACTCGAGGAGCACGGTGTTGCCGCTCGCGGCGATGTAGATGAGCGCGGTGATCGCGAGCACGAAGGCGATCGGCACGCCGAGCGCGAGCAGGCCGAGAAAGGCGGAGGCAACCATGGTCAGCGTCCTCCCCGGCGTGCCGCGGCGAGGCTGGCATCGAGGTTGGCGAGGCCGTGCACGCAGGCGCTGGCGGCGAACAGCGGCAGGATCGCCCACAGCCACACCTTGCGCACGCCCAGGGTCTGGGTCGGTTCCTCGTACATGAAGTTCAGCGTGGCTTCGGCGAAGGCCGCGGGGTCGCCGCCGGCGGCGATCAGGTCGAGCGGCGAGAACCAGCGCCACACGAGCACGGCGAGGGTGAGGGCGAAGCCGAGCAGGACCGCGTCGACCGCCACCGCGAGCCAGCGCCGCAGCGCCGGGCGGGCCAGGTCGACGGCGAGGGTGACGGCGATGTTGGTGCGTTTGTTCAGGCTCACCGAGGTGGCGAGAAAGGCCATCCACGCCATCGCGGCGACCGCGGCCTCGTCCACCCAGAACAGGGCGTGGCCGGCGCTGCGCGTGACGATGTTGAGCAGCAGCAGCAGGCACACGGCGCCGAGCGCGGCGCCCGCGGCGGCGAGCTCGATGCGGGCGAGGGCGTCGCTCGCGCGCCGCAACAGCGGCAGGCAGCCGGGGTGCGCCGCCGGCGTGGCGGTCGGCGCAGCGGTTGCGGCTGGGGTGGCGCCGGCGCGGTGCGGGGCGCTCGCGGCGGGGGGGCTCATTCCGCGTCTCCGAAGGTGAGGTAGTCCCACATGCGCTCGAAGATGCGCCCGGCGCGGGTGGCGCGGCGCTGCGCTTCGTCGTCGGTGAGCACGATGGGGGAAGCGCCGGCGTGCAGGCAGTCGATCTCGATGCGCGCCGCGTCCTCGAGGTACCAGGTCAGCACCACGGCGTCTTCCAGGCTGGGTGCCGCGGTGACCACGCCGTTGCCGCGCATGACCAGGGCGGGGGCGGCGCCGAGCAGTTCGGCGAGGGCTTCGGCCTGGGCGTCGGTGCGGACCAGCTGGGGGTCGTCCCACAGCGGCGCGCGCGGTGCGAAGTAGGCGCCCATGCCGTGCAGCGCGCGCGGCGTGCGGCCGAGCACCGACAGCGACATCGCACGCGGCGGCATGCTGCGCACGATGCCGCCGACGTCGGCGCGGCGGCGGTAGATCTCGCGGTGGATGCGCACTTCGCCGAGCACGTCGGGCGGCAGTTCGCCGTCGAGCGGCACGACGATGCCGGGCTCGCCGGGCAGGATGGTGCCGAGCGGCTTGGGCGCGCACACCAGGAAATGCTCGGCGTCCAGACGCAGGCTGCAGTGGCCGTAGGCATGCACCAGGCCGTGGCGGCCGAGGGCGCGGGCGGCGCGGCGCACCGTGCGTTCGGCATCGATGCGGCTGGCGACGGGCGTGCAGGGTCCGGCCGGGGCGAAGGCCAGGGTCGGGGTCATGGAAGGCTCCGGGGAGGGTCGGTCAGTCGGTCGGGGGAGGGGGTGCGGGGCGGCGACCTTGGGGTCAGCTCTTGAATTCGCGGATGTTGGGCTTGGCGCCCCACATGCAGAAGCCGTCGGGGGCGAGCGGGAACTGGCGCGGGCGGTGGCCGGCTTCGTCGGTGATGCTGGAGACGCCGCACGAGTACTCGAACACCATGCCGTCCGGGCCTTCGAAATAGAGGAAGCGGGCGCCCGAGGTCGGGTGGCGGCCGGGGCCGAACACCACATTCACGCCCTGCTCCTGCAGGAAGTACCAGGAGCGCATGATGTCGTCGACGCTCTCGACCTGGTGGTTGATGTGCTGGATGCCGCTGCGGTCGGTGGGGAAGAGGGCGAGGCGGTGATGCACGGCGTCGATGCGCAGCAGCGGCGAGGGGCCGATCCAGTCGCTGACGCGGGCATTGCACACCTGGGTCCAGAAGGCCTCGTCGCGTGCCGGGTCGGTCGAGCACAGGCCGACGTGGCTGAAACCGGTGATGCCGGCGTCGCGGCTGGCGAAGTAGCGCCGGCCGCTGGCCTGCGGTCGCCACACCGCCTCGATGGCGTTGCCGGTGGGGTCCTTGAAGCGGATGAAGCGCTTGACCCGGCGCAGTTCGCATTCGTCGGCGCTGCCTTCGACCACCGGATAGCCGGCGGCTTCGAGTTCGGCGGCGGCGGCGTCGAGGATGTCGCCGCGGGCGACTTCGAAGGCCAGCGTGTGGTCGCGCGGATCGCCCTCGAAATACACCAGGGTGTGGTCGCGGTCGTCGGAACGGAAATAGGCTGCGCCGTGTTCGCGCCGCACCAGCTGCAGGCCGACGACGCGGGTGGCGAAGTCGATGGCGGTGTCGAGGTTGCGGGTGCCCAGGCGCACGTAGCGCACGTCCAGCAGATCGATCATGGTCTCCTCCTTGTCGTGGCCCGCCGTGGAGTCGGCGGGTCCGGCCGCGGCGCGGGGCTGCGGCCTTGATGTGGGAGGCAGTCTAGCGCCGCCGCAGTCATGCCTGGAAATGAATAATCGGGTTTCAGGTATTCCATTGAGTAATGACTTGAGCGCTGCCGCGGCCCGCGCCCACAGCGCTCTTCACGCGCCGTCGGTGCGCCCGTTGGCGGCCTCGCGCAGCGCGGCGATCAGCGCCTCGGCGGCGCGCGACGGCAGCCCGGCCTTGCGCCGCGAGATGCCCACCGGGCCGAACGACAACTCCAGCCCGGCGTCGATGCGGGCGAGCAGGCCGGCCTCGACGTCGGGTTCCACCACCTGCCACGGAAACGCGCAGATGCAGTCGGTCTCGAGGATCAGGCGGCGGTTCGACACCACCGACACCGACTCGCACGGCGCCTGCGGCAGGTCGAGGTTGAGGTCGTGGAACGCGGCCTCGATGATCTGGCGCAGCGTGGTGTCGGGCAGCGGCAGGATCCACGGCCAGGCGCGCAGCTCGGCGAGCCCGGGGGCGCGCAGCGCGAGCGCGGGGTGGCCGGGGCGCACGAGGAGGGCGATGCGCTCCTGGTGCAAGGCCTCCACCTCCAGCCCTTCGCGGTACTTGTGCGCGGGCAGGCGGCCGGCGATCAGGTCGAGCGCGCCTTGGCGCAGCAGCGGGATCAGGTAGTCGTAGGTGCCCTCGATGATGGTCACCCGCACGCCCGGGCGCTCGCGCTGCAGGCGGGCGAGCGCGCGCGGCAGGATGGAGGCGGCGCCGGCGATCAGCGCGCCGACCACGATCCGCCCGCTCAGGCCCTCGCGGGTGTCGTGGAGGTCGTCGGCGGCCTGGTCGAGCTGGGCGAACACCAGGCGCGCGTGCTCGGCGAGGATGCTGCCGAAGGGCGTGCAGTGGGTGCCGCGGCTGGTGCGCACGAAGAGCTGTACGCCGAGCTCGTCCTCGAGTTCGTGGAGGATCTTGGTGATCGCCGGCTGGGTCAGGCCGAGCTCCTCGGCGGCGCGCATCAGGCTGGCGTTGTGCGCCACCGCGAGCACCGTGCGCAGGTGCTGGAGCTTGACGCGCTGCCCCCAGCGCGGCGCCTTCATGCCGGCTCCGCGGTCTCGAACGCCTCGCCGGTGGCGAAGAAATGGCCGCCGGCAATGTAGTGGATGCTGCGCGTCTCGGGGCCGTCGAAATGCCAGTGGCCGTCGCGGAACAGCGCGGCGTCGGCGCGCGCGGCGACGATCTCGGCGAGGAACAGGTCGTAGGTGTTCTGGATGTGCGGTTCGGGCAGCACGCGGCATTCGAGCCAGCCGATGCAGCCGGCGACGAGCGGCGCGGCGACGCGCTCGGCGGCGAAGGTGTCGATGCCGAGCGCGGCGAACTTGTCGCCGTCGCGCCCGGAGCGCGAGCCCACGGCGAGCGTGAGCGCGGCCTGCGCGCGCGTGGGCACGGCGAGCACGAACTCGCCGGAGGCCTCGATCAGCTCGCGGCTCAGCGTGCTTTTGTCGATGACCACCGCGACCTTGGGCGGGGCGAAATCGAGCGGCATGGTCCACGCCGCGGCCATCAGGTTGCGCCGCCCGCCGTGGGCGCTGGCGACCAGCACGGTGGGGCCGTGGTTGAGCAGGCGCCAGGATTTGTCGAGGGCAACGGGGAGGACGGTCTGGGACATGGTCGCGGGGAGCAAGGGCGGAGAGGGGCGATTATCGGTCATGGGCCGGCCGCCGGCACTGCCCCCGATCGTTGCCGCGCACGTGGTTGCCGCGACCGTCGGGCCGCGGCCTGTTGCCGGCGCAGTGCAGGTTGCCGGCGATGCGGTTGCGGTGGAGGGTGAGCCCGCCGTGGTTGTCGGCCACATGCAGATTGCCGTCGATCTCGTTGTGGGCGATGTGCAGCTCGCCGCGATTGCCGTCGAGCTGCACGTTGCCCGCGACATGGCTCGCGACCACCGCCACCGCCCCGCTGCGGCGGACCTGCAGGTTGCCGCGCACCTCGGTGTCGTCGACGACCAGGCGCTCGGCGCGGGCCGCGCGCAGGTTGCCGGCGATGCGCGCGCCGTGGATCTTCAGCGTGGCGTCGCGCTCGACGTCCACATTGCCGTGGATGCGGCTGCCGTCGAGGATGCAGACCTCGCCCGCGGGCACCACCAGATTGCCGGTCACCCGAACCCGGTCGAGAACGCCGAGGCACAGCTCGTCGCCGGCCTGGACGGACAGCGCCGTCAGGCCGAGCAGCCAGCCGGCGGCCAGCGTAGCGAGGCGCGGGAGGCGGGTGGGGGGATGCGAGCGCTTCATGATCTTCCTTCCGGAACGTGGGGCGAGGGTCGGACTGCGCGTGCCGGGCGCAGCCGTCGAGGTCGCAGAAGGTAGCGCTACGGGGCGCGGGCACGCACGGTGGAACTGTTGCAGGGCATTGCCGGGCAGCGCCGAACAATGCGCGGCCGGGGCCGTACCATGGCGGCGGCGCGCGGCCGCCGGGAACTCCGCCGCCGCGCGCGCTCAAACCCTGCTTTCACACCCGGCTTCGCCGCAGTACGGAAATCCGCCCATGCTCAGCACACTCAAGGAACTGTTCGGCCTGTTCGCCGCGGCGCCGGCGCCCGCCGCCGACGCCACCCATCATCTGCAACTGGCGAGTGCGGTGCTGCTGGTGGAGATGATGCGCGCCGATGCCGAATCGACCCTGGCCGAGCGCGGCGTGGCGATCGAGGCCCTGCGCCGCCGTTTCGCGCTCGCCGACGACGAGGTCGAGCGCCTGTTCGAGCTCGCCGAGACCACCTCGCGCGACGCCCCCGACCTGTACAGCTTCACCTCGCAGCTCAACCGTGGTTTCAGCGCCGCGCAGAAGCTCGAAGTGGTCGAGCATCTGTGGGAGGTGGCGTTCGCCGACGGCGTGCTCAGCCACCACGAGAACCAGCTCATGCTCAAGCTCGGCGACCTGCTCTACATCGCCCGCGGCGATTTCGTCGCCGCCAAGCAGCGCGCCCGCGCCGCGGCGGGGCTCGAGGCCGGGGGCGCGGTGCAGTGAGCGCGTCGTGGTGCCGCCGCGCCGGGGAGCCGCCCCCGTGAGGTCCGCAATTGTCGCCCCGTGCCGCGCGGCGTACAGTCGCGCGCTTTCTTGGCGGCGGCGCGGGGCAGGGCATGACGGAGTTTCTCGACATCCTCGGTTTTTCCTTTTCGGTGACCGGGCCGATCTTCGTCATCCTCGCCCTCGGGGTATGGCTGATGCGCGTCGGCATGCTCACCGACGCCTTCGTCGCGGTCGGTTCGCGCCTGGTGTTCACGATCGCGCTGCCGGCGCTGCTGTTCATCAGCATCGGCACCACGCGCTTCGAGGAATCGGCCAACTTCGCCCTCATCGCCTTTGGCGCCTGCGCCACGGTGGCGGTGTATCTGCTGCTGGAGGCGCTGGCGCGGCGCTTCGTCGCGCCGGCGCGCGATCGCGGCGTGGTGGTGCAGGGCGCGTTCCGCTCCAACATGGGCATCATCGGCCTCGCCTACTGCGTCAATGCCTACGGCGACGCGGCGCTGGCGGCGGCCTCGCTCTACCTCGGGCTGATCACCATCCTGTTCAACGTGCTCTCGGTGATCACGCTCTCCCGCTCGCTGCACAAGAGCCAGGGCGCCGGCCGCATCGTGCGCGGCATCGCCACCAATCCGCTGATCATCGGCATCGTGCTGGCGCTGCCGGTGTCGTGGCTGGGCATCGAGCTGCCGCGCCTGGCGCTGCAGTCGGGCAAGTACCTCGCCGATCTCACCCTGCCGCTGGCGCTGCTGTGCACCGGCGCCTCGCTCGACTTCAAGAGCCTGCGCGAGGAAATGGGCAGCACCCTGTTCGCCACCGCGAGCAAGCTCGTGCTCGTGCCGCTGCTGTTCGCCGCCGGCGGCGCGCTCGCGGGCTTTCGCGGCATCGAGCTGGGCGTGTTGCTGCTGATGTCGTCGGCGCCGACCGCGGCGGCGAGTTACGTGATGGTGCGGGCGATGAGTGGCAACGCCGCGCTCGCCGCCAACATCATCGCCCTCACCACGCTGGGGTCGCTGCTCACCACCAGCCTGGGGGTGATGGTGCTGCGCGGCCTCGGCCTGATGTAGGGCCGCGGCCGGCACCGATGGCAACGGATACGAGGCGGGAACACCGATGAGTGCCCATGAAACGCTGACCGCGGCGCAGGGCGCGCCGGTCAAGATGTGGACCCGGGGCGTGCCGGTGGAGGCCGAGGCGCGCGAGCAGTTGCTGCGCACCGCGCGCCTGCCCTTCATCTATCGCCATCTGGCGGTGATGCCCGACGTGCACCTGGGCAAGGGCTCGACCATCGGCAGCGTGATCCCCACCGTGGGCGCGATCATTCCGGCCGCGGTCGGCGTCGATATCGGCTGCGGCATGATGGCGGCGCGCACCACGCTCACCGCCGCCGACCTGCCCGACAACCTCTCCGCGCTGCGCAGTGCGATCGAAGCTGCGGTGCCGCACGGGCGCAGCCCGGGGCGGCGCGATCCGGGGGCGTGGGACGAGCCGCCGGCCGCGGTGGACGCGGTGTGGGCGGCGCTGCACCCCGGCTTCAAACGCATCACCGACAAGTACCCGCGCCTCGTCAACACCAACAACCGCAAGCACCTCGGCACCCTGGGCACCGGCAACCACTTCATCGAGGTCTGTCTCGACGAGGCCGAGCGCGTGTGGTTCATGCTGCATTCGGGTTCGCGCGGCGTGGGCAATGCGATCGGCAACCTGTTCATCGAACTCGCGCAGGCCGACATGCGCCACCACATCGCCAATCTGCCGCACCGCGACCTCGCCTATTTCGAGGAAGGCAGCGCGCATTTCGACGACTACGTCGAGGCGGTGGGTTGGGCACAGGACTTCGCGCGGCGCAATCGCGCGTTGATGATGGAGAACGTCGTCGCCGCCGCGCGCCGGGTGATCGCGCGGCCGTTCGCCGCCGACGTCGAGGCGGTGAATTGCCACCACAACTACGTGCAGCGCGAGACCCACTTCGGCCGCGAGGTGCTGGTCACGCGCAAGGGCGCGGTGGCGGCGCATCCGGGGCAGCTCGGCATCATCCCGGGGTCGATGGGGGCGAAGAGCTTCATCGTGCGCGGGCGGGGTAATGCGGAAGCGTTCTGCTCGTGCAGCCACGGCGCCGGCCGCACGATGAGCCGGACCCAGGCGAAGAAGCGCTACACCGTGGCCGACCAGGTGCGCGCCACCGCCCACGTCGAGTGCCGCAAGGACGCCGAAGTCATCGACGAAATTCCGATGGCGTACAAGGACATCGACGCGGTGATGGCGGCGCAGGCCGATCTGGTCGAGGTCGTGCACACGCTGCGCCAGGTGGTGTGCGTAAAAGGGTAAAGCGGCAGGGTTGAAGGCGGGCGGCCGGCCGCGCCTTACAACGGAAACAGCAGCGGCAGCACGGCCACGCACACCGCCAGCACGATCACGGTGAACGGCACGCCGATGCGCACGAAGTCGATGAAGCGGTAGTGCCCGGGGCCGATCACCAGGGTGTTCACCGGCGACGACACCGGGGTCATGAACGCCGCCGAGGCGGCGAGCGCCACCGTCATCGCGAACGGATAGGGCGAGACCCCGAGCTGCTGCGCGAGGCCGATGCCGATCGGCGCCATCAGCACCGCGGTCGCGGTGTTGGAGATGAACAGGCCGACCACCGCGGTGAGCACGAACAGGGTCGCCAGCACCACGCGCGGCGAGGCGTCGCCGGTGAGTTCGAGCAGGCTGCCGACCACGAGGTCGATGCCGCCGGTCTTCTGCAGGGCGGTGGCGAAGGGCAGCATGCCGACGATGAGGATCAGGCTCTGCCAGTGGATGGAGCGGTAGGCGCTGTCCATGTCGAGGCAGCGGAAGGCGCCCATCAGCAGGCAGCCGATGAGCGCGGCGATGACGTTGGGCACGGCGCCGGAGATCATCAGGCCGACGGTCACCGCCAGCGCCAGCAAGGCCAGCGGCGCGCGGCGCGCGGCGGGCGCGGCCTCGTCGATTTCCGCCGGCAGGCTGAGCACGAGGAAATCGTGCGCCTGAGTGTGGAGCAGGCGGATCGCCTTCCAGGTGCCGGCGATAAGCAGGGTGTCGCCCATCTTCAGCTTTTCCCCGAGCAGGGTGTCGCCGAGCGACTGGCCGTTGCGGCGCAGGCCCATGACGTTGATGCCGCGCTGCGAGCGCATGCGCAGCTCGAGGATGGTCTTGCCGATCAGCGCCGAGCCCGGCGGGATGGTGACTTCGGCCAGCCCCAGCTCGCGGGTGAGGTCGGTGAAGTAGTCGTTCTTGAAGGCGCGGTCCTGCAGCCGCATGTCGGCGCAGAAGCGTTCGAGATCGAGCTCGGCGCGGGCGAAATCGACCAGCAGGATGTCGCCGGCGAGAATCTCGCGGTTCGCCGAGGTGGTCAGCATGACGCGGCCGAACTGGCGCTGGCGTTCGATGGCGACCACGTTGGCGCCGTAGCGTGCGCGCAGCTGCAGTTCGCCCAGGGTGTGGCCGATCATCGGCGAGCCGGCGGCGACGAGCAGGCGGCGGGCGCGGTCGAGCAGCTCGTAGTCGGCGGCGAGTTCGCGCAGCCGCCGCCGGCGCTGGCCGCGGCCGCCTTGCGTCACCGCGCCGACGGCGAGCCAGCGCCGCGCGACCAGCATGTAGCCGATGCCGAGCGCGAGAATGATGAGGCCCGCCGGCGTGAAGTCGAAGAAGCCGAAGCCGGCGATGCCCAGGCGCGCAAGTTCGCTGTTGACCACGAGGTTGGGCGGGGTGCCGACCAGGGTCAGCATGCCGCTGATCAGCCCGGCGAAGGCGAGCGGCATCATCAGCCGGCCGGGCGCGGCCTCGATGCGCGCGGCCACGCTGAGCGCCACCGGAATGAAGAGCGCGACCACGCCGGTGGAGCTCATCACCGAGCCGAGCCCGGCGACCGCGAGCATCAGCAGCACCAGCAGCCGGGTTTCGCTGTTGCCGGCCTTCGCCACCAGCCAGTCGCCGACGCGGAAGGCGACGCCGGTGCGCACCAGGCCTTCGCCGATGATGAAGAACGCGGCGATCAGGATCACGCTCGGATCGCTGAAGCCGGCGAGCGCCTCGCCGACGCTGAGCGTGCCGCCGAGCACGAGGCCGACGAGGGCGAGGAGGGCGACCACGTCCATGCGCGGGCGGTTGGCGATGAAGGCGACGATGCAGGCGGCAAGGAGGCCGAACACCCAGAGCAGTTCGAGGGTCATGACGGAGTCGTGGCGGCGGCGGCCGGCAGGGCGCCGCGCGGGCGGGGCGGGGTTGATCGGAGCGGCATATTAGGGGCTTTCGCGGCCGCTGGCCATGCGCCGCGGTACCGGCAAAGTACCGGCTTTGCGTTAAAATTTCCTTTCTTTTCCGAATCTTATGCATCGATGATGGATGCCGCGCGCAGTGCGGTCCGGCCTTGTTCGACGCCGGTGCGCGCCGGCACTGCCCGTTTGCCCTGAGGCCCCTGAGCCATGACGACTCCCCACGCCAATCCATTCTTCACACTGCTCGGCCGCATCGGCCTGGTCAGCCAGATCGCCATCGGCATGGTGCTCGGCGCGCTGTTCGCGCTGATCGCGCCCGAGTCCGCTGCTGCCACCGCCTTCGTCGGCAACCTGTTCATCGCCGGGCTGAAGGCGGTGGCGCCGGTGCTGGTGCTGATCCTGGTGGCGTCGGCGATCGCCAGCCACCGCCACGGCCAGCCCACCCATGTGCGCCGCGTGCTGCTGCTGTACCTGGTCGGCACGCTCGCCGCGGCGCTGGTCGCGGTGGCGGCCAGCTTCCTGTTTCCCACCGCCCTGGTGCTGAACACAGAGGGGGTGGCGGCGAGCGCGCCCGGCGGCATCGGCGAGGTGCTGAAGAACCTGCTTGCCAGCGTATTCGTCAATCCGGTGAGCGCGCTCGCCGAGGCCAATTTCATCGGCATCCTGGCGTGGGCGATCGGCCTCGGCCTCGCCCTGCGCCACGCCGCGGAATCGACCAAGGCGGTGCTCGCCGACCTCGCCCACGGCGTGTCGGCGGTGGTCCGGCTGGTGATCCGGCTGGCGCCGCTGGGGGTGTTCGGCATCGTCGCCTCGACCGTGGCCGAGACCGGCCTCGGCGTGCTCGCCGGCTACGCGCGCCTGCTCGCCGTGCTGGTGGGGGCGATGGTGTTCGTCGCGCTCGTGGTCAATCCGCTGATCGTGTTCTCGCAGATCCGCCGCAACCCGTATCCGCTGGTGTTCGCCTGCCTGCGCGGCAGCGCCATCACCGCCTTCTTCACGCGCAGCTCGGCGGCCAACATTCCGGTGAATCTGCAGTTGTGCGACAGTCTGGGGCTGCACGAGGACACCTATTCGGTCACCATCCCGCTCGGCGCGACCATCAACATGGCGGGCGCGGCGGTCACCATCGGGGTGATGACGCTGGCCGCCGCCCACACCCTGGGGATCGCGGTGGACATTCCGACCGCGATCCTGCTGTGCGTGGTGGCGGCGCTGTCCGCCGCCGGGGTGTCGGGGGTGGCGGGCGGCTCGCTGCTGCTCATTCCGCTGGCCACCAGCCTGTTCGGCATTCCGGCGGAAGTGTCGATGCAGGTGGTGGCGATCGGCTTCATCATCAGCGTGGTGCAGGATTCGGTGGAAACCGCGCTGAACTCATCCACCGACGTATTGTTCACCGCGGCGGCGTGCATCGGCGCCGAGCGCGGGGCGTGATTTTCGAGGAGGCATCATGGCGGTCTTGTTGCAGGTCGATTTTCCCTACGGTGGCCCGTGGGGCGAGGCCATGGCGGAGGCGATGCAGGGGCTGGCCGCATCGATCGCCGGCGAACCCGGGCTGATCTGGAAGATCTGGACGGAGAACGCCGAAGCGGGCGAAGCCGGCGGCATCTACCTGTTCGCCGACCGCGCCAGCGCCGAGGCTTATCGCACCATGCACACCGCGCGCCTGGAGGGCTTCGGCGTGCGCGGCATCCGTGCGCGCGTGTTCGACGTGAACCCGGCGCTGTCGGCGATCGACCGCGCACCGGTGTAAGCGGATGGCGGCGGCGGGGAATTTTTTGCGCCGCCTGCCCTCTGACCGGGTGCGCCGGCTGCGGCCGGCGCGCCCTTTTATTTCGATGGACGAGGCGGATGAGCCCTTACGACCGATTTCCCCGTAACCCCACCGGATCCGGCGGCCTGGTGCAGAAGATCGTCGCGGTGGCGACCACGCTGCTGCTGTTCGGCCTCGCGTTGATGTTCTCGGTGGTGCTGTTCGCCGTGGTGCTGACCGTGGGCGCGGCGGTGTGGGGCTACATGTGGTGGAAGACGCGCGCGCTGCGCAAGGCGATGCGCGAGCGCATGGATGGCCGCATGGGCGGCGGCTATGCGGACGGCGCGCGTGCGCAGCCGCCGGGCGGCGGCATGGTGATCGAGGGCGAGGTCATCCGCGAGGTCGAGATCCGCGACCGCTGAAGGCGCTGGCGCCGTGGCCCGCGGCTCAGCGTTCGAACGACAGGTTGCGGCGCAACACCACGGGCACGCCGCCGAGCTTGCGCTTGGCCATCCACTGCGCCAGCGAGGCGTCCATGTAGTCGGCGTGGCCGGGGAACCAGCGCACCAGTTCGGCGGCGAAGGCGCGGCCGATGGCGATGTTGCCGCCCTGCACCATGGGTTCGACCTCGAGCGCCGATTTCATCACCGCGGCGTGCTCGTCGGCATGGCAGTCGGCGGCGGGAAACGCGGTTTCCTTCATCCAGGCGTTTTCCTCGCCGAAATGGGCCTCGGCATGCACGATGAAGGCGCGCATCTGCGCGGCGAGTTCGTCGTCGCGACAGGTGAGGAGGCCGTTGACGATGTCGACGAACTCGCGATGGGTGTCGTCCATCGGGCCGTAGCCGAGAAGGAAGGCGTCGGTCCAGGTGAAATCCTGCGCTGTGCTCATGGGGGCTGTCCTGTTGCGTCGTTATGATGTGTCGCCGAAGGCGAAGGGTAGCGCAGAAAAAGCAGAAGTCGTGCCTGCGTGAGCGCTCCGCCCGCCGCTTCCGTCCTCGCGATCCACCGTCCGCTCCATCCGCCCCATCCGCCGCCGATGATCCCCAAGCCCTCCACCGCCGACCTTGCCGACCCGCGCGTCGCCGCGTTGCGGCGCATGAAGCTCGGCGCGCTCGTCCTGTTGTGCGCGATGGCGGGCGGTTTCGTCGCCAGCCAGCTGATGGGCGGGCAGGGCGGCTGGGCGTGGCTGCGCGCGTTCTGCGAGGCGGCGATGGTGGGCGCGCTCGCCGACTGGTTCGCGGTGGTCGCGCTGTTCCGCCGCCCGCTCGGGCTGCCGTTTCCGCACACCGCGATCATCCCGGCGAACAAGGCGCGCTTCGGCGACAACCTCGCGCATTTCGTGCGCGACCACTTCCTCGACCCCGACACCCTGCTCGAACGCCTGCGCGTGTTCGACCCGGCGGCGCGGCTGGCGCGCTGGCTGGGCGAGCCCGAGCAGATGCGCGGTTTCGCGCGCGGCGCGCGCAAGGCCGCGCTGGAAGCGCTCGACCTGCTCGACGAGGCTGCGGTGCGCGAGGTGATCGCGCGCTTCGCGAGCGACGCGCTGCGCCGTTGGGACGCGGCAGCGACCGCCGGCGAGGTGCTCGGCCTGCTCACCCGCGACGGCCGCCACCAGGCCTTGCTCGATGCCGCGCTGGAGCGCCTCGCCGCCTACCTCGGCGACGACGAGGTCAAGACGCGCGTCTCCGCTCTGCTGGTGAAGCACGCGCGCAAGGAATGGCCGCGCGTGGTCGGCGCGGTCGATCTGCTCCGCTCCACCGAAGGCATCGGCGACCGCCTCGCCGAGCGCCTCGCCCTCGCCCTCACCGAGGAGTTGCGCGAGGTGTTGTCTTCGCCCGCGCACCCGGTGCGGCGCAATTACGAGGCCTGGGTGGCGGACTACATCGCGCGCCTGCGCACCGACCCCGCGGTGGCGGCGCAGGTGGATGCGATCAAGCAGCGCCTCATCGACCGCGCCGACGTCCAGGCCTACGTCCATGGGCTGTGGGACGACATCCACGCCGCGCTGCGCCGCGATCTGGCGGCGGAGGATTCCGCCCTCGGTCGCCATCTGGAAGGCGCGCTGCAGGCCGTGGGCGCGCAGCTCGCCGCCGACCCGGCGCTGCGCGCCGCGCTCAACGCCCACGTGCTGGGCAGCGCCCGCGGCCTCACCGAGCGCCTGCGCAGCGGCGTCACCGAACACATTGCGCGCACCGTGAAGAACTGGGACGAGCGCCATCTGGTGCGCGAACTCGAACTCAGCGTGGGCCGCGACCTGCAGTACATCCGCTTCAACGGCACCGTGGTCGGCGGTCTCATCGGCCTCGCCCTGCACGCGCTCGGGCGGCTGGTGGCGGGGAGCTGAAGAAGACTCGCGGTGCGGTGCCGGGTCGCGGACAATGACGCATTCGGCATGAACGGGAACCACGCATGAAGCACCCCACGACGCTATTTTTGGGCACCGCGCTGTGCGGTGCGCTATTGGGCGCAGCGGCCCCGGCGGCGGCGCAGAACCCCGGGCCGGGCAAGGTGCTGGAGCTTTGCCTGGCGCGCGCCGGCGGGGTCACCGCCGACATGATCGAATGCATCGGCACCGAGACCGAGCGCCAGGACGCCCGCCTCAACCAGGCCTACAAGGCCTTGCGCGCCACCCTGAACGCGGCGCGCCAGAAGCAGCTGCAGGACGCGCAGCGCGCGTGGATCAGCTTTCGCGACGGCAATTGCGCGTTCTACTACGATCCCGACGGCGGTTCGATGGCGCGCGTCGCCGCCAGCGACTGCATGATGAGCATGACCGCCGAGCGCGCCCACGAACTCGAACTGCTCATGCCCGAGCGCACGCCCTAGCCGCGCACCGCGCGTCAGAACGGCGGCGCGCTATCGACGCACAGCGGCAGCCGCGTGCGCGGGTGGATGAAGGCGATCGCTGCGGCGTGCAGATGCAGGCGGCCGTGGCGCGCGGCGCTGTCGGGCGCGGCGTAAAGCGGATCGCCAACGATGGGGTGGCCGATCGCCTGCAGATGCACGCGCAGTTGATGGGTGCGCCCGGTGACCGGCTTGAGTTCGACGCGCGACATCGCCGTCGCGCCGCTGCCGTAGCGGTCGAGCACGCGGTAGCGGCTGAGCGCGCGCCGGCCCTGCACCGCATCGACGATCTGGCGCGGGCGGTGAACGGGGTCGGCGGCGAGCGGCAGGTCGATTTCGCCGCTGTCGTCGGCGAGGTGGCCGTGGACCAGCGCGACATAGGTCTTGCCGACCTGGCGGCGCTCGAAACCGAGGCTGAGCGCGCGCAACATCTCGGCACCGCGTGCGAGCAGGATCAGGCCCGAGGTCGCCATGTCGAGCCGGTGCACGATCAGCGCATCGGGATACGCCGCCTGCACCCGCGCGGCCAGGCAGTCCTGCCGCTCCGCGCCGCGCGCCGGCACCGACAACAGCCCGGCGGGCTTGTCGGCGACGATGAGGGCGTCGTCCACATGGCGGTAGATGGGAGCGAGATCGGGCATGGTGCGCGCGGTGCGGGGAGCGGCGGGGCCGGCAGCATACGGCGAATCGGCCGGTTACGGTGCGCGGCAGGATGCGCGCAGGCGCGCCGGCCATAAGCGGCCGAGAGCGGGGGTGGAACGGGGCGCCGGCGCGGAACGCCGAGGCAGTACACTGCACGCCTGTCCATCGTCTGCGCGCACGCCATGAAGATCCACCTGATTCCGCTCGGTACCCGCTTCCTGTTCAAGGGCCAGATCTACACCAAGGTCGGCCCGATGACTGCCGCCGGGGAGTCCAGCGGCGTCGAGTTCATTCCCAAGCATGCCGCGCTTCAGCCCGTTCCCGGCGAAGCTCCGCCCCCGCCGCCCCCGGAAAAGCGGCCCGCACTGGATCTGGCCCGGATCACGGCCGCGTTCGAGCGCTATCACCGCAGCGCGCTCGAATGCGTGGATGACGCCGGCCGCGTCAGGCTGGAACAGGCGCGCGCGCGCTTTCTGGCCGAACTGGGCTGATCGCTCAGGACGCCGCGCCCTTATCGGCGCGAGGCGTGGCCGCAGCGCTGCAGGCGCCGGGGCTCAGGCTGGCCGGCATTCGGTGGCCAGCGGCTTGTGCGTGTGGCCGTCGAGCAGCACGCTCTTCCACGGCAGGTCGATCCACACCAGCCCGCTGGCGCGGTCTTCGAAACGCGGCAGGCCGGAGTAGGACGGGTCGCGCTGCAGCTGGTACTGGCGCCCGCTCCAGCGCACCGTGAGCTGCCGGCTGGCGGGCGCGGCGTGGTCGCGCGCCACACCCACCCGCACCCCCAGATCGCACAGATAGTCGCCGCTGGCGAGCGCGAACTCCATCTGCCCGCCCTCCGCACCCGCCGGCACCTCGACCACGGAAGGCGCCGGAGGGTGGGACATGCAGGCACCGAGCAGGAGCGCGGCGAGGAGGACGGGGAAGCGGCGGAGGAAGTGGGACATTGCGGTGTTCTCGTTGGGGAGGGGCAAGGTCCGCGTAGCGGAAGAAGGGCGCTCGCGGATTCTCTTTTGGTTTAGGTGAGCTTTTGGTGGATTGCTTTGGGGTTTTGAGGGGGTGTGGGGTTTGATGTTTGATTTTGGCGAGTTGGTTGGATGGGCTGCAAATCGGCCAGTACTGCCGCTAGGTTGCGCCACTGACGCGGTCAGCAATCCGCTAGCTACCAGCCGTTGAATCGGAATTGAAAAAACTCACCTACTGCCTTGAAATGCCATCGAAGAAGTAATCGAGGACATATCTGTCGAACGGATCCAGGGCTTCAAGCATGGTCGTGATTTCACCGCGCTTCTCATTCAATACATCCAATGCGCGATGAAGCGTGAGGCTCTCGTCCTCGAAGTCAATAAGTTTGGCGGAATGAATCTGCTTCGACAGCATCCGCGGTAGCCCATATTCCTCCAGTTCGAGAACGCATGAGGGCAGGAACGCCTTCGAGAGACGGGCTATGAAGGGGGAGATGTCGACATGCTGTTCAGGCATGATCTCCTTCTGAATGACGTTGATGTCGCTTAGAAGAGCCGTCAGCTTGAATGTCGCGTTCTTCTCCAGTCTGAAAAACTCCTCGATCGTCACATCCGCCGTGTCAAGCGCGTCCAGTAGCTCAGGAATCGAGCTTGTCCAGTTTGCCGACAAGACTCTCACGAACTCGATGAACTTCGTATAGGTCACATCCCAGCCGCCAGGGACGAAGCGGAGGACCTTCGAAAGAATCCAGCCCCAATATTCGGTCGAATCAGAATTGAGTAGCGTCAACCCTCGCCACGAACTTCGATTTTGTCCGATTTCAACCGCGATATTGGTGATGAGCGCCGTGTCCCCAGTTACGAGAGCGCCTTCTCGCCTGAGTCGGTCGAACGTCTCTTTCCCAAGAACGCTAGCCATCTGCTCCTTAAAGACGAGAAGCTTAGCTAGTTGTTCCTTGGTCAGTTCGGTCTTGAACTCGTGCTCATCGACGT
>JAEWVQ010000192.1 GCA_023459095.1 Pseudomonadota bacterium | reverse complement strand
GATCGACGATTACCGCGCGCTGGTCGCGCAGCCGGCGGCGCCGGTCGAGCCGCCGGCGCTCGCCGCCGAGGACCCGGCGCTGATCCTGTTCACCTCCGGCGCCACCAGCCGCGCCAAGGGCGTGCTGTCGTCGCAGCGCGCGGTGTGCCAGGCGCTGTTCAACATCGACTACATCGGCGCGCTCTCGGGCATGACCTCGCCCACGGCGGTCGCCGCGCTGATGGCGCGCGGCATCGCGCCGACCACGCTTACCGCGGTGCCGCTGTTCCACGTCAGCGGCCTGCATGCGCAGCTGCTGGCCTCGCTGCGCAACGGTCGCCGCCTGGTGTTCCTGCCGCGCTGGGACCCGGCGCAGGCCATCGAACTGATCCGCGCGCAGCAGATCACCCAGTTCAACGGCGCGCCGTCGATGGTCATGCAGCTGCTGGCGCAGCCCGCGTTCGACGATCCGGCGCAGACCGGCAGCCTCGCCGGCCTCGGTTTCGGGGGTGCCGGCCTGCCGCAGCGCCTGATCGACGACGTCATGCAACGCCGGCCCGATTCGCTGTCCGGGATCGGTTTCGGCCTGACCGAGACCAACGGTGTCGGCGCCGCGGCGTCGGGCGCGCTGTTCGCCTACAAGCCGCGCAGCGCGGGGCCGACCTCGCCCATCGTCGAGGTGCGCATCGTCGATGCCGCCGGCGAGGCGCTGCCCGCGGGCGAGCCGGGCGAGATCTGGCTGCGCGGGGTGAGCCTGATGGACGGCTACTGGCGCAACCCGGAGGCGAGCGCCGCGGCGCTGCGCGACGGCTGGTTCCGCACCGGCGACGTGGGCTACGTCGATGACGAGGGCTTCCTGTTCGTCATCGACCGCCTCAAGGACGTGATCAACCGCTGCGGCGAGAAGATCGCCGCGGCCGAGGTCGAATCCTGCCTGCTGCGTCTGCCCGACGTGCTCGAGGCCGCGGTGTTTCCGCTGCCCGACGACGAAACCGGCGAGGCGGTGGCGGCGGTGGTCGCGGTGCGCGAGGGCTGCGCGCTCGACGCCGACGCGGTGCGCGCCCACGTCGCCGCCCATCTGGCGGCCTACAAAGTGCCGGCGGTGGTGCGCGTGGTCGCCGATGCGCTGCCGCGCAATCCGGCCGGCAAGCTGCTCAAGAGCCAGCTGCGCAGCACCCTGTTCGCCGCTTGAATCGCCGCTTGAGGGCGGTCGAATCCAGCACTGTTACCCGATTTAGTCTCATCGGACGATGTGACCGCGGACAGTCCGAAAAACAATGAAGGTGGATGCAGGAGTGGTAGCGGCGCATGCCGGCATGCCCTCCGCATCCAGTTCGCTGGATCAATCGGGAACAAAAAAATCCCACCAGGAAGGAGACTTAGATGATGAATACCCGCGTCTGGGCGCCGGTCATGACGACGATTGCGTTGTCGCTGGCCACCGGCAGTGCCATGGCCAAAGTCAGCGAGGCCGAAGCCGCCAAGCTCGGCAAGGAACTGACCTGCATCGGCGCCGAAGCCGGTCCCAATGCCGATGGCAGCATCCCGGCCTTCTCCGGCAAGTGGCTGGGCAAGCCGCCGCATGTCCAGTTCACCCCGCATGTGGGTCAGCACCCGGTGGACGTGTATCCCGAAGACAAGCCGCTGTTCGAGATTACCGCGGCCAACGTCGACAAGTACGCGGACAAGCTGAGCGAAGGCCAGAAGGCGATGTTCAAGCGCTTTCCCGACACCTTCCGCATTCAGGTCTATCAGACGCGGCGCGATTTCCGCTATCCGGACGAGATCTGTGCGGTCGCCAAGAAGAACGCCCTCGAAGCCGAGCTGATCGACGGCGGCCTGGGCTACACCGGCTACAAAGGGCCGATCGGCTTCCCGATCCCCAAGGCGCCGATGGAAGTGCTGGCCAACATGAACTTCCCGTACCGCGCGTTCACCGAGGAGATCGTGCGCGACATCGCCGACGTCTCCTCCGACGGCAGCATCACCTGGGGCCGGCAGGTTAACAAGAACCTCAACATCGTCACCCAGCCCGGCGAAATCGGCAAACCGATGGAAGGGCTGATGGCCTACTCGCTCACCGGCGCGCTGCTCCCCGAGCGTGATCGCGGCTCGTGGACCGCCTCGCAGGAGCCGGTGAACTTCGCCAAGAACAAGCGTCTGGCCTGGCAGTACGACCCGGGTACCCGCCGCGTGCGCCAGCTCCCCACCTACGGCTTCGATTCGCCGATGGCCGGCACCTCGGGCAAGCTGACCATCGACCAGGACCGCATCCTCAACGGCGACCCCAGCCGCTACGAGTGGAAGCTGCACGGCAAGAAGGAGATGTACATCCCGGCCAACTCGTACCGCGTCCACAGCAAGGACGTGAAGTACGCCGACCTGCTCAAGAAGGGGCACGCCAATCCCGACATGCTGCGCTATGAGCTGCGTCGCGTGTGGGTGCTGGAGGGCACGCTGAAGGAAGGCTATCGCCATGCCTTCGGCAAGCGCGTGCTGTTCATCGACGAGGACAACTGGCAGGCCTCGGTGGGCGACTACTACGACCAGCGCGGTCAGCTGTGGCAGCACGGCTTCATCAACCACTACTACGCCTTCGACCTCAACGCCTGGCAGGCCGGCACCTCGTTCTATCACGACCTCAATTCGGGCGCCTACATCGGCTTCAACCTGATCCAGGAGCGCGACAAGGCCTTCGTCCTCAACAAGGGCGACCTCACCCCCGACATGTACACCCCGGCTGCGCTGCGCGCCATGGGCCAGTGACCGACCGACCTCAGGGAGCATGCAGCATGCAAATGCACAAGAAAATGAAGCCGGTCGCGCTGGCCTTGATCGGCATGGGCGTGGGCGCTCCGGCGCTCGCGTTCGACAACATCGAGTTCGACAACGGCATGGTGCTGGAGTCGCGCCTGACCACCACCTACACCTTGTCGACGCGGCTGGAGAATCCCGACCGCCTGCTGTCGTCGAACGCCACCAACGCCAACGGCAATGACGGCAACAACAACTTCGACAAGGGCTCGCTCACCTCGAACCGCGTCAGCCTGCTGCTCGACGCCACGCTGAAGAAGGGCGACACCGGCTTCGTGATGTCGGCGAGCACCTTCTACGACGACGTCTACCACCAGGGCAACGACAACTCGGCGGCAACCTACCCGAACAAGCTCGGCGGCGCGGCCGACCGCTTCTCGAGCGACACCCGGCGCTACCACGGCGGCTACAGCCGCCTGCTCGACGCCTACGCCTACACCTCGTTCGGCGTCGGCGACCAGGGCCGCGCCACCGTGCGCCTGGGCAAGCACGTGGTGTCGTGGGGCGAGACGCTGTTCATCGGCGGCATTTCGGCGGCGCAGGGGCCGGCGGACGGTACCAAGAGCGGCGTGCCCGGCACCGAGGTCAAGGACCAGCTGCTGCCCGAAGACCAGATCTCGATGCTGTACGAGGTGAACGACAAGCTCTCGCTGATGGCGCACGCCCAGTACAACTGGCACGAGACCATCGTCAACGCGCCGGGCTCGTTCATGAGCACCTCGGACATCGTCGGCCCCGGCGCCGAGTGCCTGATGATCTCGGTGGCCGGCACCATGCGCTGCGCGGTGCGCAAGGCGGGCGAGGACGAGCCGGCCAAGACCGGGCAGTGGGGCGTCGGCGCCAAGTACCGGATCACCGACGAAACCGAGGTCGGCCTGATCTACCTCAACTACCACGACCGCGCGCCCAACGTCGACATGTACTACCTGGGGGCGACGCCGAGCTTCCGCCACAAGTACTTCGACAACATCAAGATGCTGGGCGCCACCTTCAGCACCTCGTTCGGCCTCGCCACGCTCGGCGCCGAAGTGTCGTACCGCAAGGATGCGCCGGCGCTGGTCAACGCCCGGCTGGGGCCGAGCGCGATCCCGACCGCGACCAAGGCCGACGTGGTGCAGACCAACCTCAACACCTTCATCAACCTGGGCCGCACCTTCCTCGCGCCGCAAGCCAACTTCCTCGCCGAACTGGCCTATGTGGACGTGCGCAACCCCAAGGCGCGGCGCGTGCCGGGAGCAACCGGCGACCTCGGCGGCATGACGCCGGAGTCGGACGACCTCACCTTCGGCAGCCACGGCCTGGCGCTCTCGTCGACGCTGAGCCTGACTTACCCCGGCATCATCGAGAACTGGGAGCTGGGCGTGCCCATCAGCTACTCGCGCCAGCTCTCCGGGCGCACGCTGCAGGGCAACCTCGGCATGGGTGAGGGCGACCACCGCCTGAGCGTGGGGGCGACCATGACCTA
>JAEWVQ010000191.1 GCA_023459095.1 Pseudomonadota bacterium | reverse complement strand
GAGAATCGGTTCGCCGCTGTTCGCAAGGATGTCGAATTTATGCATTTCGTCGTCTCAAATATGCGGTAATTCCTCATGGCATTTCTATGAATGATATTCGGGAATGCGTTCGTGATAACATCGCGGCCTTCTGCGCCAGGAGAGCCGGCGGGCGCATACCGTTTCTTTCTCCGGGATCGACCGCTGTCTGTTATCCGTGATCGGTTTAACGTCGCCATCTACCGTGGTCGGTTAAGGTGGTGCCATTGCGGCAGCGCTTGTTGATGCCGAATCATTGGGCTCCATCGCGTTCTGTGGATGCCGAGGTCGATCATGCTGAAGGTGTTCAGTCACTACTTTCCGTCGCACACGCTGCAACAGATTCTGTTTGATGGCTTGCTGCTTTTTGTCACGGCAGTGATCGCGGTCGCTCTGCAGCTGCATGTCGATGAGGTGGACTGGGGGGCTGTCGTTCCGTCGGCCCTGGCGTTTTCCGTTGTGATGGTGGTGTTGAACACAGCGATGGGGCTTTATCGTCCTGCGGTCGGGGGAGAGCAGCGGGAGGCGCTCGCACGTGTGACGCTTTCGCTGCTGGTCAGTGTGCCGGTCGCTTTCGTTGTGTTCAGCGTGCTGCCGTGGGCGGGCTTCATGTCGGGAGCGATGCAGGCCTCGGTTCTGGTCTTGCTCGGCGTGGTGCTGTTGATGCGCGGGATGGTCAATCGACGCGAGGCGTCGGGGCTGTTCGCCCGCCGTACTTTGATCATCGGGACCGGGGCGGATGCGCTTGCAGTGCAGCGGGCACTGATGCACTCGGGGCAGAGTGCGGACAGCATCGTCGGCTTCGTTCCGTCGGGGAATGATGATGCGGTCGATGTCGATTCGCGCAAGGTGATCAGCGGCGTGCGGTTGATGGACGTGGTCGGGCAGCAGCGGGTCAACGAAGTCATCGTCGCGGTCAGGGAGCGGCGCGGGGGCGTGCTGCCGCTGCGGGAACTGCTCGACTGCAAGCTCTCCGGCATTCAGGTGCTGGATCTGTCGTCGTTCTTCGAGCGCGTTCAGGGGCAGGTGCGGATCGATTCGCTGCGCGCAAGCTGGCTGATCTATGGTGATGGGTTCCGTCAGGGGCTGGGACGCTCGGTGGTGAAGCGCTGCTTCGATCTGTCGATGGCGCTGCTGCTGTTGCTGCTGGCGCTGCCGCTGATGCTTCTTGCCGCGTTGCTGATCCTCTTCGAGGACGGCGGGCCGGTGTTCTATCGTCAGGAGCGGGTCGGCCTTGCAGGTCGGGTATTTCAGGTGATCAAGTTCCGCAGCATGCGCACCGACGCCGAGAAGGACGGTAAACCGCGCTGGGCGTCATCGAACGATGACCGCGTGACCCGGGTCGGGCGGGTGATCCGGAAGTTGCGCATCGATGAATTGCCGCAGTTGTTCAACGTCCTGGTCGGCGACATGAGTCTCGTCGGACCGCGCCCTGAGCGGCCGTATTTCGTTGATCAACTCGCCAGCGAGATCCCGTTCTACGGCATTCGTCACTGCGTGAAGCCTGGGGTCACGGGTTGGGCCCAGGTCCGCTATCAGTACGGCGCCTCGGTCGACGACGCGGTGCAGAAGCTGCAGTACGATCTCTACTATGTGAAGAATCACACGCTGGTCCTCGATACGCTGGTGCTGTTCGAAACCGTGCGCGTCGTCCTGACCGGCGAGGGCGCGCACTGAGCGGCCGGCCCCGCTGCGCTCGCGGCGCATCGGGACCGGCTCACCGGATCTGGGGCGGGAGAGGCGATTGGTCAACGTTGTCGCCACTTGGGGCTATGGGGCTGCGGCTGTCGCCTATCTGGGTTTCGGCCTATATCTGTTCATGGCATGGCGTGGCGGGCTGGCAGGTGGTGCGCTGCTTGCGACGGTCCTTGCCTCGGCATTCTGGTCGTCGGCGTGCGCTCTGCATGCGGCTCAGGGAACGGCCTGGTTGGGGCAGATGTGCGTACTGCTCGATGTGGTCCGCGCTGCCGCTTGGTTCGGCTTTCTGATCGTCCTGCTGCGTCCCATGCTCGGCGTGCGCACCCGCTGGGCGCAACTCGGGGTCGCGTTCGTGGTGGTGGGGCAGTTGCTCGAAGGCATGGGTTGGCTTGCCTTCGGGCAACGCGAGGGCGGCATGGTGTTCTGGCTGGCGGCCGCGGTGCTCGGGTTGGTCCTGGTCGAGCAGTTGTACCGCGGCGTTCCGTCGGCATCGCGCTGGGCGCTCAAGCCGCTCTGTCTGGCCCTCGGTGCCGGCTATGTCTTCGAACTCTACCTGTTCGCCGACGGATTTCTGTTCGGTCGCCTCGATGCCGACGTCTGGTCGGTCCGGGGGCTTGCCCATGCCTTGTTGATTCCGCTCATTGCGGTGTCCGGCGCACGCAATCCGGCATGGACGCTGCGCATGTCGCTGTCTCGCGAGGTCGCTTTCCACTCCACCGCACTGGCGGCCACTGGCCTGTATCTGCTGGTGATCGCGGGGGCCGGGTACTACGTGCGCTACTTCGGTGGCGACTGGGGGAGGGCGCTGCAGGCGACCTTGCTGTTTGCCGGCCTGGTGCTCCTCGGCGTGGTGGCGTTTTCCGGTGCCCAGCGGGCGCGCCTGCGCGTGCTGGTGAACAAGCACTTGTTCCCGTACCGCTACGACTACCGTACCGAGTGGCTGCGCTTTACCCAGGCGCTGTCGTCGGCGGACGGGCGTCTCGATCTCGGGCAGTCGGTGATCAAGGCCTTGTCGGATCTGGTCGAAAGCCCGGGCGGCGGTCTCTGGCTGCGCAATGCCGCGGGCGGATACGCGATGCATTCGCGCCTCAATCATCCGGAGGTCGCGGCGATCGAAGGGGCGGACTCGAGTCTGATCCGCTTTCTCGACGAGCGGGACTGGATTCTCAACCTCGAGGAGTTCCGTGGCCGTCCCAAGTCCTACGAAGGGCTGCGGCTACCGGAGTGGCTGTCGTCCCTGCGCGAGGCCTGGCTGGTAGTGCCGTTGAAGACCGGGGGCAGCATGATCGGCTTCGTCATCCTGCGCACACCGCGGGCCCGGTTCGAGATCGACTGGGAAGTGCTGGATTTGTTGAGGACCGCGCAACGTCAGGCGGCGAGTTATCTCGAGCGCATGCAGGCGACCGAGGCCTTGCTCGAGGCGCGCAAGTTCGAGTCGTTCAACCGCATGTCGGCCTTCGTTGTGCACGATCTGAAAAATCTGGTGGCGCAGCTCTCGTTGATGCTCAAGAACGCCGAGCGCCACCGCCACAATCCCGAGTTTCAGGCTGACATGCTGGAAACCGTGGCCCATGTCGAAGCGCGCATGCGCGGCCTGATGGCGCAATTGCAGGAGAAGAGCTCGATCGATCCGCCGCGCGCGGTCGAGCTCGTCGCCCTCGCCGAGCGCGTGCGCCAGGCCAAGCGCCTGCAGCGCCCGGCCGTCGACGTGGTCGCGGAGGTGGTGGAGGGCGCGCATGTGCTGGCTCACCCCGAGCGGCTGGAGCGGGTGCTTGGGCACATCGTGCAAAATGCCCTGGATGCCACCAACGACGATGGTAAGGTGTCCGTGCGCATCCATGAGCCCCGGCCGGGGAGGCTGACCGTCGTCGTCGAGGACAGCGGGCGGGGCATGTCGCCGGAGTTTCTGCGCGAGCGGCTGTCCAGACCCTTCCAGACCACCAAGGCGAGCGGCATGGGGCTGGGGGTGTTCGAAGCCAGGCAGTACCTGACGGAACTCGGCGGCGACATCCGCTATGAAAGCGCCATCGGTGTCGGCACCACGGTAACGATCGAACTGCCGGCGATTCGGCGCGGTACCGCGCTGCCAGAGCAGGGAGTGACCAGCGAGCATGGCTGAGAAGCAGCGAACCTTACTCATCGTGGAGGACGATCCGGCGCTGCAGAAGCAGATGCGCTGGGCGTTCGATGGTTTCGAGGTGGTCACCGCAGACAGCCGGGACAGTGCGATTGCGCAACTGCGGCGCCACGAGCCCGCGGTGGTGACCATGGACCTGGGCTTGCCGCCCGCGCCGGACGACGTCACCGAAGGCTTCCGGTTGCTGCGCGAAATGCTCGCTCTGGTGCCCGAGACCAAGATCATCGTCCTCACCGGGCAGCACGATCGCGACAACGCGGTGCGCGCGGTTGGGCTCGGCGCCTATGATTTCTTCGCCAAACCGTTCGAGCCCGAGCTGCTGGCGCTGACCATAGAGCGCGCCTTCCGCCTGCATGACCTGCAGGCCGAGAACAGCAGGCTGAGATACCTCCAGCCAGCCGGGCTGGGTGGGCTGCTGACGCGCGATCCGGTGATGCTCAAGGTGTGTCGCACCATCGAGCGCGTGGCGTCGGCGGCGGTCACCGTGGCCCTGTTCGGCGAGAGCGGGACCGGCAAGGAGATTCTCGCCCGCGGGCTGCACAACCTGTCGCCGCGCGCGCGCGAACGCTTCGTCGCGATCAACTGCGCGGCGATTCCCGAGAACCTGCTCGAGAGCGAGCTGTTCGGTTACGAGAAGGGGGCATTCACCGGCGCCGCCAAGCAGACTCCGGGCAAGATCGAGACTGCGCACAAAGGCACCTTGTTTCTCGACGAAATCGGCGATCTGCCCATGGCCTTGCAGGCCAAGCTGCTGCGCTTCCTGCAGGAGCGCGTCATCGAACGCATCGGCGGCCGCGAGGAGATTCCGGTCGATGTGCGCATCGTGTGCGCCACGCACCGCGATCTCAAGGCGCAGATCCAGGCCGGCGCGTTCCGCGAGGACCTGTACTACCGTCTGGCCGAGATCATTGTCGACATCCCCCCGTTGCGCGAGCGCGAGGGCGATGCGGTGTTGCTCGGTCATGCCTTCGTCCAGCGCTTCGCGAAGGAGAACGGACGCGGGTCGATGCAGCTTGCCGACGATGCGGTGGCCGCGATCGAGGCCCACGGCTGGCCCGGCAACGTGCGCGAACTGGAGAACTGCCTGAAGCGCGCGGTGATCATGGCCGACGGCAATCGCATCCGCGCGGACGACCTCGGTCTCGAGGCGGTCGAAGAGGATCTCGAACGCCTCAACCTGCGCCAGGTGCGCGACGAGGCCGAGCGCCGCGCAGTCGTCCGCGTGCTCGCGCGTACCAACAACAACATTGCCCGGGCCGCGGAAGTGCTCGGCATCAGCAGGCCGTCGCTGTACGACCTCATGGGACGTTTCGGCCTGAAGAAGGAGAATTGATCGTGTCCGCATCCTGTTCCGTCCCGACTGCCCATCGGCCCGCATCCGCCCGGCGGGTCGCCACGGCTGCGCTCGTCCTTGCCCTGCTCGCCGGCTGCAGCGCCAAGCCGGACGAGATGCTGTCGTCGGCCAAGGATTACATCGCCCGCAACGACCTCAATGCGGCCTCCATTCAACTCAAGAACGCGCTGCAGGAAGACGGCAGCCTCGCCGAGGCCCGCTTCCTGCTCGGCAAGATCCACCTTGAGCAGGGTGACATTCCCGGCGCGGTGAAGGAACTCGAGCGCGCGGCCCAGTTCGGCTACAACGCCGACGAACTGGCGCCCTTTCTCGCCAAGGCACTCGTGCGCGCGGCCGAGTTCGATCGCGTGCTCAAGGAGTTCGGCGAGCGCACGCTGGCAGATTCTGCCGCCCAGGCGCAGTTGCTCGCCGCGGTCGGCGATGCCCGCCTCGCCAAGGCCGACGTGCCGGGGGCGCGCAAGACCTACGAAGCCGCGCTTGCGGTCAACGCCAACGATGGCCAGGCGCGCATGGGGCTGGGGCGTGCCAAGCTGTTCTCCGGCGACCCGGCCGGCGCGCGCGCGGAGGCGCAGGCCGTGATCGCCCGCGAGCCCGAGCAGCATGGCGCCTACGCGCTGCTCGCCGACACCCTGCTCGCCGAAGGGCGCACCGATGAGGCCCTGCAAGCGCTGGAGGAGGCGGTGCGGATCCGTCCCGCCGTGGTCAACTACCATTTCGCGTTGGTCTCGCTGCTGCTCCAGAACAATCGCACGGAGCAGGCGGCACAGCGCCTGGAGGCGATGAAGAAGGCCGCGCCGCGGCATCCTTCGACGCGCTATTTGCAGGCCTTCGTCGATTTCCGCGAGGAGCGCCTCACCGAAGCACGTGACGGCGTCCTGAACACCCTCAAGGAGGCGCCTGATTTCCTCCCCGCGCAACTGCTCGCCGCCACCATCTATGTGCGGCTCAACGAGCATGCGCAGGCCCGCAGCTATCTGGAGAGCGTGGTGCAACGCGCGCCGCAGCAGCCGTTTGCCCGCCGTCTGCTGGTCGGCACCTACCTCGCCTCGGGCGATGCGCCGCGCGCCTTGCAGACCCTGCAGCCGCTGCTCGAAGGCGGCGACGCCGACGCCGGCCTGCTCGCGCTCGCCGGCCAGGTTCATCTCGCCAACGGCGATCTCGAGAAGGCGGAGAGTTATTTCTCGCGCACCGTGGCCGGCGCGCCCGATGACGCGATGGCGCGCACCCGGCTCGGCGTGTCGCGCCTTGCCGGCGGCGATGTCGAACGGGCGTTCGCCGACCTCGAGGCGGCTTCCGACATGAAGGGCAGTACCGGCCAGGCCGATCTGGCGCTGATCCTGGCCCATCTGCAGCGCCGCGACTTCGACAAGGCGCTGGCCGCGCAGCAGGAGTTGGAGGCCAAGCAGCCGGGCAATCCGGTTGTCTACAACCTCAAGGGCGGCATCCTGCTCGCCAAGCGCGACTTTCCCGCGGCGCGGGCCGCGTTCGAGAAGGCGCTGGAGCTCAAACCCGATTTCGTCGCCGCGCTGATCAACCTGGCGCGCCTCGACATCGCCGACAAGCGCCCCGAGGCGGCCAGAGCGCGCTTCGAGGCGGTGGCCAAGACCCATCCGGGCAGCGCCGACGTGCTGCTCGCCTATGCCGAGTTCCAGCGCGCCAGCGGTAGCCCGGCTGCCGAGGTGCTCGCCATCCTGGAGCGGGCTGCGACCGCGGCGCCTGCCGCGTTGCAACCGCAGCTTGCGCTGAGCCAGCACCACCTGCGCACTGGCGAGCCGGCGAAAGCCCTGGCGGTGGCGCAGAAGGTGGTGGCCGCGCATCCGAACGATGCGCAGGGCTTCCAGATGCTCGCGCGCGCGCAACTCGCCGCCGGCGAGCGGCAGCAGGCGATCTCGTCGCTGAACAAGGTCGCTGCCCTGCAGCCGCAATCGCCCGTGCCGCAGGTGCAGCTCGGGGAGGTATTGCGCATCATGGGCGACGATGCCGGCGCCGAGCAGGCGCTGCGCAAGGCACTGGCGATCCAGCCGGCCTACCTCGAAGCCCAGCAGCGCTTGATCGCGCTGCTCTCCGCCCGCAAACGTGCGGACGAGGCGCTGCGTATCGCGCGTACCGTGCAGCAGCAGCGCCCGACGGCGCCGGCCGGTTACACGCTGGAGGGCGATCTGCTCGGCGCCACCGGCAAGTGGGCAGAGGCCATGGGGGCTTACCGCAAGGCGCTCGAGCACGGCAAGTCGGGCGACCTCATCGTCCGTCTGCATTCCGCGCTGACCAATGTCGGGCGCAAGGCGGAGGCCGACAAGCTGGTCGCCGACTGGATGCGCGAGCAATCCCGCGACGTCGTCGTGCGCGGTTACGTCGCCGAGCGCGCGCTCGCCGAAAAGCGCTACGACGAGGCGCTGCGCCTGTTCCGCGTGATGAACGAGATCGCCCCCGACAATCCGCTGATCCTCAACAACCTCGCGTGGACCGCAGGGCAGGTGCGCGACCCGCAGGCGCTGGGGTATGCCGAGCGTGCCGCCGCGCTCGCACCGGACAATGCCGCGGTGCTCGATACGCTCGGCATGCTGCAGATCGAAAATGGTCAGGCCGACAAGGGCATGGCCAATCTGACCCGCGCCGTCTCGCTCGCTCCCGACGCGCCGGCGCTGCGCATCAACCTTGCCCGCGCCCACGTCAAGGCCGGGCGCAAGGAAGACGCGCGCAAGGAGCTCGAAGCCGTGCTGCCCAAAATCCAGGCCGGAACGCCCGCGCATGCGGAGGTTTCGGCCCTGCTCGAGGCGCTGTGAGCGCGCCGAACCTCGATCCAACCATCCTTCATATGCTTCTGGGAAACTGTCACACATGACCACCATCGCCGTCATCGGTCTGGGCTACGTCGGGCTGCCGCTGGCCGTGGAGTTCGGCAAGAAATTCAAGACGCTGGGCTTCGATCTGTCTGTCGAGAAAGTGGCTGCCTATCGTGATTTCGTCGATCCGACCGGCGAAGTGTCGTCGGACGACCTGCGTGCGGCCACGCTCCTGAGCTGCCACACCGACCCGCAGGTCCTGCGCGAGGCCGATTTCATCATCGTTGCCGTGCCGACTCCGGTCGACGAAGCGCACAGCCCCGACTTCACGCCGCTGATGCGCTCGTCGGAAACCGTCGGCCGTCATCTCAAGCGCGGCGCGATCGTCGTCTACGAGTCCACGGTCTATCCCGGCGCCACCGAGGAGGTCTGCATTCCCATCCTCGAACGCGAATCCGGCCTGCAATGGAAGCGTGACTTCTTCGTCGGTTATTCGCCGGAGCGCATCAATCCGGGCGACAAGGAGCGCACGGTCACGCGGATCGTCAAGGTGGTGTCCGGCGACACCCCGCAGACCCTGGAGACGGTGCAGCGCATCTACGGCGCGGTGATTACCGCGGGCGTTTATCCGGCCAGTTCGATCAAGGTCGCGGAGGCGGCCAAGGTGATCGAGAACACCCAGCGCGACCTCAACATCGCGCTCATGAACGAGCTCGCGATCATCTTCCACCGCATCGGCATCGACACCCTCGAGGTGCTCAAGGCCGCGGGCACGAAGTGGAACTTCCTGCCCTTCCGCCCCGGCCTCGTCGGCGGACACTGCATCGGTGTCGATCCCTACTACCTCACCCACAAGGCCGACATGCTCGGCTATCACCCCCAGGTCATCCTTGCCGGGCGCCGCATCAACGACGGCATGGGCAAGTACGTTGCCGAGCAGACGGTGAAGGAGATGATCAAGGCGGGCTCCAGCATCAAGGGCGCCGATGTCGTCGTGCTCGGCCTCACCTTCAAGGAGAATTGCCCGGATCTGCGCAACAGCAAGGTGATCGACGTCATCCGCGAACTGCAGAGCTACGGCTGCCGCGTTCATGTGCACGATCCGGTGGCGGCCTCCGCCGAGGCGCAGCACGAGTACGGCATCGGTCTCACGCCGTGGGCGGCGCTGCCGCGCGCGGCGGCGATCGTCGCTGCGGTGTCGCACCAGGAATATCTGCAGATGCCACTCGATGAACTACTCTCCAAATTGTCCCCGGGCGGCGTCTTTGCCGACGTCAAGTCGTCTTACGACGTGCAGGCGCTGACTGCCGCCGGTGCCATGGTGTGGCGGCTGTAAACGGATGAAAAGAATGGCCTGAAGGCAAGGCCGGGGAGGGCTGGCGATGTCCCCTGCAACAGTGGGGCTGGGGCGCCTGCTCCGGGGGGCCGGCGCGGCGTTCGGGCTGGCGGTGGTGGTACAGGTGCAGGCCGCGGAGGTGCCCGCGGTCGGCCTGCACGCCCGTAATCTGACTGCGCAGGCGCTCGCCTATGAGCATGGCGAGGGCGTGGCGCGCGACCCGCTGCAGGCCGCGGCGCTGTACTGCGAGGCGGTGCGCCTGGGCGACCCCGAGGCCATGCACGCGCTGGGCTGGATGTACGCCAACGGCCGCGGGGTCGCGCGCAACGACGCCTACGCCGGCACGCTGTTCGCGATGGCGGCTTATCTCGGCGACGCGCATGCGGCGCGGCTCGCCCGCTATACCGGCGATTATTCCGGTGCGGTGCCCGATTGCGTACACCCTCCGCCGGGCGCAGAGGTGGCGGAGCACTCCGCCGAAGAGTTGGTCGCGCGCATGTCGGGGGAGCGCAAGCGCATCGCCGGCCTGCTGGTCGAGCTGGCGCCGCAGTACGGCATCCGGCCGCGGCTCGCGTTGGCGGTCGCCCTCGCCGAGTCCAACCTCGATGCAACAGCACTGTCGCCGAAGAATGCCATCGGGGTGATGCAGCTCATTCCCGAAACCGCGCAACGCTTCAACGTCCGCCGTCCGCTCGATCCCGAGGACAACATCAAGGGCGGACTGGCCTATCTGCGCTGGTTGCTGGCGTATTTCCAGGGCGACGTCGCGCTCGCGGTCGCCGGCTACAATGCCGGCGAAGGCGCGGTCGATCGCCATCGCGGCGTGCCGCCGTATCGCGAGACACGGCAGTACGTCGAACGTATCCTGGCCTTCGTGCGCAACACCCACCATCCTTTCGACAGCAGTGCGGCATCGCCCAGCGCGGCGATCTCGGCCCTGCGTCTCGCCGTTGAGGAAGAGTCCCGTCGATGACGTTTCGTTTCGCCAGCCGCAGCCAGGCGCTTGCTGCGGCCGCCTTCGGCGTGCTGATGCTCGCCGCGGCCGCACCGGTGCGCGCCGATCTCGCCGACACCTTGCCGCGCGTCAAGCCCTCGGTGGTTGCGGTCGGCACCTATCAGCGTACGCGCAGCCCGGCATTCCGCTTTCTCGGCACCGGCTTTGCCGTGGGCAGTGGGCGCCTGATCGCGACCAACGCCCACGTGGTGCCGGAAAACATCGCCACAGGGCAGATGGAGGCCCTGGTCGTGGTCGTGCCGGTGCCCGGCAGTGAACAAATGGGCGCGGTGCGCCCGGTGACGCGCGCCGGCGTCGATCGCAACCGCGATCTGGCCGTGCTGCGGCTGGACGATGCCGGTGCCGCCCTGCCGGCGCTCGAACTCGGCCACGGCGGCGGTGTGCGCGAAGGCATGGCGGTGGCCTTCACCGGCTTTCCGATTGGCAATGCGCTGGGGGTGATTCCGGTCACCCACCGCGGCATCATCTCCGCGATCACGCCCATCGGCATTCCGCAGGGTAACGCCCGCGACCTCAATCCCGCCCTGGTGCGGCGCCTGAGCGGCGAGGTGTTCCGCGTCTACCAGCTCGACGCCACCGCCTATCCCGGCAACAGCGGCAGCCCGCTGTTCGATCCGGCCACCGGCGCGGTGCTGGGCGTGCTCAACATGGTGTTCGTCAAATCGACGAAGGAGGCCGTGCTCAGCGACCCGTCCGGCATCAGCTATGCAATTCCGGTGGAGCACCTGCGGACCCTGTTGAGTGGGCTGGAATGACGGTCCCCCGCCAAAGGTGCACATGAAAAACCCGCGGAGCCTGTAGCGACGCGGGTTATTGGTGCTTTTGATGCTGTTCGATACTTTATCTTGGTCCCCCGACAGGAAT
>JAEWVQ010000190.1 GCA_023459095.1 Pseudomonadota bacterium | reverse complement strand
CCACCGAGCAGATCACCACCACCATCGCCGACATCCAGAACCGCACGCGCAGCGTCACCGCCGGCATGCGCCAGGTGGTCGAGCGCGTGGCGAGCGGGGCGACGCTGTCGCGCGAGGCCGGGCAGTCGGTCGAAGGCATACGCAGCGGCACCAACGAGGTGTTCGCCGCGGTCGGCAACATCAGTGAGCTGATCAAGGCGCAGGCGGCGTCGACGCGCGAGATCGTGCACCGCATCGCGTCGGTGTCGAGCGGCACCGCCGACCTCTCGGCGAGCGCCAGCCGCAGCGCCGAATCGGCGAGCGGGCTCGACGCCCTGGCGCGCACCCTGGACGAGCTGTCCGGGCGCTTCCGCCTCGCGCGCGCGGGCGCCGGGGCTTTCCCCCTAGAATCCTCCCCACAACAACCATGACGGAAGAGACATGATGAGCGAAGCACACGATTCCACGGCCGCGCTGGCGCCGCTGCTGGCGCGCCAGCAGGCCGCGTTCCGCGCTGCCGGCGCGGTCGATGCCGGCACCCGCCGGCGCCGCATCCAGACCGCGATCGACCTGCTGGTGAAGCACCACAAGGCGCTCGCCGAGGCCATGGATGCCGATTTCGGCGGCCGCCCCAAGGGTTATTCGCTGATGAACGACGTGCTCGGCTCGCTGACCTCGCTCAAGTATGCCCGCGACCATTTCGAGCCGTGGATGGCGAGCGAGCGCCGCACGCCGTTTCCGCCCTACGACCAGTTCGGCGCCGAGGCCTGGGTGATGTACCAGCCCAAGGGCTCGGTGGGCATCCTCGGCACCTGGAACGCGCCGCTGTTCACCCTGTTCAGTCCGCTGGCGAGCGCGCTCGCCGCCGGCAACCGCGCCATCCTCAAGCCCTCCGAAGTGGTGCCGCGCACCGCCGCGCTAGTGGCGGAGGCGGTCGCCGAGGCCTTCGACCCGCTCGAGGTCGGGGTGGTCACCGGCGGGCCGGAGGTGGGCGAGGCCTTCACCGCCCAGCCCTTCGACCACATCGTGTTCACCGGCAGCACCGAGGTCGGCCGCGCGGTGATGCGCAACGCCGCGCACAACCTGGTGCCGGTGACGCTGGAGCTGGGCGGCAAGTCGCCCACGGTGGTGTCGCGCAGCGCCGACCTGGCCACCGCCGCGTTCCGCATCGCGGTCGCCAAGGCGAGCAACGGCGGCCAGCTGTGCGTCAATCCCGACGTGGTCTACGTCGCGCGCGAGCAGGTCGAAGTCTTTGTGGATGCGCTCGCCCGGGCCTTCGCCGGATTGTTCCCCGCGGTGCCGGGCAATCCCGACATGGTCGCGGTGGTCAATGCCCGCCATCTGGCGCGCGTCGAGGCCTACGTGGACGAGGCCGTGCGCGCCGGCGCCCGCGTCGTCAGCGCGCCCGCGGAGCTTGCCGCCAGTGAGACCGACCGCCGCCGGCCGCTGCGCATCGTCATCGATCCGCCGCGCGACGCGCGCATCCTGCGCGAGGAAATCTTCGGGCCGGCGGTGGTGGTGCTGCCCTACGACGGCGTGGACGAGGCGATCGCCGACATCAACGGCCGTCCGCGGCCGCTCGCGCTGTACTACTTCGGCGACGATGCCGCCGAGCAGCAGCGCGTGCTCGAACACACGCTGTCGGGCGGGGTGACGATCAACGAGGCGATGTTCCATGCCGCGATGGAAGACGCGCCCTTCGGCGGCGTCGGCGCCTCCGGCATGGGCCACTATCACGGCCGCGAGGGCTTCATCGAGTTCAGCCACGTGCGCACCGTGTTCAAGGCCCCGGCGTACGATCCGCGCCGCGAATGGGGGCTGCTGCCGCCGTATTCCGGACACTTCCTGGCAATGATGGAGGCGCAGGTCACGCCCTGAGCGGCCCCGGCTGCGCCGTTGCGGTGCCTGCGCGACGGCGGCGGAAGCGACGAAGCCGCGCCCACCTCACCGTGGCGCGGCTTCGTCGTTACTGTGGAAAGGGGGGACGGGCGTCAGGTGAGGGCGTTTCAACCGGCCTCGCGGGTGGCGGCGGCACGTCCGGCCTCGCGGCCGAAGAAGGTGGAGTCGCCCAGCGACAGGCCCGAGCTGTAGCCTTCGCCCCAGCGCGGCAGGCCGCAGGCGGTGCGGCCGGCGGCGTAGAGGCCGGGGATGGGGCGGCGGTCGGCGTCGGTGACTTCGCCGCTGGGCAGGGTGTCCAGCCCGCCCATGGTGAAGGCGTGGGCCTTGATGTCGCCGCTGCAGTAGCTGAGCGCGGCGAACGGCGGCTTGCTCAGCGGCCGCAGCCAGGCCGGCGCCTTGTGGAACAGCGGGTCGCGTTCCTCGGCGGCGTGGCGGTTGAAGGTGTCCACGGTATGCACCAGGCTGCCGGCGGGCAAACCGAGTTCCTGCTCGACTTCTTCCCAGCTCTCGCCGACCGCGGCGATCGTGATGTCGGGCTGGATCACCGGGCGGCCGAAGATTTCGTCATCGACCAGCAGCCAGGCCTTGCCTTCGGGCTGGCGCAGCACGTAGTGGCCGACGCGGCCGTGGTAAGCGTCCTCGTTGATGAAGCGCTCGCCACGGGCATTGACGAAGATGCCCTTTACCAGCGATTCGGGCGGGAAAAAGGGCACGGTGGCAAAGAACTCGTCCATGTGGATGGTGGCGCCGCCCACGCTCATGCCCATGCGGATGCCGGAACCGTCGTCGTTGCCGCCGGAGACCACCTCCGAGCAGGCGAGCGCGTCGGGGGCGAAGCGCCCGACCATCTCGCGGTTGACGATGAAGCCGCCGGCGCACAGCACCACGCCGCGGCGCGCACGCACGTAGCGCTCCTCGCCGTCGATGCGCACCACCACGCCGGCCACCGCGCCGGCCGCATCCACGATCAGGCACAGCGCGCGGCTGTTGCAGTGGATCACGGCGCCGAGCGCGGCGGCGCGCGCGCACAGCGCTTCCATCAACGCCTTGCCGCCGCCCGGCCCCTTGTGCTGGGCGGTGTGGCCGCGCGGCGCGGGGCGCGCCCGGGTGTTGAACGGCCACGCCTGTTCGCTGCCCGACCACACCAGGGTGTCGTCGGTCCAGGGCTCCAGCCACTTGCCCGGCAGGTAGCTGCCTTTGAACGGCACGCCCTGCGCCTCCAGCCAGTCGAAATGGGCCACGGCGTGGTCGGCATAGCGGCGCACGCGCGCGGCGTCGGCGCCCGGGCCGCCGGCCATCATCAGGTAGTTGTAGAGGTCCTCGGTGTCGTCCTCGAAGCCGTGCGCGCGCTGCACGCGGGTGCCGCCATTGCCGCCGACATAGACCTCGCCGCCCGACAGCGCGGCGCTGCCGCCGGGGGCGGCGGCGACTTCGAACACATGGACCGCGGCGCCCGCGGTGCGCGCCTCGATCGCCGCGCAGCTGCCGGCGGCGCCGAAGCCGATCACCGCGACCTCGGTGTCGATGTCCCAGCGCGGGACGTCCTCGATGCGGCAGGGGTGGGCGGGGGCGTGTGCGCGGCTGGGGCTGGCGGGGTGAGGCTGGGCGTCGTTCTGGGACATGCGAGGCTCCGGTTGTGGTCTCCTGCGACGATGCTGGCCAACCCGGGCGCGCGGCGCATCCTTCGATTGAACGATGCCGGCGGCGCGCCGGGGCGCCGGCGTGCGCGCCCGGTGCCGCGCTCTAGTCCGCTTTGACGATGAATCGCTCGCGCCCTGCGGCCACCATCGTGCCCATTCCAACAGGATCAGGGGTGGAGCGTGAGCATGCAGGATCAGTCTCGGACAGCCTGGGATGTCATCGTCGTCGGCTCCGGCGCGGGGGCGATGACCTCGGCCGTGATCGCCGCCGACCAGGGCCTCTCGGTGCTGGTGGTGGAAAAGAGCGACAAGTTCGGCGGCACCTCGGCGATTTCCGGCGGAGGGATCTGGATCCCGAACAACCACTACTTCGCCGCCAAGGGCGGCAAGGACAGCTACGACAAGGCGCTGCAGTACATCATGAGCGCCGCCGGCGGGCGCGCCGACGAAGCCAAGGTGCGGGCCTATCTCGACCACGCGCCGAAGATGATCCGCTACCTCGAGGACAAGTCGCGGGTGCGCTACGCGGTGGCGGAGAAATACCCGGACTACTACCAGCACCTGCCGGGCGCGCTGCCCGGCGGGCGCTCGCTCGACCCCGAGCTGTTCGACACCAGCACGCTCGGCGACGAACTCGACAACCTGCGCCGGCCCTCGCCGTCGACCTTGCTGATGGGGCGTATCGCCTGGACGGCACGCGACGCCCATGTGGCGATGGCGCGCGAGCGCGGCTGGCGCTTCAAGGTGCTGGGGCTGATGATGCGCTACAAGTTCGACTGGAAGTGGCGCAAGAAGACCAAGCACGACCGCCGCGCCGGCTTGGGCAGCGCGCTGGTGTGCGCGCTGCGCGCTTCGCTGCTCGACCGCGGCGTGCCGCTGTGGCTGAACACCGATTTCCGCGAACTGGTGGTGGGTAACGGCCGCGTCACCGGGGTCAGGGTGGTGCGCGAGGGCCGCGAGATCGCGCTCACCGCGCGCCGCGGAGTGATTCTCGGCGCCGGCGGTTTCGAGCAGAACCAGGCGCTGCGCGAGAAGTACCTGCCGCAGCCGACGCGCGCGGCGTGGAGCGCGACGCCGCCGGGCAACAACACCGGCGCCGCGCTGGAGGCCGGATTGGCCGCGGGGGCCGCCACCGACCTGCTCGACTGGGCGTGGTGGGCGCCGACCATTCCGGTGGTCGGTGAGGACAAGCCGCGCGGCGTGTTCGCCGAGCGCGCCTTCCCCGGCTCGATCGTGGTCAATAGCCTGGGCCGGCGCTTCTGCAACGAGGCCCAGGGCTATCTCGAGTTCGGCGACGCGATGTACAAGGACCACGCCGCCACCGGCGGGCGCAACGTGCCGGCGTGGTGCGTGTTCGACGCCAACTTCCGCTTCAACTACGCGATGGGGCCGCTGATGCCCGCGCAGATCATGCCCGACAGCCGGCTGCGCAAGGAGTGGCTGGGCAGCGTGTACTGGAAGGCCGACACCCTGGAGGCGCTCGCCGCCCAGATCGGCGTCGACGCGGCCGGCCTCGCCGCCACCGTGGCCAAGGTCAACGAATACGCGCGCACCGGCAAGGATGCCGACTTCGGCCGCGGCGACAGCGTGTTCGACCGCTATTACGGCGATGTCAACATCAAGCCCAATCCCTGCCTCGCGCCCATCGTCAAGGGGCCGTTCTACGCCATGCGCATGGACGCCGGCGACATCGGCACCAAGGGCGGGCTGCTCACCGACGTCCATGCCCGGGTGGTGCGCGCAGACGGCTCGCCGATCGACGGGCTCTACGCCATCGGCAACACCTCGGCCTCGGTGATGGGTACCGCCTATCCGGGCGCCGGCGCCACCATCGGCCCGGCGATGACCTTCGGCTACATCGCGGCGCATCACATCGCCGCCAACGCATGACACGGACTGGAGAGATCGAAGATGGCAGGAAGGCTTGAAGGCAAGGTCGCGCTGGTGACCGGCGGGGCGAGCGGCGTGGGCCGCGCCACGGCGAGTCTGTTCGTGAGGGAAGGCGCGCGCGTGGTGATCGCCGACCTCAACGCCGCCGCGGGCGAGGCGCTCGCCGCCGAACTGGGGCCGCAGGCCGTGTTCGTGCGCCAGGACGCCGCCTCCGCCGCCGACTGGGAGGCGGTGAGCGCCTTCGTGCGCGAGCGTTTCGGCCGTCTCGACGTGCTCGTCAATAACGCCGGCATCCTCGTCAAGGGCTCGATCGAGGAGGCCACGCTCGACGACTGGCAGCGCCTGATGCGGGTCAATGCCGACAGCGTGTTCCTCGGCTGCAAGGCCGGGGTCGCGTTGATGAAGGCGGGCGGCGGCGGCTCGATCGTCAATCTGTCGTCGATCGCGGGTATCGCCGGCAAGGACGACTATGCCGCCTACGGCGCCTCCAAGGCGGCCATCAGCGGGCTCACGCGCGCGGTGGCGGCGCATTGCCGCAAGGCCAAGTACCGCATCCGCTGCAACTCCATCCACCCCGACGGGATCATGACGCCGATGACCGCGGGCGCTTATCCGCAGGGCGTGGACCCGGCGCGCTTCACCATCGACGCCGATCCGATGAATCGCGCCTGCCAGCCCGAGGACGTCGCCGCCGCCGTGCTCTTTCTCGCCGAGGACGGCGCGCGCGCGGTCAATGGCATCGAGCTGCGCGTCGATAGCGGCCAGTTCGTGATGAGCATCTGATGTCCGACCTTACCGCCGCGCCCGCCGCCATGAACGCATCCGCCCCCGTCCGTCCCGCCGCGCGCACGCTGCCCGCGCTGGTGCTCGAAGCCGCGCAGCGCCACGGCGGGCGCACCGCGATCGAGGACGGCGCCACCGTCATCGACTACGCCGAGCTGCCGGCGCGGGTGTTCGCGGTCAGCCGCGCGCTGATCGCGCACGGCATCGCCGCCGGCGACCGCGTCGCGATCTGGGCGCCCAACCGCGCCGAATGGGTGCTCGCCGCGCTCGGCATCCATTGCGCCGGCGCGGTGATGGTGCCGATCAACACGCGCATGAAAGGCCCGGAAGCGGCCGACATCCTCGCGCGCAGCGGCAGCCGCGTGCTGTTCGTGGTCGACCGCTTTCTCGATATCGACTATCCGGCGATGCTCGCCGACTGCCGTCCGCCGACCCTGGAAAAGGTGGTCGCGATCGGCGCCGCCGGCGCCCACGCCGAGCAGGGTTGGGCGGATTTCCTCGCCAGCGGCGGCGCGGTGAGCGAGGCTGAGGCGCGCGCGCGCGCCGCCGCGGTGGCGCCGGACGACATCTCCGACCTGATGTTCACCTCCGGCACCACCGGCCGCCCCAAGGGCGTGATGAGCGCCCACCACCAGGTCATCGACTCCTTCGTCGAATACGTCGGCATCACCGGCATCGCCGCCGGCGACCGCTACCTGATCGTCAATCCCTTCTTCCACACCTTCGGCTACAAGGCCGGCTGGGTCACCTGCCTGCTCGCCGGAGCCACCGTGCTGCCGCACCCGGTGTTCGACGCCGAGGCGGTGTTCCGCCGCATCGAGGCCGACCGCATCAGCGTGCTGCCCGGCCCGCCCACGCTCTACCTGTCGATGCTCGCCCATCCGAAGCTGGCGCAGACCGACCTGTCGAGCCTGCGCATCGCGGTCACCGGCGCGTCGACGATTCCGCCGGTGCTGATCGAGCGCATGCGCCGCGAGCTGGGCTTCAAGGTGGTGATCACCGCCTACGGCCTCACCGAGTGCGGCGGCCTGGCGACGATCTGCGATCCCGCCGACGATGCCGAGACCGTGGCCACCACCAGCGGCCGCGCCATTCCCGGGACCGAGGTGCGCATCGTCGACGCCGACAACCGGCCGCTGCCCGCAGGCGAGGCGGGGGAGATCTGCCTGCGCGGCTTCCACGTCATGAAAGGCTATTTCGAGGACCCGCAGGCCACCGCCGAGACCATCGACGCCGAGGGCTGGCTGCACACCGGCGATGTCGGCATGGTGGACGCGCGCGGCTGCCTGCGCATCACCGACCGCCTCAAGGACATGTTCATCGTCGGCGGCTTCAACTGCTACCCGGCGGAGATCGAGGCCGCGCTCACCGCGCATCCGGCGATTGCCCAGGTCGCGGTGATCGGCGTGGCCGACGAGCGCATGGGCGAGGTCGGCTGCGCCTGCGTGGTGCTGCGTCCGGGCGCCGTGCTCGACGAAGCCGGGCTGATCGCCTGGTCGCGCGCGCGCATGGCCAACTACAAGGTGCCGCGCTACGTGCGCTTTTTCCAGACGCTGCCGGTCAATGCCTCCAACAAGGTGGCGAAGAACGAGCTGCGCGCCCATGTCCGTGTTCCTGCGTGAGCAGGCCCGGGGCCGCGCCGCGCGCTTCGATTCCGCCGCGCCTTTTCATTCTGATCTCCGCGAGACGCCGATGAGCGACATTCACGACCCCTTCGCCCCTTTCAGACTGGGGCCCGTCACCCTGCGCAACCGCTTCATCCGCGCCGGCGCCAACGAAGGCATGGTGGTCGATGGCGCGCCGAGCAAGGCGCTGGTCAAGCACCACCGCGACATGGCGGCGGGCGGCGTGGGACTGACCACGGTCGCTTACGGCGCGGTCGCCAAGGTCGGGCGCACCCTGCCCAACCAGGTGTGGATGCGCCCGGAAATCCTCCCCGATCTCAAGGCGCTCGCCGCCGCGGTGCATGCCGAAGGCGGCGCGATCTCCTATCAGCTCACCCACGGTGGCTCGTTCGTGACCTCGCTGAAGGTGGACGGGCCGACCATGAGTGCGAGCGGCGGCTTCAACAAGGCCGGGCTGATGCGCGGCAACTTCCGCCAGCGCGCGATGACGCGTGCCGACATGGAGCTGGTCGCGCGCCAGTTCGTCGACGCCGCGCAGCTGTGCCGGGCCGCCGGTTTCGACGCCGTCGAGATCCACATGGGCCACGGCTACCTGCTCAATCAGTTCATCTCGCCGTTGTCGAACAAGCGCCGCGACCACTACGGCGGCAGCGCCGAAAACCGCGCCCGCTTTCCCGCCGAGGTGCTGCGCCGAGTCAAGGACGCGGTGGGGCGGGAGATGGCGGTGCTCGCCAAGATCAACGTCGCCGACGGCGTGCCGGGCGGCGCCACCGCCGACGACGCCATCGTCACCGCGCGCCTGCTGCAGGCCGCGGGCGCCGATCTGCTGGTGCTCTCCGGCGGGCGCAACATCGAATCGGGCTGGTTCATGTTCGGCAGCAACTTCGACATGGACGAGATGAAGAAGGTGCTGAAGGGCAGCTGGCTCACCGGCCTGATGATGAAGGCCTCGCAGCTCGGCACGCCGCGCGTGAGCTTTCGCGAGATGTACTTCTGGGACTACTCGCGCAAGATCCGCGACGCGGTCCACGTGCCGCTCGGCTACCTCGGCGGCGCGCGCTCGCTCGACAACGTGCATGCGGCGATGGCCGCCGGTTTCGACGCCGTGGTGATGGCGCGCCCGCTGATCCACGATCCGCAGCTCGTGCGCAAGTTCGGCAACGGCACCGCCACCGCGTCGGGCTGCACCAACTGCAACCGCTGCGTGCCCTACATCTACCACCCGGCGGGCACCATGTGCGTGCTCAACCCGCCCAACGATCCGGCCCTCAACCGCGTGCGCGCCGCGGGCTGAGGAGGCCTGCGATGGTCGATCGACAAGGGCTCCGGATGGGGCCCTTGTTCATTGCGGAGGGCGGGCGGCGCCCGCGTGTGCCGCCGTTGCCGGGGACGTTGCCGAGGATCGGGTTCGATGGCCTAATCGCGCATTCGTCATGGGGGCATGCGTCATCGCGGGCGTCGCGCGCCTGCGGGCCGTGGAGGAGGGAGCAATGTCGGCATCCGGATTCTGGTGTGGCACGGTCGCGGGAATGGCGCTGGCAGTCTGGGCGCACGCCGCGGGCGGAGCCGGCGCGGCGCAGCCGGCGCCGTGCGTCAAGGGGCAGGCGGTGAGCGTGCTGTACGGCGGCGCCTGGTATCCGGCCCGGGTGCTCGATGGCCCCGATCGCATGGGCACCTGCCTCGTGTCCTACGACGGCTACGGTTCAAGCTGGGACGAATGGGTCAATGCGGCGCGCATGCGCGCGGCGGCGGTTCAGCCTGCGGCCGCGCCCCCCGCCGTTACGGCGCCGGCTTCGGTGCGCCCGCCCGCGGGCGCGGTGCAGGCGGGCAAGTACAGCTGCTACACCTACGACAACGGCCAGCTCAACTATACCTACACCGACATTCGGATCGAGGCTGACGGCCGTTACGCGGTGGGCGGCCAGGGTGGGCGCTACACCGTCGGCGACGGCGGTGTGCTGCGCTTCACCGGCGCCATGGCCAACGCCACCGGCCGCTACGCGGTGAAGAACGGCGGCAGGGCGCAGATCGATCTGGTCTTCGACGGCGACGCGCGGGCGTCGATGAGCTGCCCGCACGCGCGCTGAACTTCGCCTGTGTCGTTCAGGCGGTGATGCCGCCGCCGTTGAGCGGGTGGATCTGCCCGGTGACCCATTCGGCCTCGCGCGACACCAGGTAGGCGACGCCGGCGCCGACGTCGGCGGGCGAGCCGGCGCGCGGCACGATGCAGTTCTTGCGCGCAAGCTCTTCCGCGCCTTCCCAGTTGTTCATGGTGCCGAGCGACAGCGCGTTGACGTTCACCCCCTTGCGCCCGACCTCGGCGGCGAGCTGGCGCACGAAGCCGACCACGCCGGCCTTGGAGGCGGCGTAGGCGGCGATGCCCATCGGCACCGCGGCGCGCCACGACTCCGAGGTGATGGCGACGATGCGCCCCCAGCGCTGCTCGATCATCCCCGGCAGCACCGCGTGGCAACCGTTCATCAGGCCGTACAGGTTGAGTTGCACGAAGCGCGCCCAGTCTTCCGGCTTCGATTCGAGGAACTTGCCGTAGCCCATGCCGGAGGTGGGGACGCCGGCGTTCGACACGTAGATGTCGACGTTGCCGGCGTGTTCGCGCACCGCCGCGACCATGCGGTGCACGGCGTCGTAGTCGGTGACGTCGCAGGGTGCGGCGACCGCCTTGAAGCCGGCGGCGCGCAGTTCGGCGGCGGCGGCCTCGGCGCGTTCGGCGTAGAAATCGTTGACCGCCACGGTGGCGCCCTGGCGGGCGAGGGTTTCGGCAATGCCGCGGCCCATGCCGCGGCCGGCGCCGGTGACGATGGCAACCTTGCCATCGAGTCTGAACAGGGTGTCGGACATCGGTCTTCCTTGGGTTGGAGAGGGAGCGGCCGCGGTTCAGCGGCCTTCGAAGCGCGGCGGCCGCTTTTCGAGGAAGGCGGCCATGCCTTCTTTCTGATCGCGCGAGGCGAACAGCAGCGCGTTGGCGCGGCGCTCCATGGCCAGCGCCGATTCGAGCGGCGCATCCATGCCGAGGAGCATGCATTCCTTGATCTGCTCGGCGGCGAGCGGCGGCATCGACGCGACGAGGGCGGCGAGTTCGAGCGCGGTCGGCAGCACCTCGTGGTCGGCCACGAGGTCGCTCACCAGGCCGGCGGTCCACGCCTCGCGCGCGCTGATCGGGCGGCCGGTGAGCGCCATGCGCATCGCCTTGGCCTTGCCGACCGCCCGCACCAGGCGCTGGGTGCCGCCGATGCCGGGCATGATGCCGATGCGAATCTCGGGCTGTGAGAAGCGCGCGCTCTCGCCGGCGACGATGATGTCGGCGAGCATCGCCAGCTCGCAGCCGCCGCCGTAGGCGTAGCCACAGACCGCGGCGATCACCGGCTTGGGGCAGTGCTGGATCGGGCCCCACAGGCGCTCGGTGTGGCGCTGGGTGATCTCGATCGGGCCGACCCCGGCCATGCTGGTGATGTCGCCGCCGGCGGCGAACACCTGGTCGCCGCCGGTGAGCACGATGGCGCGCACCTCCGGATCGGCGGCGAGTTCGGTGAAGCGCTGCGACAGCAGGGTCTGGAGTTCGAGCGAGAGCGCGTTGGTGGCCTGCGGGCGGTTCAGGCGCAGCAGGGCGACGCCGTCGGCGGGGCGTTCGAGGAGCAGCGGCGCGGGGTTCGCGGCCGCCGGCGGGAGGGACTCGGGGGGCATGGGTTCTCCTGGGCGCGCGCGGCGGAGCGTGCGGCGGTGGTGGTGCGGCCGCCGCATCCGCTTCGCCGGATGGGGCGATTGTTGCGCCGCCTCGGCCACGCCCTCATCGTCCGTTCAGACGACGAAGGGGGGCGGGGCCGCCCCTAGACTCGCGGGCATCGCATCGGGGGGAGAAGTGCATGGATCATCAGGCAGCGGCCGCGGCGCTGGACTACCGCGGTAAGGTCGTGCTCGTCACCGGCGGCACCAAGGGCATCGGCGCCGGCATCGCCCGCGGCTTCCTGGCGGCGGGGGCGACGGTGGTGGTGTGCGGGCGCAGCGCGCCCGAGGTACTGCCCGAGGCGGACGGCCGGCGCGCCGCGTTCATCGCCGCCGACGTGCGCGAGGTGGCGTCGCTGCAGGCGCTGTTCGCCGCCATCGGCGAGCGCCACGGCCGCCTCGACGTACTCGTCAATAACGCCGGCGGCGCGCCGTTCGCGCTCGCCGATCAGGCCTCGCCGCGCTTTCACGAGGGCATCATCCGGCTCAACCTGATCGCGCCGCTCAACGTCGCCCAGCAGGCCAACGCGCTGATGCAGGCGCAGGACGGCGGCGGGGTGATCATCTTCATCGGCAGCGTCGCCGCCTCGCGGCCGTCGCCGGGCACCGCCGCCTATGGCGCGGCCAAGGCCGGCGTGCTGGCGCTGGCGTCCTCGCTCGCGGTGGAGTGGGCGCCCAGGGTGCGGGTGCTGACGATCAGCCCCGGCCTGGTGCAGACCGAGCAGTCGCATCTGCACTATGGCGACGATGCCGGCATTGCCGCGGTGGGGGCGACCATTCCGGCGGGGCGCATGGCCACGCCGCAGGACATCGCCGACGCCTGCCTGTATGCCGGTTCGCCGATGGCGGCGTATTTCGCCGGGACCAACTTGCTGCTGCATGGCGGCGGCGAGCGCCCGGCCTTTCTCGCCGCGGCGAACGCGGCGCAGGCGGGCTGAGGGGGGCGCTCAGCGCGAGGCCGCAGTCGAGGGCGCGGCGCCTTCCGGGCTGCCGTGCTTGTCGGCGTACATCGCGGCGTCGGCGGCGCGCATGAGTTCGGCGGCGCTGCCGCCGTCGGCCGGATGGAGCGCCACACCGATGCTGGCGGAGATGGCGATCTGCCGCGGGCCGATGGCGAAGGGGCGGGCGAGCGCGGCGCGCAGCTTGGCGGCGAGGTGGTCGGCGTCGGCGGCTGAGGCCACCACGGGGAGCAGGACGACGAACTCGTCGCCGCCGATCCGCGCCGCGGTGTCGGTGCTGCGCAGCACGGCGCGCAGGCGGTCGGCGACCGCGCGCAGCAGGGCGTCGCCGGTGTCGTGGCCGTAGCGGTCGTTCACCGGCTTGAAGCCGTCGAGGTCGATGAACAGCAGCGCGAGCAGCGCGGCGTCGCGCTGCGCGGCGGCGAGCGCGCGTTCGAGGCGGTCGAGCAGCAGACTGCGGTTGGGCAGGCCGGTGAGGGCGTCGTGCTCGGCGAGGTGCTGGATGCGCGCCTCGGCCTGCTTGCGCGCGGTGATGTCGTTGACCAGGTTGAGGGTCGCGGGGGCGTCGTTCCAGACGATCGCCACGCCGCTGGTCTCCGCCCACAGCACGCGCCCGGAGCGGTGCAGCAGGCGCAGCGGGTAGCGCTGCTCGGCGTCGCCGCCGGTCAGGCGCCGGTCGTGGTTGACGCGTGCGCGCGCCACGTCGTCGGCGACGATCAGGTCGGAGAACGCATCCAGGCCGGCGAGCTCGTCGGGGGCGTAGCCGAGGAGCTGCGAGAACGCCGGGTTGCAGTACGCCACGCGGCCGTTCTGTACGACCAGGATGCCTTCCTGCGCCATCTCCACCAGCGAGCGGTAGCGCGCCTCGCTCTGGCGCAGCGCCTGTTCGGCGCGCTCGCGGGCGGCGATGTCGTCGCCGAGCTGGGTGCTCAGCTGGGCGAGGCGCCGGTTCAGGCGGCCGAGGTGGCGAATCCAGGCGTGGGCGAGCAGCAGCAGGGCGAGAAAGCCGGCGCTGATCTGCGCGATCAGCCGGTAGTCGTGGTGCGGCGCGGCGTCGATGGCGACGTGGCGATTGACGATTTCATCGATTTCGTCGGCGCTCAGGGTGTCGATCGCCGCATCGAGGGTGCGCAGCAGTTCGGGCTGGCGGCCGACGACGCCGATCCGCATGCGGTTGCCGTAATCGGAGAGCTCGCCGGCGATCTTGAGGTTGAACCAGCCTTCGGTCCTGATCGTGTGCGCGGCGACGGTGAGCGCGCGCAGGGTCAGATCGGCCTCGCGCGCCTCCACCATGCGGAAGGCGTCGGCCTCGGAGGCCACCGGGAGGATCTTCAGGCCGGGAAAGTCGTGGCCGATGCGCTCGATGATCGAGGTCGCGGTCGGCAGCGCGATCGTGGTGCCGCGGGGGAGCGTCGCCAGGTCGCCGATGTCCGGGCGTTCGGCGCGGGTGACGATGATGTTGCGGTCGAGAAAGTAGGGCTTGGTGAAGCTCAGCCAGGTGCTGCGCTCGGCGCTCTGGTTGAGGAAGGCGAGCGCGTCGCACTTGCCGGTGCGGGCGAGCGAGAGGCTTTCGTCCCAGGTGGTGGTGGGGACGATGCGCAGCTCGAGGCCGGCGCGCGCGGCGATCAGGCGCACGAGGTCGGCCGCGATGCCGCGGTAGCGGCCGTCGGCGTCCAGCCATTCGTAGGGGGCCCAGTCGGGGTCGACGCACAGGCGCAGCGTGGCGGGGGCGGCCGGGGCCGCGCCCGCGGCTACCGCCAGCGCGAGGAGCGCCAGCCCGTGGCGGAGCCGATGTCTGATCGGGTGTTGCGTCATGCGCAGCGCTTGCGTGATGCCGGGGCGGGAAGTGCGATTCACGTCATGCCATCGTCAGAAAGTCGCCCCAGGCCTCGATCGGCCGCGGTTTGCCGAACAGATAGCCTTGATAGAGCTCGCAGCCGTGCGCGCGCAGGAAGTCGTGCTGGTCGGCGGTTTCCACGCCTTCGGCGACGACCTTGAGGCCGAGGGCGTGGCTCATCGACAGGACGGCGAGGACGATGGCCTTGCTGCCCTCGTCCTGGGCCATGTCGCGCACGAAGGATTGGTCGATCTTGAGATACGCGAACGGCAGGCGCTTGAGATACGACAGCGAGGAGTAGCCGGTGCCGAAGTCGTCGAGAGCGAACTGGATGCCGTGGGCGCGCAACTGGTTCATGCGCAGCACGGTCTCGTCGAGATCGGTGAGGATGGTGCTTTCGGTCAGTTCGAGCTTGAGCCGGCCGGGGTCGATCGCCGCCGCGGTCACGATGCGCGCGACGCTGGCGACGAAGTCGGGGCGGTGGAACTGGACCGGGCTGACATTGACCGCGATCGTCAGTTCGCGTGTGTGCGCGGCGCTCTGCCACTGGGCGAGCTGGGCACACGCGGTGCGCAGCACCCACAGCCCCAGCGGCACGATGTGGCCGGTGTCTTCGGCGAGGGGGATGAACTCGGCCGGGGAGACCATGCCGTCGGCGTCGTCGTCGGGCCAGCGCACGAGCGCTTCGGCGCCGGTGAGCGTGCCATGGTGATCGATCTGCGGCTGGTAGAACAGGCGGAAGGCGTCGCGTTCGAGCGCCTTGTGCAGGCGTGCTTCGAGGCGGGCATGGGCATCGACCGCGGCCTGCATCGCCGGGTTGAAGAAGCGCGCGTTGTTGCGCCCATCCTGCTTGGCACGGTAGAGCGCGACCTCGGCCTGCTTGAGCAGGCTGTCGAGCGCACAGGCCTTGTCGCAGAACAGGCTGATGCCCAGGGTGAGGGTGGCGTGGTGCTGCTCGCCTTCGGTGTCGCCGATGCGGTAGGGCGCGGCGAGTTCGCGCTGCACCTTGCGCACGATGTGCTCGGCATGGGCGAGGGCATCGGCCTCGGTGGCGCCGACGCCTTCGATCAGGAGGGCGAAGTCGTCGTCGCCGTGGCGCGCCACGGTGTCCTCCTCGCGCACGCTGGCACGCAGGCGCGCGGCCACCGCGCGCAGCAGGCGGTCGCCGGCGGCATGGCCCAGGGTGTCGTTGAGCTGGCGGAAGCGGTCGATGTCCACCAGCATCAGCATGCCGTAGGCCCCGCTGCGGCCGCTGCCGAGAATGGCCTGGGTGATGCGGTCGTGGAGCAGCGCGCGGTTGGGCAGGCCGGTGAGGGCGTCGTAGTAGGCGAGGCGGTGGAGCAGGGCCTCCGATTGCTTGCGCTGGGTGATGTCTTCCTTGACCGCGACGTAGTGGGTGATGTCGCCGCCGGGGCTCTTGATCGGCGCGATCGTCGCCAGTTCCAGATAGGTCGAGCCGTCCTCGCGGGTATTGTGGAATTCGCCGCGCCACACCTCGCCACGGCCGAGACAGGCCCACATCTCCTCATAGGTGGCCTGCGGGGTCAGTCCGTGGTTGAGAATGCGCGGGTTGCGGCCGATCACCTGGGCGCGCGCGTAGCCGGTGGTGCGCTCGAAGGCGTCGTTGACGTACACGATGCGGGCGGCGGTGTCGGTGATGACGATGGATTCGGGGCTCTGCTCGATCGCCGCCGACAGCCGGCGCAGCTCGGCATCGCGCTTCTCGATCTCGGTGGCCATGTCGTCGATGCCGCGGGCGAGCGCATCGAGTTCGCGGACCCCGGTGCGCTCGTCGATGCGTGCGTCGAGGGCGCCGCTGGCGATGCGGGCCACGGTGTCGCGCACGCGCACTGCCCACACCTCGATCAGGCGGTAGATGTAGAGGCGCGCGACCAGCGCGGAGAGCAGGGCGATGCCGGCGATCAGCGCGAGATGCAGGCGGAAGCGGTGCTCGACCGCGTTCATCGAGCGCTCGAGGGGCGCGCCGATCGCCAGGAAACCGCTGTCGGGCGCGAACTCCGGAGAGGAAATGCCATACAGGCGCTGCGCGCCATCGAGCCCGGCAAGTTCGGCAACCGCGTTGTCGGTGGCGGTGAGCCGGGACAGGCTGGCGAGCAGTCCGGCCGACACATTGCGCTGGCCTGAAGGGGGCGCGTCGGGATGGTGGGCGAGCACATGCCCGCTGCTGCTGATCACGCTTGCCTCCCAGCCCGGCGGCAGGTTGAAGCTCTCGATCAGGCGCTCGAACCAGGCGAGCGTGATCGACGCGAACAGCACCGCGCGCACCTCGCCGCCCGGACCGGTGAGCGGATAGCCGAACACCATGCCGGGCTTGCCGGAGATGCGGCCGACGATGAACTCGCCCGTGGAGATTCCACTGCCGTGCAGCGCGGCGCGGAACCAGGCGCGGTCGGCAACGTTCACCACCTTGGCCGCAGGCTCGGCGCTGCAGAACACGGTGCCGTCGGGCAGGGCGGCGCCGAGGTTGGCAAAGCTCTCGAGTGAATCGAGCAGCCGGCGCGAGATGCCGGCGCAGCGCTCCGGATCGAGCGTCTGCAGATCGTCGGAGCGGGCCATGATCTTCAGCGCGAGGGCGACCGCGCGATGCGCCGACTGTCCCTCCCGGTTCGCGTCCGCCTGGTGCTGGCCGATCTCGGCGTGGGTGTCGGCGATGGCCTGGGTGCGGCGCTCGCGGTAGTCGAACAGCGCGAGCACGAACAAGGGGGCGATGGCAAGCGCGATCGTTACCCAAATCCGAAAGTTAAGCGTATTCAGGTGCATAGGTGAACGCGACCAAGCCGCTGGCAAGTTCTCGGTATGAGAGGCAGCTGGTTTTCCTCGCTGAACGCGTCGCCAGCCGAGATGCCGCCCTTGAAGCGATGATCATGCTAACAACGTTAGACTTCGGGTGCTGCCCGCATTGCTCAGGATGAGCGCCTCCCCCCTCGTACCGCCCTTGCCGCCGCCCCGCCGGTGTGCGCGGGGCCTCTCGTAACGCCCTGATATGTATATTGGAACCCTGTCGAAGCAGACCAACGTGTCGCGCAAGGCGATCTACCTGTACGAGAGCCTCGGCCTGATACCGACGCCGGTGCGCCGGGGGCGGTATCGACTTTACGATGCTACCACCGCGGACCTGATCAGGATCATCAAGTGCGCGCAGGCACTGGGCTTCAGGCTCAAGGAACTTGCCGAGGTGCTGCACGGCGGGGGCGAGGCGGGCGGCGCTCCGGACGTCGGCCGGGTGCGGGCGCTGATCGACGGCAAACGCTCCGCCCTGCGCCGGCAGATCGAGGATGCCGAACGCCGCATCGCCTTGCTCGACGACCTCGGCGGCCGGCTTGCCGCGGCCGGCACCGGCTGGCGCTGCGACCCGGGGGCTTGACTCTGCCCCTAGGGGGAAGGTCTAGAGTCGTGCTCCTTTACAAGGAGCCGACCGTGGGCAAACGCATACTCATCATCCTGGGCCACCCTTCCGCCGACAGCCTGTGCGGGGCGCTCGCGGCGTCGTACGAACGCGGCGCGCGGGCCGCGGGCAACGCGGTACGACGGATCGACCTCGGTCGCCTGACTTTCGATCCGGTGCTGCACGAGGGCTACGCCAGGATCCAGGCGCTCGAGCCCGACCTGATCCGCGCCCAGGAAGACATGGTCTGGGCCGAGCACCTGGTGTTCGTCTATCCGCTGTGGTGGGGCGGCCTGCCGGCCCTGCTGAAGGGCTTTCTCGACCGTGTCCTGCTGCCCGGATTCGCGTTCCGCTTCCGTGAGCATTCGCTGCGGGTGGATCGCCTGCTGGCCGGGCGCTCGGCCCATCTGCTGGTGAGCATGGATACGCCGGGCTGGTACTACCGGTGGGTGTACCGGATGCCCGGACATCACCAGATGAAGCGCACCATCCTCGGCTTCTGCGGCATCGGGCCGGTGTCGATCAGCGGTTTCGGCCCGGTCAAGGATTCGAAGCCCGAGGTGCGCGAGAAATGGCTGGCGCAGGCTTGTCGCCACGGCGAGCGCGCCTGAGCCTCTCCGGCCCGGCGCTGTCGGGTGCGGGCGCGGCGGTGGCGAGGACCGCCGGGGATGGAAGTCGGGGACTCAACGCAGGGCGTCGGCGACTCAGTGCCGCGCGATGCCCGCGACCGCGCGCAGATGGCGGCTGAGGTCGCCGGTGAAATCCAGGCCGCGGTAATCGCGTTCCACGAAGCGCCATTCCCCATCGATCTCGGCAAACCTGTCGAGGTAGCGCCCGCTGGCGATGATCTGCAGCGGAAAGCCCTCGGCGGCCTGCAGCACCGTGTAGCACGAGCGCGCCTGGGCGGTACCGGCGGCTTCGTCGACCTCGATGATGGGGTTGGTGATGAGGTGGCGGGTGCGGGGCGTGCCGCAGGGATAGAGGATGAGGATGCGCCGCCACAGCGCGAGCACGCCGTCGGCTTCGAGCGGGCCGGCGGCGCCGGTGTGGAGGCGGGCGTGGCGGAAGAGGGCGGCGGCGTCTTCCAGGCGGCCGGCGTCGATGGCTTCGGCGTAGCGGTAGAGCAGCTGGCAGATGGCGTGTTCGGCGCTGGGCATGATGCTGTTCGCGAGGGTGGGGGCGCGGCCGGGCGGGTGCGCCGGCCGCGCGCGGCTCACACGGCGAGGCCGGCGAGCATGCCGGACTTCACCGCGCCTTCGATGTAGCCGATCTGCGCGCCGTCGCCCACCGAGCGGACCGGCACGCCGGCTGCTTCCAGCGTGCGCGCGAGGCTGTCGTCGGGGCGGGCGCCGATGGCGAGCACCACCGAATCGGCGGCGACTTCCTGGCGCTGGCCGTCGGCGTCGGTGTAGCTCACCTTCTTCTTGTCGATGGCGTCCACCTTCAGTTTGGTGCGCAGCTCCACGCCGTGCTGGCGCAGGGTGTCGAGCACCCGCCAGCGGCGCACGATGGAGAGTTCGCGGCCAAGGCTGGGGCCTTCTTCCAGCACGACCACCTCGCGGCCGCGGTCCACCAGGAATTCCGCCAGTTCGATGCCGACCAGGCCGCCGCCGACGATCACCACCTTCTTGCCCAGCGGCATCCACACCCGCGACAGGTTCTGGATGGCGTCGGTGCTGTCGGTGACGCCGACCAGGCTGCCGGCCTTCATCAATGCGCGCTGGGCGAGCGAGAGCTTGCGCTTGGCGATTTCCTCGGCGCGGTCGTCGGTCATCAGCCGGCGCAGTTCGTCGCCGGACCACACGTGGTCGAGTTCGGCGCCGGGGATGGGCGGGGCGTTGCGTTCGGCGCCGGTGGCGACGATCACCGCGGTGGCGCCGAGCTGGCGCACCAGTTCGGGCGTGGCGGTGGTGTTCAGCCGCACGTCGATGTCGAGCTTCTTCATCTGCGTGACGAGGTAATCGAGCAGGGCGCCGTTCTCGGCGTAGGCCAGCGCGGCGAAGAACAGCGTGCCGCCCAGCCGCCCGCTGCGTTCCACCAGGGTGACGCGATGGCCGCGCAGCGCGGCATTGCGCGCGGCCTCCATGCCGGCGGGGCCGCCGCCCACCACCAGCACGTGGCCGGGCTGGGCCGCGGGGACGAGGCGGATCTCGGCTTCGTGCCCGGTCATCGGATTGACCGCGCATTTGACCCGCTGGTTGACGAAGATCTG
>JAEWVQ010000189.1 GCA_023459095.1 Pseudomonadota bacterium | reverse complement strand
CCACCAAGGGCGTGCTGCTCGACCAGGCGCTGATCGGCCACTGGTCGGCGGGCGACTTCGGCCTCGGCCTGCGCCCGGGCAGCCTGGGCGAGACCAGCGCACTGCTGCTGCTCGGCGGCGGCCTGTTTCTGGTGTTCCAGCGCGTGATCGGCCTGCGCATCCCGCTCGCCTTCATCGCCGGCGTCGCGCTGCCGGCGGCGATCGCCAGCACCCTCGCCCCCGACCACTACCTCGGCCCGCTCGCCCACCTGCTGTCGGGCGGGGTGATGCTGGCGGCCTTCTTCATCGCCACCGACTACGTCACGTCGCCGAGCACGCCGCTCGGCCAGTGGATCTTCGGCATCGGCTGCGGCCTGCTGACCTGGATCATCCGCAGCTGGGGCGCCTACCCCGAAGGCATCGCCTTCGCGGTGATGCTGATGAACGCCACCGCGCCGCTGATCGATCAATACACCCGGCCGCGCATCTTCGGCCGCGGCCGCGACGGCCGCGCGCTCAAGCCCGCCGAGCCCCGCTAACCCCGAGCCCCCGAGACCCGCGCACATGGACATCTCCAGGCAATTCGACACGCTGTGGTACCAGGGCGCCTCGCTCGCCGCGGTCGCGCTGGTGAGCGGCACCGCGCTCGCGCTCGCCTACCAGAACGCCGCACCGCGCATCGTCGAGGCCCAGGCGCGCAAGACCGAGGCCGCGCTTGCCGAGGTGCTGCCCGCGGGCAGCTTCGACAACGCGCTGATGGCCGACACCGTGGAGGTGCACGACGCCGACGGCCGCGCGCTGACGGTATACCGCGCCCGCAAGGCCGGTGCGGTAACCGCCGTGGTGTTCGCCATGGAGGGCAAGGGCTACTCCGGCACCATCAAGCTGGTGATGGGCGTCGACCTCGCCGGCCGCCTCACCGGGGTGCGCGTCACCGGCCACACCGAGACCCCCGGCCTGGGCGACAAGATCGAGATCGCCAAGCACCCGTGGGTGCGGTCCTTCGACGGCAAGACGCTCGACGACCCCGCCCCGGCGCGCTGGGCGGTGAAAAAGGACGGCGGCGTGTTCGACCAGTTCGCCGGCGCCACCATCACCCCGCGCGCGGTGGTCGCCACGGTCAGGCGTGGTCTCGAACTCCATGCCGGCGCGCGCGACCGCATGCTCGCCGACGCTGCCCCCCGCCCCTGAGGAGCCCATCATGAGCGAAACCAGCACAAGCACTGCGGCCGACGCCGCGCCCGCGCGGCCAGCCGGCCCGTCCTACGCCCGCCTGATCAAGGACGGGCTGTGGGCGAGCAATCCGGTGCTGGCGCAGATGATCGGTCTGTGCCCGGCGCTCGCGGTCACCAGCAGCGCCACCAACGGTCTCGGCATGGGGCTGGCGACCACGGTCGTGCTCACCCTGTCCAACATCCTCATCGCCTCGATCCGCCACCTGGTCAGCCCCAACGTGCGCATTCCGGTGTTCATCGTGCTGATCGCCAGCATGGTGAGCCTGATCGACATGAGCATGAACGCCTGGATGCACGAGCTCTACCAGGTGCTCGGCCTGTTCATCGCACTGATCGTGGTCAACTGCGCGATCCTCGGCCGTGCCGAGTCCTTCGCGTCGAAGAATCCGGTGCGCGCCTCGGCGGTGGACGGTCTGGGCATGGGGCTGGGCTTCACCGCGGCGCTGGTGGTGCTCGGCGGCATCCGCGAAGTCCTCGGCAGCGGCACGCTGTTCGCCGGCGCCAGCCAGATGCTCGGCGCCCGCTTCGCCTTCCTCGAGTTGACCCTGATCCCGGACTACCAGGGCTTCCTGATGATGATCCTGCCGCCGGGCGCGTTCTTCGTGATCGGCGTGCTGATCGCCGCCCACCGCGTCATCGAGCAGCGCGCCGCACGCCGCGCCGCCGCCCCGCTGCCCGCCGGCGGCGCCCACGCCTGACGCCCACCGAGAGGATTCCGCACCATGCGCATCGGAGTCGCCTACGCCGACGTCGCCCAGCCGGTCTGGCTGAACATCGACGTCCCCGACGATGCCACCATCGAGCAAGCCATCGCGCTCTCGGGCATCCTGCAGCGCTTCCCGCACATCGACCTGGGCACGCAGAAGGTCGGCATCTTCGGCAAGCTCGCCAAGCTCGACGCGCCGCTGCGGGCGGGCGACCGCGTCGAGATCTACCGCGCGATCATCTGCGACCCTGCCCAGGTGCCGCGCAAGAACGGCGCCGGCGATGACGACGATGAATGAGCGCGCGCGCGGCACCCGGCGCGGTGCCGCGCTGCGCGACGCTCAGCCGGTGAGCGCCTCGCGCACCCAGGCGTTGGCCTGCTTGGCGTCGAAGCCGGTGCCGAATTTGGCCTTCAGCGCCGCCATCACCGCGCCCATCGACTTCGGGCTGCGGTCGGCGAGCCCGGCCACGGTTTCGGCGATCAGCGCGCGCACCGCGGCCTCGTCGGCCATCGGCGGCAGATAGGCGGCGAGGATCGCGGCCTCGTCGGCGAGCACCGCGCGGCGCGCCTCGTCCTTGATCACGGCGAGCGCTTCCTGGTTGTTCTTCAGGAACTTGCGGATCGTGCCCTGCACTTCGTCGTCGCTGCTCTCGCGGTTGCCGGCGTTCTTGCCGACCATCTCGGCTTCGGCGATCAGCGTGCTCAGCAAGGTGGCGCGCACGCCCTCGCCGGCCTTGCGGGCGAGCAGCCCGTCCTTCTTCAGTTGGGCCAGAAGGCTCATCGAAAACTCCCGTTCGGATTGACGGGCGGCAGCCTCGCCGCCCTGGTTTGCAGACAGCCGCCGAGTGTACTCCGGCGGCGCGCGCCGCATTCCACATTCCGCGATAATGCGCGCCGCGTACCGCCGCCTCCCGCATCCTGCCTCCTGCCCATGTCCGATACCTCCAGCTCCCGCAACATCCAGCGCAAAGTCGCCGTCTCGGCCTGCTTCGGCACCTTTCTCGAGTGGTACGACTTCCTCACCTTCGCCACCCTGGCGACCTATTTCAGCCTGCTGTTCTTTCCGCCCGACGATCCGGTCACCGCGCTGCTGGCCAGCCTCGGCACCTTCGGCGTCGGCATGATCGTGCGCCCGCTGGGCGCGGCGCTGTTCGGCTCGCTCGGCGACCGCTACGGGCGGCGCAAAATCTTCCTCGCCACCATCGTGCTGATGGGCGGCGCCACCTTCTGCGTCGGCCTGCTCCCGACCTATGCGCAGATCGGCATCGCCGCGCCCATCCTGCTGCTCGTGCTGCGCATGCTGCAGGGCCTGTCGGTGGGTGGCGAGATCGGCGGTGCCGCGGTGTATCTGACCGAGCACGCGCCCACCGGCCGGCGCGGCCTCTACACCAGCGTGCTGCAGTTGATGGGGCCGCTCGGCATGCTCGCGTCGACGCTGCAGATCGTCGCCCTGCAGCACTTCCTGTCGGATGCCGAGTTCCGCGAGTGGGGCTGGCGGGTGCCCTTCCTGGTCTCCATCGTGCTGCTCGCGATTTCGATCAAAAGCCGCATGAACCTGCACGAATCGCCGGTGTTCGCGCAGCTGCGCGCGCGCAATGCGCTGTCGAAGGCGCCGCTGCGCGAGTGCTTCAGCGACCGCCACACCCTGGGGCGGATGGGGCTGCTGTTCTTCTGCATCTCGGCGGGCGGCTCGCTGCTGTTCTTTTCCGCGCAGGTCTACACCACGGTGTTCCTGAAGAACGTGGTCAAGCTCGACGCGCAGGAGGCGAGCGCGCTGGTGATGGTGGCCACGATCGTCCTGTTCCCGCTCACCCTCGCCTGCGGCTGGCTGTCCGACCGCATCGGCCGCCGCCCGGTGCTGCTCGCCGGGCTGGTCCTCGGCGCGGCCTGCGTGCTGCCGGTGTTCCACGGCCTGCTCGCCTACGGCAACCCGGCGCTGGAGCGCTTCAACCGCGAAGTGCCGGTGACGCTGGGCGGCACCGCCTGCGCCTACGACCCGTTCTCCGGCGCGCGCAACGACTGCGAGCGCTACCAGGAGCTGTTCGCCCGCCTCGGCGTGGTCCATGCACACGTCCCGGGTGCGCTCGCGGTGCACATCGGCGAGCGCGTGATCGAGGGCTACCAGCCCGAAGCGGTGCGCGCCGCGCTCGCCGCCGCCGGCCG
>JAEWVQ010000188.1 GCA_023459095.1 Pseudomonadota bacterium | reverse complement strand
GTCACGGACGGGGGGCGGGGCGCAGCCGCTGAGCCGGCGCGGTGCGGCCATGGTCGAGGGCGGCGGCGTGCGCGAGGCCCTGGCGCCGCGCCCGTTTGCCCCGGGGGTGCCGGAGACGCGCAACTTTCCGCTCGCGACCTGGGAGCGCCTGCAGCGCCAGGTGTTGAAGGAGTGCGGCGCCCGCGCGCTCAATCATGCCGACCCGCAGGGCGTGGCAGCGCTGCGCCGCGCGATTGCCGATTACGTCAATCTGGAGCGCGGCGCGCGCGCCACCCCCGAACGCGTGCTGGTGCTCACCAGTTCGCAGCAGGCGATGACGCTGTGCGCCACCGTGCTGCTCGATGCCGGCGACCGCATCTTCATCGAAGACCCGGTGTACCACGGCGCGCGCAAGGCGTTTGCCGCCGCCGGGCTGGAATGCGTGCCCATCCCGCTCGACGCCCACGGCATGCAGGTGGCGCGCCTGGACGATGCCCGGCCGCAGGCCCGGGCGGTGTACCTGACCCCCTCGCACCAGTTTCCCACCGGGGTCACGCTGAGCCTGGAGCGGCGGCTCGCGGTCATCGAGTGGGCGCGCCGGGAGCGCGCCTGGATCATCGAGGACGACTACGACAGCGAATTCCATTACGCCGGCAAGCCCACCGCCTGCGTGCAGGGGCTCGATGCCGACGACCGCACGCTCTACATCGGCACCTTCACCAAGTCGCTGTTCCCCGGGCTGCGCATCGGCTACATGGTGCTGCCGCCCGAGCTGGTGGCGCCGATGACCGCGGCGCGCACCCTGCTTGACGGCCACAGCGCGTCGATTCCGCAACTGACGCTGGCGCGCTTCATCGACGGCGGCCATTTCGGCGCCCATGTGCGCGCGATGCGCACGGTGTATGCCGCACGCCGCGATGCGCTGGCGGGGCTGGTGCGCGGGCGGCTGGCGGACTTCGTCGAGCCGCGGGTGCCGGCCGGCGGCATGCAGATGCCCTGCGTGTTCACGCGCGTGCTGTCCGAGCGCGCGGTCATCGACGCGGCGCGGCGCGCCGGCATCGACCTTCTCGGCCTCGCCGCGCTGCACGCGGCGGAGGGCGGCGAGGGCGGCATCCTCATGGGCTTCGCCGCCTATGCGCCGCAGGAACTGGAGATCGCGGTCGAGCGGCTCGCCGCGGTGTTGAAGGACGTTGCCGGGCGTTCGCCGCAGCGGTGCTGATTCCCCGCCACCGCGCCTGCGTCCTCGACCCCGGGGCGGCGCACGGGGCGGTGAATTGCATAGCACGGATTCTCGCTTCGCCGGGCCGCGCCGCCCCCCTAGACTGCCGCCATGGCACAGACGCGCAAGGCGGGCGGAGGGGAGCGATGGCGGCGGGGACAGGCGTGCATTTCGATTGGTTGCCGGTGGCTTGGCGTCCGGGGCTGGCGCTGCGCAAGGGCGACGATGGGGTGGTGGTGGGGCGCTTTTACGGCAGCGTGCTGTCCAGCGTCTACCAGCCGTTGATCGACATCGCCGGTGGCCGGCGCGTCGGACGCGAGGCGTTCGTGCGCTGCCGCGCCGGCGGCGAATCCGGGCTGTCGCCGTGGAGCCTGTTCTCGCTGGTCGCCGACGACGACACCCTGGTCGGGCTCGACCGCCTGTGCCGCACCCTGCACGTGCTCAACGACGCCCAGGCCGAAGACGCGGACGAGGCGCTGTTCCTCAATGTCCATGGCCGCCTGCTCGCCGCGGTCGCCGAGGACCACGGCCGCGCCTTCCGGCGCGTGGTCGATGCGCTGCGCCGTCCGGCGGCGGGCATCGTCATCGAAACCCCGGAGGCGGCGTGCACCGATCTGCGGCTGCTGTCCTTCGTACTGTCGAACTACCGGCTCAACGGTTTTCGCGTGGCGGTCAATGTCGGCGGGCTGGCCGCGGTCGACGCCGTGCTCGCCGAAATGCGGCCGAATTTCGTCAAGATCGACGTGCGCAATCTGCGCGGCGGCGAGGAGCGGGCCGCCTTCGTCGCCCGTGCGCAGGCCGCCGGCGTGGTGCCGGTGTTCACCCGCGTCGGCGACGCCGCCACCCGGGACGCGCTGCGCGGTCTCGACGGCGCCTGGGCGCAAGGCTTCGCGGTGGCGCCGCTGGTCGCGCCCTCGGCGCCGGGGGCATGCACGACACCACACCGCCTGTTTTCCGCGGTCGCCTGACCGGGCGCGGGCGCCCGGCTCACGGCTCAGGGCGGGGCGCTGTCGTCGCGCGCCACGGCGTGCGCATCCTCGGCGCGCGGGGCGGCGGCGGCTGGACCATCCGCTGATGGGTTGGCGCCGTCGTCAGCGAGAAAGGGCAGGGCGGCGAAGGCCGCGGCGAGGATGAGGTTCTCCGGAACCGCTTCGTAGCGCTCGCCGCCGAGTTCCAGGGTGCGGCAGTTGGCGTCGCCGCATGCGCCACAGCAAGGGCTGCTGCCGGTGCTGGCGCCCAGCCAGGATTCGAGTGGGCGGCCTGCGATCAGGATCCGGTTCGATGCTTCGGGTTCGCCGTGAAAGGCGGCCGGGTCGATTTCCGTTTGCTCGAGCACGACGGCGATGTCGAGCGGGCGCAAGGCCGCCTGCAGCGTCGCCGCGGCGCGCGCCACGGCCTCCCCGGTGTTCCCGCAGCGTTCGCAGGTGGTGCCTTGCGCGGTCACCAGGCGTTGCCAGGCAATGGTCAGGGTTTTCATAGTGGCGCTCCGTCATGGGGGCTTGCGGCACGCGGTGCCGTCACCGTCGAACTATAGTCCGGGCGGTGCTTTGTGCGCTTGGCGGACGTTCCATATTTCTATAATATTCAAATTATGGAAACGACCAATGCCGCTGAACTCCTTGCCGCGCTCGGCCATGAAACCCGTCTTGCCGTCTTCCGCCTGCTGGTGGAGGCCGGTCCGGACGGGATGAACGCCAGCGCCATCGGCGAACGGCTGGGGCTGGTGCCGGCGACCCTGTCCTTTCACCTCGCGCATCTGAGCCGCGTCGGGCTGATCGCAGGCGAGCGCGACAGCCGCTTCATCCGCTACTCGGCGAAGTACGACACCATGGACGACCTGATCGCCTTCCTGACCCGCAACTGCTGTGAAGGCAGCCTCTGCCTGCCGCAGACCGACGGTTGCAGTACCGTCGCCCGCCGGCGCGCGGCGCTGGGCAGTGGCTCGCCGTAAGCCCCGCGCTTGAATGGCGCGGTCCGCAAACATCCCTCCGATGGAGATCATCATGAAAAAGCTCGAAGTGTTCGACCCGGCCATGTGCTGTTCGACCGGCGTGTGCGGCGTGGAGGTGGACCCGGTGCTGGCGCAGTTCGCTGCCGACCTGAAATGGGTGGAGGCGCAGGGCGTGGAGGTGGCGCGCCACAATCTCGGCCAGGCGCCGCAGGCCTTTGCCGCCAATCCGGCGGTGCTTCGGGAAATGGAAGCCGGCATGGACCGCCTGCCGGTGCTCGTCGTCGATGGCCACATCGTGTCCACCGGCATCTATCCGTCGCGGCCGCAGCTCGCGCAGAAGCTCGGCCTTCCGCTCGCGCGCGAGGACAAGCCGCGCATCCGGGTGGGGGGCGCGTGCTGCGATCCCAAGTCCGGCTGCTGCTGAACGGAGGCGCACCGCGATGACGTTGGCACAGATACGGACGCGTTACCTTTTCTTCACCGGCAAGGGCGGGGTCGGCAAGACGTCGCTGTCGTGCGCCACCGGCCTGGCGCTGGCGGAAGCGGGCCGGCGGGTGCTCATCGTCAGCACCGATCCGGCCTCCAACCTCGACGAGGTGCTGGGCACCGCGCTCGGCCCGGCGCCGACCGCGATCGACGGCGCCCCCGGGCTGTGCGCGCTCAACATCGACCCGGAGGCCGCGGCCCGCGCCTATCGCGAACGCATGGTGGCGCCGTACCGCGGCATCCTGCCCGCAGCCGCGGTGCAGAGCATGGAGGAGCAGTTCTCCGGCGCCTGTACGGTGGAGATTGCCGCCTTCGACGAATTCTCCAAACTACTCGGCGAGCCGGCGACCACTGCCGAATTCGACCACGTCATCTTCGATACCGCGCCCACCGGACACACGCTGCGCCTGCTGACGTTGCCCACGGCGTGGAGCGAGTTCATCTCGTCGTCGACCGGGGGCGCGTCCTGCCTCGGTCCGCTCGCCGGTCTGCAGCAGCAGAAGGCGCTCTATGCCGCCACCGTGGCGCGCCTGTCCGATCCGGCAGCGACCACCGTGGTGCTGGTGAGCCGCCCCGAGCAGGCCGCGCTGCGCGAGGCCGAGCGCACCCGCGGCGAACTCGCCGAACTCGGCATCCGCAATCAGATGCTCGCGATCAACGGCCATTTCGACGACCCCGGCACCGACGACGACATCGCCGCGGCGATGTCGCGGCGCGCGTGCGAGGCGCTGGCGCACATGCCCGCGGAGCTCGCCGCAATGGAGCGCGTCACGCTGCCATTCCTGCCGCGCGGCACCGTGGGGCTCGAGGCCTTGCGCCTGATGGTGCATCCGGAAACCGCAGTGGCACCGGAGGCCGTCGAACCGGCACAGGCGCTGGCGCTGCCGCGCGGTCTGGCGGCGATGGTGAGCGAGATCGCGGCCAGCGGCCACGGCGTGATCATGACCATGGGCAAAGGCGGGGTCGGCAAGACCACGGTGGCCGCGGCGATCGCGCTCGCGCTCGCCGGCGAGGGGCGGCGGGTCACGCTATCGACCACCGATCCGGCCGCGCACGTCGCCGCCTCGCTCGGCGAAGACGTTCCCGGCCTCACCGTGACGCGTATCGATCCGGCACAGGAGGTCGCCCGTTACAGCGCGGAAGTGCTGGCGAAGGCGGGGGGCGATCTGGATGCCGGCGCACGCGCCATGCTGGAGGAGGATCTGCGCTCGCCCTGCACCGAGGAAATCGCGGTGTTCCGCGCCTTTGCCCGCACCGTGGACGAAGGCAAGGACGGTTTCGTGGTGCTCGATACCGCGCCCACCGGCCACACCATCCTGTTGCTCGACGCTGCCGAGGCTTACCACCGCGAGGTCAGTCGCACCCAGGGCGAAATGCCCGAGGCGGTGCGGCAGTTGCTGCCGCGGTTGCGCGACCCCGGATTTACGCGGGTGTTGATCGTCACCCTGCCCGAAGCGACGCCGGTGCACGAGGCCGAGCGGCTGCAGTCCGACCTGCAGCGCGCGGGGATCACGCCCTACGCCTGGGTGATCAACCAGTCGCTGCTCGCCAGCGGAACCCGCCACCCGCTGCTCGCGCAGCGCGCAGGCTACGAACTGCCTTTCATTCGCCGGGTCGCCGACGAACTCGCATGCCGCTGGACCGTGGTGCCCTGGCTTGCCGACACGCCGGTCGGCGCACGGGGGCTGCGGTCTCTGCTTTAAGGCCATCGGGCGTCAGTGTTCGGCCGCTTCCGTTGGACGAGAGGCGGTGACCATGGCAAATGAAAGCGGGCCCGTGCGAACGGGCCCGTGAGCGTGCGCCGAGCGCTGGATTGAGCGGCCGGTCAGCGCTTCTGGCCGACCCCGTGGGTGTCGCCGGCCTCGATGTCGGCGGTGTTGTCGCCGATGATGCTGAGGTCTTCCTTGGCGCGCTGGGCAGCATTGGGGCGTTCGATCAGCCAGTACAGAATCAGGCCGATGGCGACCGCGTACACCGTGGCCTTGGGGTCGGGCATCGCCAGGGTGACCGCGACGATACCGGCGACGCCGCGCTCGCTGGAGTTCTTCAGCTCTTCCATGCCCACCATGATGCAGATGTAGGCGGTCAGCACCAGGGTGAGCGACAGCGCGATCGGCAGCACCGGCTTGAACACCGACACCAGCGGCAGGATGAAGACCGCGATCAGCCCCGTGATCCAGAACGTGCCGCCGCCGGAGTAGATCGAATCCATCGCCTTGCGGCCGAGGGCGTAGCGTTCGGCGACGGTGGCGTGGGCGGCGGTCCACAGCGGTCCGGCGAGGCCGGGCCAGGGCGCGAGCAGCGCATGCAAGCCGTTGCGGATGGCGGTGACGAGGTGGACGCGGGTGACGTCGAGCTCGATCTTCTCGTCCGGGCGCAGGTGGTCCACGCGCTTGCACAGCGTGAAGCCGACCAGGATGTCGCCGAAGGCGATCACGTAGGCGATGATCGCGGTCGGAATCGCGAGCAGGAACATCTCCGGCGTGGGCAGGCCGACGTTGAACACCAGGTAGTTCATCATCAGCCCGAAATCGGGCTCGGTGATGCCCCACTGGATGTCGGGCAGCGGGTATTCGCTGACCGCCCAGCCGATGATCATGGCCACGAACATGCCGGGAATCATGCCGAAGTTGGAGATCATCTTGGCGAAACGGTTGGTTTCGACGACGTGCTTGAACGACAGCGAGAACAGGATGTAGGCCGACACGATGGAGCCCAGCAGCAGCGAAATCGGGGTGGAGTCGATGCGGCCGCCGGTTTTCAGTTCGCCCATCATCGCGGCGATGCCGGCGCCGATGATGATGCCGGACTTGAGCGAGTTGGGAATGATCTTGACCAGCTTGTTGCCCAGCCCGGTCAGCCCGAGGAACAGGAAGATGATGAAGACCTCGACCTGCAGCGCGAACATCGCCTTGACCGCTTCCGGCCCGGGCTCGAAGGCTTGCAGGTAGAGCAGCACCACCGGAATCGCCGGGGTGATCCAGCCCGGTACCAGCGGCACGCCCATCAGCGCCGGCAGCAGGTAGCCGATGCCGGCGATCACGCAGAAGGCGAGCGCGGCCTCGTACGGCATGCCCAGGTACTTCATCAGCAACGGGATCATGCCGAGGCTGACCACGAACATGAACAGACCCTGCACCATCTCCGGAAGCTCCCAGCGATAGTGGATGAATGGCAGGCGGATCTTGAACGGGCCCAGGGCCCAATAGGGATGTTCCGCACCGTGCGGACGCTGCATTGCCATTTGCCTCTCCTTTTGTGTTTTTGGTCGCCGGCGGTGCGATCGTGCGCGGCCTGCGGGCGCACTCTCCGCCGATGCGGGGGCGCGCGCTGCGTACCCCGTGAGCATCGGCGCCCTGGCGCCGCGCGCAAGGGTCGCAAAAAAACATGTCCGCAATAGCGTCAAAATGTACTGAATCTTGTCCGCGCGGCTGCGGTGGTGCGGGCGCGGAAATAAAATTGCGGCAGGGCGCGGAATTGGGAGGGAAGGTGGATCGGGAAGAGTGGGCGGGCGACGCAGAGGCGTGCGTGCAGCAGGGAGGTTCAGGCAGCGTTGTCGAGCGCGTGCGCGGCGCGGTAACGGGTGGGAGCGCGCTGTCGGCCCGGGAAGTGGAGGACGGCGTCAGCCAGGGGGAGCGTCGGCTGCGGCAGATCACCGACACCATTCCTGCGCACATCGCCTATTTCGACGGGGACTGGATTTTTCGCTACGGCAATCGCCGCTACGCGGAATGGTTTGGAGTTTCCAGTGCGACGATGATCGGGCGCAGCGTCGCCGAGGTGATCGGCGCCGAGGTGTTTGCCAAGGTCGAGGCCAGCATCGCCCGTGCGCTGGCGGGGGAGGAGGTGACCTACGAGTACGCCATGACCCGCCCGGGCGGCGAGGTGCTTCACGCCAGGAGCACGCTGCTGCCCGACATCGACGCCGAGGGCCGCGTCGTCGGCTGCTACGTTCATGCGGTGGATATCACCGAGCAGCGGCGCACCTACGAGGCGCTGGCCCAGGCCCAGAAGATGGAGGCCATCGGCCAGCTCACCGGCGGACTGGCGCACGATTTCAACAACATGCTCACCGTGGTCATGGGCAGCCTCAATGGCCTGGTCGATGCCCTGGGCGATCACCCGGCGGTGCCCGCCTATGTCGAGCCCGCGATCGCCGCCGCCACCGGTGGGGCAGCGCTGATCAAGCGCTTGCTCGCCTTCTCCCGGCAGCAGCCGATCGATCCGCGTCCGGTCGAGATCAACGAGATCGTGCACGGCATGTCGCGTCTGATCCGGCGCTCGCTACCGGGCAACGTCACCGTTGCCATCATCACCCACGAAGCCGAGCTCAGGGCGCTGACCGACCCCTGCCAACTGGAGAGCGCCTTGCTCAACCTCGCGCTCAACGCGCGCGACGCCATGCCCCGGGGCGGCGAGTTGCGTATCGAATGCGCCTTGCAGCAACTGGACGCGGACGAGGCGCTCAGTCTGGAGCTGGCGCCGGGGCCGTATGCCCAGATCGCGGTCAGCGACAACGGCACCGGCATGGACAGCGAAACCCTGGCCCGCGTCTTCGAGCCTTTCTTCACCACCAAGGAGTTCGGAATCGGCAGCGGCTTGGGCATGGCCATGGTGTATGGCTTCATCCGCCAGTCCGGTGGCGGGGTGCGGATCCGCAGCCGCCAGGCGGTAGGGACCACGGTGGCCCTGCTGCTGCCGCAGGCCACCGCCCCGGTGAGCCCGCGGCGCGCGCGCGCGGACGATGTCGATGGCGGCAAATCGCGCCTGGTACTGCTGGTTGAGGACGACGACAAGGTGCGCGAGGTGGTGCGCAAGCAGTTGTCCGCGTTGGGCTATGCGGTGCTCGAGGCGGAAAGCGGGCACGAGGCCGCCGACATGGTCGAGAACATTCCGGCGATCGGACTGGTGCTGAGCGACATCGTCATGCCCGGGGGCATGGACGGTCGGGCGCTGGCCCGCTTCGTCCGCCGCTTCCGGCCAGCGCTGCCGGTGGTGTTGATGAGCGGCTACGCCCATCGCAGCCGTCCGCCGCAGGAACTGCCGGCGTTTCAGGTGCTGGACAAGCCTTTCAGCCCGCAGGCGCTTGCCGATGCGCTGCGGCGCGCGCTTGCCGACGGAGCGCGGACATGAGGCCGGCGGACAAGGCCGGGCCGATGATCCATGTCGTCGAGGACGATGCCCGGGTCGCCCAGCTCATCGGAGCCACGCTGAGCCGCTTCGGCTACCCGTACCTGGTGTTCTCATCGGGCGGTGACTTCCTGCGCCAGTTGCGGGTGTCGCCGCCCGATCTGTGCATTCTCGATCTCGGCCTGCCGGACATGGATGGCATGGAGGTCTTGCAGCAGCTGCGCACCCGGCACCGCTTCGGCCTGCTGATTGCCAGCGGCCGGGTCGATACCCACGACCGGGTGATGGGGCTCGAACTCGGCGCCGACGACTACGTGCTCAAGCCGTTCGAACCGCGCGAGCTGATCGCCCGCGTGCGCAGCATCCTGCGCCGCTATCAGCCGCCCGCGCCAGCGGCGGAGGGCCCGCGGGTGGCGTACTTTGCGGGCTGGTGCTTCGAGTGCGGCAGCAATGTGCTGGTCGCACCCACGGGCGAGCGTACGTCGTTGAGCCTGGCCGAGGCGCAGTTGCTGCTCACGATGCTCGAGCATCCGAATCAGATTCTGTCGCGCGAGCAATTGCTCAGCGGTCGCGACGTCACCGCGCTCGATCGCAGCATCGATCTGCGGGTGTCGCGTCTGCGCAAGCGCTTCGAGCAGGGGGGGCTCGATGGCAGGTTCATCAAGACCGTCTATGGCGCCGGTTATCTGCTCGCGACCACGGTCAGCTGGGGCTAGGACGGGCCGCCCCCGCACGACGGGCAACGGGCGTGAGCGTCGATGAACCGCCGAACGCGGCTGCCCCGTTGCCCGTGGGCGCGGCGGCCGTGGGTCAGCGCGCCACCTTGCCCCACAGCCGCACCCGCGACAGGCCGCCGTCCGGAATCACGTTGATGCGCACGTGGGTGATCGGGGCGTGCGGCAGGATTTCCTCCGCATAGGTGTGGATCGCGTCCATGCGCATCGGCTGCTCGGGCAGCAGGGTGGGCCAGAACATGCTCTGGGTGACCACCGAACGGTCGGTGCCGCCGGCGACGAAGGCGGCCTGGATCGAGCAGCGGTCGGGGAAGTTGCCCTTGAAGTGGGCGGTGTCGAGTTCGATGCGGGCCAGCGTGCCGGGGGCGCCGAGTTCGATGATGCACCAGTCGTTGCCGGGTTCGCGGCGGCGGCGGGTTTCCCAGCCGTCGCCCATGTCGCGCCCGCGCCCGGGCAGCAGCAGGTTGGAGACCGCGCCGTAGTGGGCGTCGTTCCACGCCACCGCGCGTCCGCCGTTGTCGAGCGCGGCGAGGTCGTAGAGGCGCTCGTGGTCGTCGAACACGCCCACCGGCTGGCCATAGACGCGCAGGCGGGCGATGCCGCCGTCGGGGTAGATGTTGACGCGCAGATGGGTCCAGGCCGCATCGCTGGCGATCTCGAAGAGGTGGTGGGCGCTGGGGCCGAGCGACACCGAGGGCAGGATTTCGGTCCAGGCCGCGGCGCGCAGCGCATCGACCTCGTCGCTGTCCGAGACTGTGGCCTCGATCGATACCGCCGGCGCGTAATTGCCGGTGAAGTGCGAGGTGTCGACGTCCACGCCGCGCACGATGCCGCGGCGGCCGAGCTTGACCAAGCACCAGTCGTGCCCGGTGCCGCGCTTGCGCCGCGTCTCCCAGCCGTCCATCCACTTGCCGTGGTCGTCGTACTTGCCGGGAATGAACACCGCGGCGTCGGGGTTGAGCATGCGCGCGACGTCGGCGAAGAAATCGTCGGAGGCGTGGAGCGCGCTTGCGCCGAGGCGCGGGTCGGCAAGATTGACCGCGCGCGCGGCCCATTCGGGGAGGACGGCGGGCGGGGCGACGAGGGGGGCGGCTGAGCTCATGAGGCGTTCCTGAATGGCGGGGCGCGGGGCGCTAGGGTTATCGCGGGCGGTGGGGATGGTGTGCGATCCAGTGGCGCGCGATGTCCACGCGGCGGCAGATCCACACGCGGTCGTGTTTTTCGATGTGGTCGAGAAAGCGCTGCAGTGCGCGGAAGCGCCCGGGGCGGCCGAGCAGGCGGCAGTGCATGCCGACGCTCAGCATCGCCGGGCGCTCCTCGCCTTCGGCGTACATCACGTCGAAGGCGTCGCGCAGGTATTGAAAGAACGGATCGCCGTGCGAGAAGCCCTGGGGCAGGGCGAAGCGCATGTCGTTGGTGTCGAGGGTGTAGGGCACCACGAGGTGGGGCACGGTCCGGCCATCGCTGCGCGTGACCTCGGTCCACAGCGGCAGGTCGTCGCCGTAGTAATCGGAGTCGTACAGGAAACCGCCGTGCTCGACCACCAGGCGTCGGGTGTTGGGCGAATCGCGCCCGGTGTACCAGCCGAGCGCGCGCTCGCCGGTAAGGCGTTCGAGGGTGTCCATGGCGAGGCGCAGGTGTTCGCGCTCGGTGGCCTCGTCGACCTCCTGGTAGTGAATCCAGCGCCAGCCGTGGCAGGCGATTTCGTGGCCGAGTTCGCGGAACGCGGCGGTGAGTTCGGGGTGGCGCTCGAGCGCCATCGCCACGCCGAACACGGTCAGCGGCAGGCCGCGGCGCTCGAACTCGCGCAGGATGCGCCAAACGCCGACGCGTGAGCCGTACTCGTAGATCGACTCCATCGACAGGTGGCGGCCCGCGTAGCTCGCCGGGTTGAACATCTCCGACAGGAACTGCTCGCTGCCGGGGTCGCCGTGCAGCACGCAGTTCTCGCCGCCTTCCTCGTAGTTGAGCACGAACTGCACCGCGATGCGGGCGCGGCCGGGCCAGTTCGCCTGCGGCGGGTTGCGGCCATAGCCGACGAGGTCACGGGGATAGGGAGGGGAGGGGGACATGGCGGGCGCTTGATCAAGAGGCGAGCAGGGCGTCGAGGCGCAGGCGCGTGATCTTGCCGATTTCGGCGAGCGCGGTGCGGAATTCGCCGTCGGCGTCGCCGCCGAGGCGCGCTTCCAGCGTGGCGATGATGTCGTGCTTGCTGCGGCCTTTCACCGCGAGCACGAAGGGGAAGCCGAAGCGCTCGCGGTAGGCGGCGTTGAGGCCGCGCAGGCGTTGCAACTCGGCGGCGGTGCAGCGGTCGAGGCCGGCGCTGCGCTGCTCGTCGGTCGAATCGGCGGTCAGGGTGCCGGCGGTGGCTTCCTTGCCGGCGAGTTCGGGGTGGGCGCGGATGAGCGCGAGTTGCGCGTCGCGCCCGGCGTCGGCGACGGCGGCGGTCATCGCCCGGTGCAGCGCATCGATGCTCGGAAACGGGCGCGCCGACCACGCCGCGGCGGCGATCCACGGCGAGTGCTCGAACACGCCGCCGAGGTGGGCGGTGAATGCGGCCTGGTCGCAAGTGGAGAGGGCCTGCAGGGTCAGCGGCGGGCGGGAGGCGGGGAGGGCGGAAGGCGTAGCGGGGAGCGGCTTCATCGACGGCACCTGTGTGCGGGTTCTGCGCGCAGTCTAGTGCGGCGCGGGGCGCAGTGCGCGCCGGCGCCGGGATAGTCGATATAAGCGATTCGCAATGGCGCGCCGCGCGGGCCGCAGCGGGACTCAGGCCGCGTGCCGGCGCACCCAGTCGGCGTAGCGGTTCATCCACCCCAGCAGGAAGTCGCGGCTGGCGGCACCGATGTTGCCGGCGTCGTCGAACAGGCCGTCCTTCATCTGCAGGAAGGCTTCGGGTTGCCCCAGGGTGGGAACGTCGAGATACGCGAGGATGTTGCGCAGGTGTTGCTGCGCGAGCGCGGTGCCGATCGCGCCCACCGAGACGCCGATGACGCCGGCGGGCTTGCCCTGCCAGGCGCTCTGGCCATAGGGCCGCGAGGCGTGGTCGATGGCGTTCTTGAGCACGCCGGGAATCGAGCGGTTGTATTCCGGGGTGACGAACAGCAAGCCGTGCGCGGCGGCGATCTCGGCCTTGAGGCGCTGCACCGGCGCGGCCTGGGCGCCGTCGTCGTCCTGGTTGTAGAGCGGCAGGTCGTCGATGCGCGCGCGGCTGAAAGCGAAGTCGTCGGGCGCGAGCCGGGCGAGCGCCTCGGCGAGCGTGCCGTTGAAGGAATCGCGCCGCAGGCTGCCGACGACGACGGCGATCCGGTAGCGAGGTTGAGCCATGTCGTTCTCCACGTGCTGGGGAAAAAGGAAGGCGGCAACCGCGCGCCGCACGCTTCACCCTATACGAAATCGCCGGCGAGGCAAGGCGCACCGCAAGCGCGCCACCCCGGGTGCCGCAGGCGGCCGCGACAGGAGACGATGAGCGGATTTCATCCGACGCCTTAGAAAAGCTCATTTGCTGCAGTGCAACATCGAGCCTTACATTGGAGCCTCGACGACTTGGCCGGCGCGCACGCCGGACGGACCATGAACTATCGTTTCGCTTCCCTCACCCCCGACGACGAGGCCGCCGTCGTCCTCCATCTGCTCGCCCTCGACGACGAGGACCGCGCCCTGCGTTTCGGCGGCGCCACCGCCGACGCCACCCTCATCGCCTATGCGCGCGGGCTCAATTTCAACCGCGACGTCGCCGAAGGCGCGTGGGACGGCGGGCGTCTGGTCGGCTTCGCGCACCTCGCGGTCCACGTCGAGGACGGCTATCCGGTTGGCGAACTCGGCCTGTCGGTGCTTCCCGGCCACCGCGACCGGCGCATCGGCGGCGTATTGCTGGAGAAGGCCATCCTGCGCGCGCGCCGCTACCGGCTGACGCGCCTCGATGTGCACTACATGCGGCGCAATCTGGCGATGACCCGCCTGGTGCGGCGCTTCGGGCTGGACGTGGACTACGACGGCGACGAGGCCACCGGCCGCCTGCCGGTGGTGCCGCGCGCCGCCAGCGTGCGTACCGAAGTCGGGCGCGGCGGCCGCGACGGACGCCTCGAAGTGTTCCGCAACCTGCCGTGCGGGCGGGCGAAGGGCCACGTGCTGCTCGTCCATGGCGCAGGCGGCGACGGCTGGCAGTGGCGCGCGGTGATGGCCGATCTGGCCGCAGCCGGCTACGCCGCGCACGCCCTGTCGTTGAGCGGGCACGGGCGCAGCGCGCCGGCACGGCCGAGCTTTGCGCAGCTCTTCGACGACGTGCGCAGCGTGCTCGAAACCCTGCCTGACGACACCCGCCTGGTGGGGCATTCGCTCGGCGGCTACCTGGTCCAGCGCGAGCTCGCCGAATCGCAGCGTCCGGCAGCGGTGCTGCTCGCGCCGGTGCCGCCGGAGGTGCCGCGCGACGGCGATCTGGCCCTGCTGATGGCCGGGGTGAGCGGCCGGCGCACCCGCGAGGTGGTGGCGTCGGTGCTGACCGATGCCGCGCCGGTCGCCGTCGATCGGGTGACGACGCCGGTGAGCCTGATCAGCGGCGACCGCGATCGGGTGATGCCGGTGCCGTGGATGCGCGCCACCGCGCAGCGCTACCGTGCGCCGTGGACCCGCCTCGCGGCGGGCCACAATCTGCCTGTGGCCCAGGGCGTCAGCGCGCCGCTGCGCGAAGGCTTGCGGCTGTCGGCCTAGCCCTGCACCGCGCCGCGCGCCGAATTCGCGTGTCGAATTCGTGCGCAAGCGGCGGAGTGTGCGGGCGGGCATCTGCGGCTAGAGTTGGGGCTGCGATTCCGATTCCCGGCAAGGAGGCCGCCGATGTCCCGACAATCCGACCTGCGTGCCGCGGCCACGCAAGGCGATGCGCGCTGGGCCGCGGTGCTCGGGCGCGACGCCGCCGCCGACGGCCGCTTCTGGTACGCGGTGACGACCACCGGCGTATATTGCCGGCCGTCCTGCGGCGCGCGCACGCCGCGCCCGGAGAACGTGCGCTTCTTCGCCACCGCGGCAGCGGCCCAGGCCGCCGGCTTTCGTCCATGCCGGCGCTGCCGGCCCGATCTGCCGCCGCCCTCGGCGCAGCGTGCGGCGCTGGTCGCACGGCTGTGCCGCACGATCGAAACCGCCGAGCGCCTGCCCACCCTGGCAGCGCTGGCCGAGCTCGCCGGACTGAGTCCGCAGCATCTGCAGCGCGTGTTCAAGGCCCACACCGGATTGAGTCCGCGTGCCTACGCCGCCGCCCATCGAGCGCGCACGCTGCGCGACACGCTGGGTGCCGCGCACTCGGTGACCGAAGCCCTGTACCGGGCCGGCTACGGCTCCAGCGGCCGCTTTTACGAAGAGGCGAAAGCGGTGCTGGGCATGAGTCCGCGTGCCTATCGCGCGCACGGCGCGGGCGAGGAAATCCGCTTCGCCGTCGGCCAGTGCGCGCTCGGCGCCATTCTGGTCGCGGCCAGCGCGCGCGGCCTGTGTGCGATCGCGCTCGGCGACGAACCGGAAACGCTGGTGCGCGAACTGCAGGAGCGCTTCGCCAGCGCGACGCTGATCGGCGGCGACGCCGGGTTCGAGCATTGGGTGGCGCGCGTCGTCGGCTTCGTCGAGGCGCCGCAACTCGGGCTGGACCTGCCGCTCGATGTGCGCGGCACCGCCTTTCAGCAGCGCGTGTGGGCGGCGCTGCAGCGCATCCCGCCCGGGGAAACCGCGACCTACGCCGAGATCGCCGCGCGTATCGGCATGCCGCGCGCGGTGCGCGCGGTGGCCGGGGCGTGCGCCGCCAACGTGCTCGCGGTGGCGATTCCCTGCCACCGTGTGGTGCGGACCGACGGCGGCCTGTCGGGCTACCGTTGGGGGGTGGTGCGCAAGCGCGCGCTGCTCGAACTCGAAGGCGCGCCGGTGCCACGCTGAGACGGCCGCGGGCGGCGCTGCGGCCGGCCGTTTACGCCCGGTCGAGGCTCATCCAGTGGCGGGCGACATCGACCATGCGGTTGGCGAAGCCCCATTCGTTGTCGAACCACACCATCAGGTTGATCAGCCGCCGGCCGCTGATCCTCGTCTGGCCGCCGTCGACGATCGCGGAGTGAGGGTCGTGGTTGAAGTCGATCGAGGCGTGGGGCTCGTCCGACCAGGCGATCAACCCGGCGTAGAGGCCGGCGCTGGCCTCGCGCAGCAGGGCATTGACCTCGGCGGCGGTGACGTCGCGGCGCACGCTCAGCACCATGTCGATTGCCGACACGTTGTGCGTCGGCACGCGGATGGCCTTGGCATGGACGCGACCAGCGAGTCCGGGCAGCAGGCGTTCGACCCCGCGCGCGAGGCCGGTCGACACCGGAATGATGGACTGCATCGCCGAGCGCGTGCGGCGCAGGTCGGTGTGGTGGTAGCCGTCGATCAGCGGCTGGTCGTTCATCACCGAATGCAGCGTGGTGAGCATCACCTGCTCGAGGCCGAAGGCCTGGTCGAGCAGGGCGAGCACCGGCACCACCGCGTTGGTGGTGCACGAGGCGTTCGACACCAGGCGCGCGTTGCCGCGCAGTTCGTGCTGGTTGATGCCGTAGACCACGGTTGCATCGACGTCGGCGGCGCTGTTGCCGGGGTGCGACAGCAGCAGCCGCGGGCAGCCGGCGGCGATGAAGCGCTCCAGTTCGCTGCGCTCGCCGTACTGGCCCGAGCACTCGACCACCAGATCGACCTCCAGCCCGGCCCAGTCCACCGCCTCGGGCGTGGTCGCGTGCGACACCGTGATCGCGCGCCCGCCGATGAACAGGCGCCCGTCCCCGGCCTCGACGCCGACCGGAAAACGGCCGTGGGTCGAGTCGAAGCGGGTCAGATAGGCAATGCTGGCCAGATCCGCGGGTTCGTTGATGGCGATGACTTGAAAGCGGTCGGCGAGTCCGGATTCGTGCAGGGCGCGCAGGAAGCAGCGGCCGATACGGCCGTAACCGTTGATCGCGAGGCGCAGGGAAGGCAAGGGCAGGGAAGGCGGCACGGGCGGAATGCTGGGGGGCGAAACCTGCGATTCTACTCGGCGCCGGCGATGGCGTCCCGCGGTCGCCGGTACGCGCAGCGTGAACCACTTCCTTGGTTCCGGAAGCGTCCGATGGCATGATCCGCGTCATATCGATCCGGCATCGTCGCAGTCATGATCAAAGGCGCGGGGAATATTGTTTGCATGGAGTGGCCGCCCGCCGCGGACGGTCGCTGCCATTACGGCGACATCTATGCGCTCGCCGACGATCGCGCCGAACTCGAAGGCCTGGGCATCGTGCTGGGCCGCTTCAACGCCGCGCTGCGCTGCTTCGAGGGCTGTCACATTCCACCCGCCGCGTTGCAAGGCCTGCAGGCCCTGGGCGGCAAGTATCTGTGGACACTGAGCGGCGAACCCGGCGTGCCCTACGCCGTGCACTGAGGCCGGCGCCGGTAGGTGGCGGCGGCTAGTGAGGCAACGGGCGCTGGAGTAAGCTTGCACTGCCGTCGGCTGCGTCCGGCACCGTGTTGTCCGTTGCGCAGCCCTTGCGGCCTCCGCGGACCTCCGCCTCACCTTCGTGTGCTTGCCGTGCCTATCGTTTCCGACCTTCCCCGTGGCGCCGTACTGCCGGATTACGGCGATGGCGGTCTTGCCGGCCTTGCCCGCGATCTTCGCCGCTGGCTGGCCCGCGCCGATGCCCCCATGCCAGGCGCGGCGGACGGGTGCGGCGGCGCGCGGGTGCTGGTGCTGATCGTCATCGACGGCCTCGGCGAGCGCTTCCTCAATGAATTCGGCGCCGGGGGCGCGTTGCTTGCACACCGGCGGCGGCGGCTGACCTCGGTGTTTCCGAGCACCACCGCGGCGGCGGTGACCACGCTGATGAGCGGGCTTGCGCCCGCCACGCACGGTCTCACCGGCTGGTTCATCCGCGACACCCGGCTCGGCGGCGTGATCGCGCCGCTGCCGCTGCACCGGCGGGGTGGGCGCGCGCTGCGGGCGCCGTTCCTGGTGCCGCGCCTCTTTCCCTATCCGTCGATGTTCGCCGGCGCCTGCCGTCCCGCGGTACTCGTCTCGCCGCACGACATCGCTCACTCCGCGTACTCACGGCGCCACGGCCGCGGGGCACGCATCCGGCCGTATCGCGGCCTGGCCCAGTTCGCGCAGGCGATCGACGACGAAGTACATGGCTTGTTGCCACAAGGCGGCTACGTCCATGGCTATTACGCGCGCTTCGACGCGATCAGTCACCGCTACGGCAGCCGGTCGGCCGAGGCAGTGGCCGAGTTCCGGCGGCTCGATGAATGGTTCGGCGACCTGGTGGAGCGGCTGTCGGCGGTCGATTGCACCGTATTGCTGACCGCGGATCATGGCTTCGTCGATGCCCCGCCGGAGCGCCTGATCGCGCTCGAACGCCTGCCTGGCGCCGCGGCGATGCTGGCCGCGCCGCTGTTCGGCGAACGTCGCACCGCGTTCTGTGCGGTGCGCGCCGGCGCGGAGGCAGAGTTCGCCGCGCTGGTGCGTGATGAACTGGCCGGGCGCGCGGTCGTGCATGCCTCGGCCCAGTTGGTGCGTGCCGGCCTGTTCGGTCCCGGTCCGGCGCACAAGCGCCTGCTGGAGCGGGCCGGCACCCATACCCTGCTGATGGAGCCGGGGTGGACCATTGCCGACCGCGTCGCCGGCGAACCCGCGGTGAGCATGCTCGGCGTGCACGGTGGTCTGTCCGCCGACGAAATGTGGGTGCCGCTGGTGCAGGCCGGACGCTGAGGCCGTTTCGTCAGTGCAGGCTGTCCTCGCCGGGCGGCACCGGCAGCACCAGGATGCCTTCCTCGATCAGTTCGCCGACCTCGTCCGCCGATGCCGCGCCACGGATGTTGCGCGCCTCGACTTCACCGTAATGGATGCGCCGCGCTTCCTCCGGGAAGTCGCGACCCACATCGTCGGCCGCGCGCGCCATCTCGCGCAGCGCCTTGATCACCGTGGCGGCGGCTTCGGGAGCGATAGCCCCGGGGGGCGCCGTGCGGGGCTGGGCGACTGGGGTCGGCACATTCCGCGTCTGAACATAAGGCGCGCTCGGCAGACGCCGGATCGTGGCGTCGCCGCACACCGGACAGGTCACCAGACCACGGGCGGATTGGGTTTCGAAATCATCTGCGGAAGCGAACCAGCCTTCAAAGCGATGTTCGCTGTTGCAGCACAGGTTGAGAACGATCACGGGGATGCAGGAAAACGCAGAGGATGGAGAAGAAAATGACGGAAACAGGGGACGATGGGCAGGACGCTTGCAAGGCGCTGCGCCCTTTGTGCACTTGCGCCTGATTCTAGTTCAATCCGCAGCGCGGGGGCGCTGGCAGCGCCGAGCTACGCACGGCCGCGCGCGCACGATACAATGCGCCCGTCCTGCGCAGGATGCCGCCAGCGGCCAACGTGCGCGGCCTGCATCACGGCATCGACGCACGTCGGGTGCCGGGTTGAAAATGCCCGAGTGATGAAATCGGTAACCATAGCGGACTTAAAATCCGCCGGCGCAAGCCTTACGGGTTCGAGTCCCGTCTCGGGCACCACCACTTCCATGAGCGAATTTCCCGCCATCCGGCGCGCGCCCCGCGCACGCTCGTCGCGCAGCCCAGTCACACCTCCGGCCGGCTCGGGTAGAAGCTGAGCTTCTGCGCCGGCACCGTATCGTGCAGGCGCGCGACGTGCTTTTTCAGCTTGCCGACCACGTGCATCTCGCAGCGCTTGCAGTCGAAGCGCAGGGTCAGGGTTTCCTTGCCGTTGACGAGCTGCATGGGCTCCGGGCGGATGCCTTTCACTTCCTTCGGGCACAGGTTGA
>JAEWVQ010000187.1 GCA_023459095.1 Pseudomonadota bacterium | reverse complement strand
ACGCGCCCGCGCACTACCTCGCCACCTACCTGCTGGTGCGCCTGCCAGAGTTGTTCCTGCTCGCCCTCGCCCTCGCCGCGGCGGCGGGGGCGCGCGCGCTGCCGCGGGTATGGGCAAACCGGGCGGCCGCGCGCGCCGCCCTGCCCTGGCTGGTGCTCGCCCTCGCCGCGCTGTTTCCGCTCGCCTACACCCTGCTCGCCGCGCCCCCGCTGTACAACGGGCTGCGCCACTTCACCTTCCTGCTGCCACCGCTGGCGGTGCTCGGCGGCACCGGACTGGTCGCGGCCTGGCGGGAGGGGGCGCGCTGGCCGCGCGGGCGGGTGCTGGCCACCCTCGGCTGCCTCCTGCTCGCCCTCACCCATGCCGCCGCACTGGGGCGCCTGCACCCTTACGAATACGTCGCCTATAACGGCTTCGCCGGCGGCGTGCGCGGCACGCCGGAACGCTGGGAACAGGATTACTGGGCGAGCAGCGTGCGCGCACTGGCCGCCGACCTCGACGCGCTGGTGAGCCGCGAGGGCGCGCCGGCGCGGCCCTGGCGGGTGGCGGTGTGCGCCGAACCGCTGCAGGCCGCGGCCTGGCTCGACGCGCGCTTCGTGGTGGTCACCGACTGGCGTGCCGCCGACTTCTTCCTGTCGCCCACCCACATGGACTGCCACCACGCACTCCAGGGCCGCGTCGTCGCCGAGGTGGTGCGCGACGGCGTGCCCCTGGGCGTGCTGCGCGACCGCCGCGCGCTCACCGGCGAGGCGCGCGCGCCGCGATGAGCGCCGACGCTCCGGGCGCGCGCCTGCTGCGTTACTTCGCCGTCGCCGGAGTCGGGCTGCTGTGGAACGCGGGGTTGATGCGGCTGCTCACCGGCACCGTAGGGCTGCACTACCTGCCGGCGCAGGTGCTCACCACGGCGCTGCTGCTGTTCTGGCACTACGGCGCCAACGCGCTGTGGACCTTCGGCCGCGGGCCTCGCTCGGCACGCCACTGAGACGCACGATTGAGGCAGACGGGTCGCCGCCCGGCGCCTGCGGCGCTATAGTCCGGCCTCCCGTCGCTGCCGCCGCGTCGCGCGTGCGCGCAGGACATCACGCAACCGAGCACGCAACCGAGATCAGGATTTCGCATGAGCAGTCTGCCCAAGTGCCCCCAATGCAGTTCCGCCTATACCTATGAGGACGGCGCCAATTTCGTCTGCCCGGAGTGCGCCTACGAGTGGCCCCAGGTCGCCGCGCCGGAGGCCGCGCGTGTCGTGCGCGATGCCAACGGCAATGTGCTGGAGGACGGCGACAGCGTTACCGTGATCAAGGATCTGAAGGTCAAGGGCTCGTCCTCGGTGGTCAAGGTCGGCACCAAGGTCAAGAACATCCGCCTGGTCGAGGGCGACCACGACATCGACTGCAAGATCGACGGCTTCGGCGCGATGCAGCTCAAGTCGGAGTTCGTCAAGAAGGCCTGAGCGCGATGCGCTCAGCCGGGCGGCGCCTCGTCGAGCAGGCGCTCGCACTCGGCCATCAGCGCGCGCGCGACCTCCGATTCGTAGCGCGGGTCGAGCGCCTCCGTCATTTCGTGGGCGATGTAGAGCCCGGCCTCGCGCGATACCGAGCCTTCCACCTGGCGCGCCAGGGTGTCGCTCAGCGCCGACAGCGCACGCCGCTCGGCGAGCGCGATGCTGCGCTGCGAGCGATTCAGCCACTCCGCGGCCAGGGTCGCGCCCTGGGCCTCGGTGAGCCACTGGCCGTGCTCGTAGTACAGCGCCAGGCGCTCCGCGGCGAGCGCGAAGATCAGCGCGACGCGGATGCCGCGTTCGCTGGCGGCGGCGGGCAGCGGGGCGTCGCGGCTCATGCGCGCGCCCGCGCGCGTCGGTCGGCGCCGAAGTTGGGAACAGAAAAGGGAGGAAGCGGTTTCATCGACGGCATCGCGGGACGGCCCGCGAGCATATCGGCCCCGCTGCCGCCAACGCAACACCGCCCTCGCCTGCCGACCCGCCAGCAGGGCGGGGGGCGCCCCGCCGCTAGCGCCCGTTCGCCGCCGTGCTGCGCACGGCGCCGGGTGCGGCATGCGCGCCGGACAGGTATTCAACCACGGCATCGATGTTCTTCTCGCCGAGCTGGATCACCGCGGCGGTCATCGGCGCGTAGAAGCGCTCGCCGGACTGGGTGAGGTAGCGCTGCAGGCTGCGGCGCAGGTATTCCGACTGCTGCCCGGCGAGGCGCGGGAAGGTTTCCGCGCCGCCCGCATCGGCCTGGTGACAGTGCGCACAGTACTGGGCGTAGAGCTTGGCGCCGGTACCGGCGCTGGCCTTGGGCTGCAGCGCCGGGGACGAGGCGTAATGCACCGCGATCGCGGCCTTGTCGCGTTCGCTCAGCACCTTCATCAGCCCCTGCATGAAGGCGTCCTTGCGCGTGCCGGCGAGGAAGGCCTCGATCTGGGTCAGCACGTAGGCCGGATGCTGGCCGGCCAGATTCGGCACCTCGCCGTAGCGGCTGACGCCCTGCTCGCCGTGGCAGTTCGCACAGAAGAACGCGGCCTTGCGCCCCTCCTCGACGAGCGCGGCGCGCTGCGGGGTGTTGGCACCCGCCTGCAGCAGGATCTGGCGGGCGGATTCGTTGCCCGCGGGAGCGGCCTGTGCGGCGACCGCCAGCGCGGCCGTGAGGGAAAGCACCGCGAGATGCACCAGCTTCCGATACATGTATGACTCCTCGCCCGGACCGGGACCAACCCGCGTCGCCGGTTACGCATATGGGATCAAACTGCTTAGCCGGACGAGATTACACCATTTCGGTTTCCGGAACCGTGAAAACCCTCAAGTGTGACGATCGATCATGACATAACGTTTACGCACGGCTTCGATCACCTCGAACACGCCGACGAAGCCGGCGGGAATCACGCAGGCATCGCCGGGGCCGAATTCGCGCGCGCGGCCGTGCTCGTCGGTGATGCGCAGGCGTCCCTCGAGCACATGGAAGAACTCGTGGCGGCGGTCGTGAAAACGGATGCGCCAGGCGCCGGGCTCGCACGCCCAGTCGCCGATCGACAGCGCGCCGCCCTCGGCGGCATAGCGCTCGGCGGTGAGGCGGCGCGGCGGCACGCCGATGGCGCGTTCGGCGGCGGGGCGGTCTTCGACCGCGGCGGGCGCCGGGTCGGTGAAGGCGACGAGTTCGGGCATGGCGATTTCAGACGAATACGGGTTCGGGCTCCAGGCGCACGCCGAAACGGCGTTCGACGTCGTCCTGGATGGCGTGGGCGAGACGCACGACCTCGGCGCCGCACGCCCCGCCGCGGTTGACCAGGACCAGCGCCTGGCGCTCGAAGCAGCCCACCGCGCCGAGGTCGCGCCCCTTCCAGCCGGCCTGTTCGATCAGCCAGCCGGCGGCGAGCTTCTCGCTGCCGTCCGGCTGCGGGTAGTGCGGCAGCGCCGGGTGGTGCGCGGCCAGGCGCGCATAGGTGGCGGCATCGACCACCGGATTCTTGAAGAAGCTGCCGGCGTTGCCGATCGCCGCGGGGTCGGGGAGCTTGCGGCGGCGGATCGCGATCACCGCGTCCGACACCGCAAGCGCATCGGGGCTGCACGCGCCGCGCGCCGCCAGCTCGCCGGCAACGTCGGCGTAGGCGGTGAGCGGCCGCCAGCGCCGCGGCAGGCGAAAGCGCACGCGCAGCACCAGCCAGCGTCCCGGCGCGTGCTTGAACACGCTGTCGCGGTAGGCGAAGCGGCAGGCGGCACGGTCGAAGACGCGCAGTTCGCCGCTGTCGAGGTCGAGGGCGTCGAGGGATTCGAAGCGCTCCGCCATCTCCAGCCCGTAGGCGCCGATGTTCTGGATCGGCGCCGCGCCCACGGTGCCGGGAATCAGCGACAGATTCTCCAGCCCCGGCCAGCCCTGCGCCAGCGTCCACCGCACGAAGTCGTGCCAGGGCTCGCCGGCGCCGGCCTCGACGATGCGCGCGTCGTCCTCCTCGCCGAGCAGGCGGCGGCCGCCGATGCCGACCTTCAGCACGGTGCCGGGAAAGTCGCCGGTAAACACGATGTTGCTGCCGCCGCCGAGCACCAGCCGCGGCCGCGCGTGCCATCCCGCGGTGGCGATCAGCGCGCGTGCCGCGTCGACGCCGTCGACGTGGGCGAGTTGCGCGGCGCGTGCGGGCAGGCGGAAGGTGTTGAGCGGCGCAAGATCGGCGCCGGCGACGAGCGGCGGCAGCATCGGCGTCAACGCTCCGCGGTCGCGGCGCGCGCCGCGGGCTCGATCGGGAACAGGCGGTCGTAGCCGAGATTGAACAGGAAGGCGTAGAGCGTGTAGGTGAGCGCGAGGCCGATGTCGGCGATCAGCGCCTCGACCCAGCCCATGCCGGTCCACCACACGATGATCGGCAGCGTCATCAGCAGCAGCCCGCACTCGAAGCACACCGCATGCACGCAGCGCAGGCGCAGCGGCCGGCGGTCGGCGGTGCGCCCGGTGAGTCGCCCCTCGAGCCAGTCGAAGCCGGTGTTGTAACAGGCGTTCCAGATCGAGGCGATGAGCGCGAGCAGGGCCAGCAGACCGAGCGATTCGGACAACGGCACGCCGCTCGCCCACGCGAACGGCGGGGTCACGAGCAGCAGCCCGCCGGCCTCGAAGAGCGCGATCTGGCGCAGACGGTCGGACAGGGAGCGGAGTTTCGGTGAAGCGGACACGCGGGCGATCCGGGGAGCGGCAAAGCGGGGGAAGATAGGCCGCGGCGGCACGGAATGCAATCCGTGCCGGCCGCAGCACGCCTCAGCCGGCCGCGCTGAGCTTGAGGCCGACGATGCCGGCGAGGATGAGGCCGATGCTCGCCAGCCGCAGCACGGTGGCCGCCTCGCCGAACAGCACGATGCCGAGCACCACGGTGCCGACCGCGCCGATGCCGGTCCACACCGCGTAGGCGGTGCCCAGCGGCAACTCGCGCATCGCCAGCCCGAGCAGGACGATGCTGGCGGTCATCGCGAGCACGGTGCCGACGCTCGGCCACAGCCGGGTGAAACCTTCGGTGTATTTGAGGCCGACGGCCCAGCCGATCTCGAGCAGGCCGGCGAGGACGAGGATGATCCAGGACATGATGGACTCCGATGGAGAAATCGGGCCGTCCCGGGAAACCGACTGCGCGCGCGGCGGGGTCGTCCCCGCGTCGGTGATTGCGGGCGGTTGCCGCCCGGCGCACCCGGCCTTTTTAGCAAACGGCGACGGCGAAGGCAAATCGGCCTTCGGCACCGGCCACCGCCCCCGCCGCTGCGCGCGCACGCCTCAATCACACGCCTCAATCACACGCCGCACTCAATCGGCGAGCAGCATCGGCGACTCGAAGCGCAGCCCCAGAGCCTCCTCCATCGCGGCAGCGGCGGCGAGCACGCGCCCGTCGGCATAACGCGCGCCCACCACCTGCATGCCCACCGGCAACCCCGCGGCACCGACGCCGCAGGGCAACGACAAGGCCGGTACGCCGCAATAGTTGAAGATCGGGGTGAACCCGGCGTGCCCGCGCGGCCCGGCCGGCCGGCCGCCGATCTCGGCCGGGCCGAGGCGGTCCGCCGCCCACGCCTCCACCGGCGCGGTCGGGCACAGCAGCAGGTCGTGGTCGGCGAAAAAGCGCGCCAGCGTGGCCCCGAGCCGGTCGCGCAACTGCAGCATGGCAGCGGTCACGGTGCCCGGAATCTGCCGGCCGAGCTCGATCTGCGCGGCGATGTCGGGGTCGAAGCGCGCCCCGTCGGCCGCCAGGGCGTCGCCGAACAAGGCCGCGAGCCCCGCCTGCTGCAGGGCGAGCAGGGCGTAGCCGTCCATCCCCGCCGGCCACGCCGGGCTCGCCGTTTCGATCCGCCAACCGCGTTCGCGCAGACGTTCGATCGCCGCCGCAAAGGCGTCGGCGACCGCCGCATCGACCGGAAACCCGCAGCCCAGATCGGGCGACCAGGCGATGCGCAAGGTGCGCGGATCGCATCCGTCGGCGTCGAGCAGCCGGGGGCCGAACACCGGCTGCGACAGCGGGTCCTCGGCCACCCAGTCGTACAGGCTGCGCGCCATCAGCGCGACGTCGGCGACGTCGCGCCCGACCTGGCCGATCACCGACAGCAGGTGGTTGGGGTCGTCGAACCCCCACGGGTTGGGTACGGCGCCGAGGCTGGGCTTGAAGCCGACCAGGCCGGTGTGCGCGGCCGGACGCCGCGTCGAGCCGCCGGCGTCGGTGGCGAGCGCGAGCGGCCCCAGCCCGGCCGCCACCGCCGCCACCGCGCCGCCGGACGAGCCTCCCGGTGTCCGCGCGAGGTCCCAGGGGTTGCGCGTGGTGCCGTGCAGCGGATTGGTGGTGACGCCCTTGCAGGCGAACTCCGAACAGTTGGTCACACCGAGCGGCAGCGCGCCCAGGCGGCGCAGGCGGGCGACGCACCAGGCATCGCGCGGAGCGACGAAGTCGGCGAACAGGCGTGAGCCGAACGTCGCCCGCCGGCCGCCGAGCCACAGGTTGTCCTTGACCGTGAACGGCACGCCGGCCAGCGGCAGCACTTCGCCGGCGCGCACGCGGCGGGCGACGGCTTCGGCCTCGGCGATCACCGCCGCACGGTCGTAATCGACGAAGGCGTTGAGCACGGGATCGAGGCGCTCGATGCGCGCGCACAGCGCTGCGGCCAGTTCGGGCGCCTCCAGCCGGCCGGCGTTGACCTCGCGGGCAATGTCGCGGGCATTGAGCAGATGAAGTTGCATGACGTTTTCCATGAAGCGGACGGCGACGCGGATGCGTCGCCCGGCGCACACGCGCCGCCGCCATGCCCTGCAAGAAGCGGACCGCCCCGCGAACCGCGCGCCGCCGCGGCCGCCCGGTGCCGGCCACGCCCGCGAGCGCCCCATCGCGGTTCATCGCGGGCATTCATTGCACACATACGGCGCATTTTTTGTTCTTGATATTGCGTACAACTTTTCCGGATCGATGCTAAAAAAATCACCCGCGCGCGGCCAATCTGCCTATCTATCAAGCCCCTGCGGCGGAGAGCTGCGCATACAGCCGGGCAAAGCGAAAGCTGGCACCGAGCTTGCTTAATGGACATCGTCCCGTAACGAAACAGGCGAGTCGTACACAACATGGCGAACACTGCGAACGGTTTCGACCTCACTCTCGACGACGTTTTCCACCAGTACGCCGGCACCGCCGCGGTCGATCACGTCACGCTCGAAATCGCCGCCGGCGAACTGGTCGCCCTGCTCGGCCCCTCGGGCTGCGGCAAGACCACGCTGCTGCGCATCATCGGCGGCTTCCTGGCGCAGACCTCGGGCCGCGTCGTCATCGGCGGCCGGCGCGTCGACGACCTGCCCCCGCACCGCCGCGACGTCGGCATCGTGTTCCAGAACTACGCGCTGTTTCCGCACATGACGGTGGCGGACAACATCGCCTACGGGCTGGCCGCGCGCGGCGCCACGCGCGCCGCGCAGCAGGCGCGCGTGGCCGAGATGCTCGACCTGGTGCAGCTCGGCCACGCCGCCGACCGCCTGCCACGCCAGCTCTCCGGCGGCCAGCAGCAGCGCGTCGCGCTCGCCCGCGCGCTCGCGGTGGCGCCGCGCATCCTGCTGCTCGACGAACCCTTCGCCGCGCTCGACAAGAGCCTGCGCCTGGACATGCAGATCGAGATCAAGCGCCTGCAGCGCCAGTCCGGCATCACCTGCATCATCGTCACCCACGACCAGGAAGAGGCCTTGTCGATGGCCGACCGCGTCGCCGTGCTCAACGGCGGCCGCCTGGAGCAGTTCGCGCCGCCCTCGGAAATCTACGACCGCCCGCGCACGCTGTTCGTCAATCAGTTCGTCGGCAGCGCGAACCTGCTCACCGGGAGGCTGGAACGCAGCACCGGCAGCGAGGCGCTGATCCGCCTCGACACCGGCGGCGCGCTCGCCTGTCCGGCGCCGTCCGGGCTCGGTGTCGGCACCCGGGTGACCGCCTGCATCCGCCCCGAGAACCTGGCGCTGACCCCGAGCGGCGAAGGCATCGCCGCCCGCGTCGAACTCGGCCTGCCGCTGGGGCCGACCATCGTCCACGAAGTGGTCACCGCCGACGGACTGCGGCTGAAGATCGCCGAACCGCGCACCGCCGGCGCCGAGCCCCACCCGCCGGGCCTGGCGGTCGGCGTGCGCCCGCGCTCGATGGCGGCGATCACCGTTTTCGCCACCCCGTAACCCCGGCTTCGCCTTTCGTTTTTCCGTCCCCCACCCTCAGGAGCCTCCCATGGACATCACCCGCAGACGCATGATGCAGTCGGCCCTCGCGCTGGGCGCGCTGCAGCTCTTCCCCGGCATCAGCCTCGCCCAGGCCCGCCGCCTGGTGTTCGCCACCTTCACCGGCAACTGGGAGGAGGCACACCGCGACGTGCTCGTGCCGGCCTTCCGCAAGGCCACCGGCAACGCCGACCTCACCCTGGACCCGATGCTGTCGGTGGACCAGATCGCCAAGGTCAGCGCCGCCCGCAGCAATCCGCCGATCGATCTGATGCTGCACGATCCGGGCCCGGCCCTGACCGCGCTCGCCCAGGACCTGATCGAGCCCTTTCCGGTCGAGCGCAGCATGCATTACCGCGATCTGCTCCCCGAGGCGCAGGATCCGATGGGGCCGAGCATCTTCTTCCAGGTCGTGGGCCTGACCTACAACCCGGAAACGGTGAAAACCCCGCCGACCTCGTGGATGGACCTGTGGAACCCGGAGTACAAGGGCCGCGTCGGCATCACCAACATGAACTCGACGCTGGGCACCGGCTTCATGGTCGAACTGGCCAAGCTGCACGGCGGCTCGGACAGCGACATCGACCCCGCCTTCAAGCTGATGGACAAGCTCAAGCCCAACCTGTCGGCGGTCGCCGCCAACCCCGGCCAGCTCGCCGCCCTGTTCCAGCAGGGCCAGGTCGACATCAGCCCGGGCAACTTCAACGCGATCCAGATCCTCAAGGCGCGCGGCGTGCCGGTGGAGTGGGTGGCGCCGAAGGAAGGCGCGATCGCGTTCAAGACCAGCATCCACATCGTCAAGAACTCGCCCGCCAAGGAACTCGCCTTCGCCCTGATCGAGGCGGCGATGTCGCCCGCGGTGCAGGCCCGGCTGATGGACAGCCCCTACCTGATCGTGCCGACCAACACCAAGGTGAAGATGGGCGGCGAGATCGCCCGCTCCCTGGTCAAGGATCACGCCGAGATGAAGCAGCGCTTCCTGTTCCAGGACTGGAAGAAGATCAACGAGCAGCGCGCCGGCTGGATCGAGCGCTTCAACCGCGACATCAAGATCTGAGTCCGACGCGGCGGCGGGCGCCCCGCGTCCGCCGCGCAGGGAGAGGTTCCCGTGAGTGCCCATCACCACAACGTCACCGTCTACGGCCTGCGCTACGGCGCACCGCTGGCCGGCTTCTTCGTGCTGTTCTTCATCACGCCGCTGCTGTTGCTGCTGTTCGTCAGCCTGCACCAGGACAGCGCGATGACCGGCTTCGGCCTCGACCAGTACCGCGAGGTGCTGACCGGCGGCTTCGCCCTGCCCATCCTCGCCGACACGCTGTGGCTGGGCGTGCAGGTCACCGCACTGTGCCTGGTGCTGGGCTACGCCCTGGCCTGGGCCTTCGTGCGCAGTGCGCCGCGCATGCAGACGGTGCTGATCATGATCATCGTGCTGCCGCTGCTGACCAGCGTGGTGGTGCGCACCTTCGCCTGGATCGTGATCCTCGGCCGCCAGGGCATCGTCAACGAGATCCTGCTCGGCCTGGGCTGGATCGAAACCCCGCTGCGCCTGCTGTACTCCCGCGAAGGCTTGGTCTGGGCGCTCGCCAACGTGCAACTGCCGCTGATGACGCTGCCGCTGATCACCACGCTGCAGCGCCTCGACCACAACCTGGAAGACGCTTCCGCGGCCCTCGGCGCCAACGCCTGGCGCACCTTCCGCAAGGTCACGCTGCCGCTGTCGCTGCCCGGCGTGGTCGCCGGCAGCCTGCTGACCTTCGCCGCCACGATCACCGCCTTCATCACCCAGTCGCTGATCGGCGGCGGGCAGATGCTGTTCATGCCGATGTACATCTATCAGCAGGCCTCGACGCTGCAGAACTGGCCCTACGCGGCGGCGGTGTCGCTGGTGTTCCTGGTCGCGGTGATGGCCTGCGTGACCCTTTTCAACTACCTCGGCCGACTCTCCAGGGGATATGCCACATCATGAGCACCGGACGCCGCAACGACCCCGCCGACATCGCCCTCAAGACCGCGCTGGGGACCCTCGCCGCGCTCGCGCTGGTGCTGCTGCTCGCCCCCACCGTGATCGTGCTGGTGGTCTCGTTCACCGACAGCTATTCGCTGCGCTTTCCGCCCAAGGGCTTCTCGCTGCGCTGGTACGAGACGCTGTGGGACGCCTACCAGCTGCACTTCGCGAGCTGGAACAGCTTCAAGGTGGCGGTGCTGACCACGCTGCTGTCGGTCGTGCTCGGAGTCGGCGCCGCGCTCGCCATCGCGCGCTCGGAGCGCATGCTCGCGCGCAGCCTCGACGCCCTGTTCATGTCGCCGCTGATCCTGCCCGCGCTCGCCTTCGGCCTCTCCGCGCTGATCTTCTTCAGCGAGCTGGGCATCCCGGTGTCGGTGGCAACGCTGGTGATCGGCCACACCGTGGTGTGCGTGCCCTATGTGATCCGCACCACCACCGCGGCGCTTGCCCAGCTGCCGGCGGCGCTGCTGGAGAGTTCGGCCAGCCTGGGCGCCTCGCGCGCCTACTCGCTGCGCCGCATCACCCTGCCGCTGATCGCGCCCGGGGTGGCCGCGGGCGCCTTCATCGCGTTCATGTCGTCGTTCGACAACGTGCCGGTCTCGCTCTTCCTGCGCGACGCCCGCACCGACATGTTGCCGATCCGCATGTGGCAGGACCTGGAAGGCAAGCTCGACGTCACCATCGCCGCGCTGTCGAGCGTGCTGGTGCTCGCCACGCTGGCGATGATGGTGCTCATGGAAAGGCTCACCGGCATCACCCGGCGCATCCGCTGAACACCGCCGCGCGGCTCAGGCGCCGAGAAACAGCGCATAGCCCCAGGGCGTGATCTTGAGCGGCAGGTGGTAGTGCCGCTCGAGATCGGCGAGCAGCAGACGGAACGGCACCACGTCGAACAGGCAGGGCGCGTGCTCGCCGTGGGTGCGGCGAAAGTACGCGCCCGCATGAAAGCGCAGTTCGTGCGCGCCCTCGCGCATCGACGCCGCGCGCGCCTCGGCGATGTCCCACACCCCGTTCGCCCCCAGTTCGCCGCAGGCGAGCCGTTGCGCCACCGGCTCCAGGCGCCACAGCTCCACCGCCATGCCCGCCGCAGGCACGCCGCGCGCCACATCGACGCCATGCACCGAAATTCCACCCGCCATTGCCGCCCTCCCGTGATCGAATGAATACCGCCGATTCTGCCGCCGTCCGACACCTGCCGGCGACCCTGGCCCTGCTCACCGCGATGCAGGCAGTCATGGCCGGCGCCCTGTTCGGCGTCGGCGTCGCCGCCCCGCAGCTCGGCATCCCGCTCGAGGCGCTCGGCCTGTTCAATGCCGTCGTGTTCGCCCTCGGTGCGGTCGGCTCGGCCTGGGCCGGTCCGTTGTGCGCGCGCCTCGGCGCCCACCGCATCGCCGCCGCGTGCCTCGCGCTGGCCGCCGCCGCGAGTCTCGCGATCGCGGTCGCGCCGCATGCCGGAC
>JAEWVQ010000186.1 GCA_023459095.1 Pseudomonadota bacterium | reverse complement strand
CATGAGTGGCTCCGCTGCCGAGCAGTTCGCGCACGCAGGCCACTGCCTCGTCGAGCCGGCCATAGGTCAGCTGGTAGGCCGGACAGGCCGCGGCGAGTGCGGTCACCGCCTCGAACGACACCCGCCCGAGGGTGGCGTAATTGAAGCTGTTGAACGCCAGCCGGGTGAAGCTCAGGTCCGGGGCCTGGGCCCGCAGTTCGAGCACAGCGCCTTCGACATAGCGCGGAAAGATCACCAGCGCCGGGCGCGCCGACCGCCGGCGCGCCGCCACACTCGCCCTATCCGGGGCGAGATGGGCGACATCGCCCTTGCGCGTACCCGCGAACACCGGACCGAGGCAGGCCTGCGCGGAGAAGGCGCGAATCACGCCGATCGACTGGTTCTTCAGCGCCACCGGCTTGAGCATGGGCAACAATTCGCCCGACTCCGGGCACAGCACGCCGAACTCGTCGGACAGCAAACGCAGCCCTCCCAGCATCAGCGCCGCAGTGAGCGTGCTCTTGCCCGAGCCGGGCACCGCCGGCATCAGCACCGCACGCTCACCGTCGGCAAGCACCCCGGCATGGAGCAGCACGTACTGATTGAAGCGCTGCGCGAAACACCAGTTCACACCCCACTCGTAGAGCGGCAAGGCATTGCCGGCAGGAAAGGGCTCGAAGGGCTGGACACCGTCGATCATGAACCGCGCCTGCGGCCGCAACCAGCGCCGCCAGCCGCGCCCGTGCTCCAGGCTGACGTGGAAATCGGCGAACGCGGGCGCACGCACGAGCGTAAAGGCGCCATAGACACGCTGCAGCGCCTGCGCAAAACCCTCGCCCCCTCCACGCAACCGAACCGTGCACGCGCCGTAATCGAGCGCGCAGCAGCCGCTGGCGAGTTCGGCCCGCAGCGAGGACTGCGGCATGGCAGCAAGCAGGCGGGACAATTCGGTGGAAGCAGCGGGCGTCATGCCCCGACTATACCGATTTCGATCAGGCTATCGAGCAACCGGGCCACGTCCGGTGCGCTGGCGTCGAGTTCGAACTCGTCGCGCAACAGGTCGGCAATGTCTGCCTGGCTCAGCGGGCCGAGCGCCAGACGTTCGCGCAGCAATTCGGCAACGGCCAGTGCGGCCGCGGGGAGAATGTGAGTCTGCCAGTCGCGCGGATCGAACACCGCGCCGACCTCGCCCATCCGACGCAGCAGCGCAGGACCGCTATGCATCGTGGGGGACGCGATCAGCCCAGCAGGATATTGCCTGGCGCATCGACCCCGGTCAGCGAGGTCCAGCACGAGCCGCCGGCAATGGGATTGATTCCGTTGCCCTGCTGCAGCAGCAGTTCAGGAGGACTGGTCTCGCCCTTGTAGTCGAGCAGCCCGTAGTAGTAAGTGCCGGTGCTCGCCGGGTTCTTCGACCCACCGCCGGAGAACACTGTTGCAGTCACCTGCACCGCCCTGCTGCCGTCATCCACGACCTGGTACCACGGCCCGGTGGTCGGCGGGTAACGGAAGGCGTCGATTTGCTTCCAACCACCGGAGCCCGCATTGACGTGAATGCGGAAACGCTCGAGCTTCAGTCTCACCCAAGTGTCGGTGGTGCCTGCAAAGGTCGCCGGTTTCGACTGCTCATAAGCCTGGAGGCTATTGGCCGAGCACTGCGTGCTCGTCGCCGCGAGCGCCGCGCCGCTCGGCAGGGTGAACACGGCCGGCATGGCGACCGCAGCCTTGATCAGCTTGCGACGATGTGCAGCACGGTCTTGCTCGGGAGATGACATGACAAACCTCTGAATTCGACAGCGGACGCGAACATGCAGCATAGCCCGGAAAAGCTCAAGCCCAATCGCCCCCTATCACGACCCTGGCATGATCAAGCAAAATACGCACCATCGCCCGACAAGCCTTGCTAGCGCAATGAAGTTAAAGCCTTTTCGCCGAACCCCACGGCGTTCCTCAGCGCCTGCGCGTACGCTGGCTGTAAAAAAGCCCGACAGCCTCTGCGGCCTGTCGGGCTGTCCGCGCGCGTACCGCGCACGACGCGTGCGGCGGCCTTCAGTCCGGCTGCACCACCCCGGCGTCTTGCAGCAACTGCTGGATCTCGCCGCTCTGATACATCTCGCGCATGATGTCGCAGCCGCCGACGAACTCGCCGTTGACGTAGAGCTGGGGAATCGTCGGCCAGTTCGCGAACGTCTTGATGCCATTGCGGATTTCGTCGTCGGCGAGCACATTCACCGAGAAGAAGTCGCGCACCCCACAGGCTTTCAGAATCTGCACCGCGGTAGAGGAAAAACCGCACTGCGGGAACTGCGGCGAGCCCTTCATGTAGAGAACCACCGGGTTGGAGGTGACCTGTTCGCGGATGACGTCCTGGATGTCCATGTGCCTGCTCTGTAAAAGTTGAGTGAAACAGTCGGAAAAGTCTAGGCCGCACCCGCCGCGCCGTCAATCGGCGCCGTCAATATCACGCCGCTCTGCCCGCCCTCAGCCGCGCCGTCCGCGCCAGCGCCCGCCGGAGGCGCGCTCGATACCGGCGAGATCCCGCCACGAGGCGATGTCGGCAAAGCCCGCATCGGCGAGCAGGCCGCGCACCGCGGAAGCCTGATCGTAGCCGTGCTCCATGAACAGCCAGCCGCCCTCTTCCAGATGGTGCGGGGCACCGGCGACGATGTCGGCGAGATCATCAAGCCCGGCCGGCCCCGCGGCGAGTGCGGTGCGCGGCTCGAAGCGCAGGTCGCCCTGCTCCAGATGAGGGTCGGCGGCGGCGATGTAGGGCGGATTGGCGACGATGAGATGAAAGCGCTCGCCGCCGAGCGCCGCATACCAGTCGCTCTGCACGAAGGAGACGCTTGCCCCCAGGCGCGTCGCATTGGCCATCGCCACCCAGAGCGCCTCGCGCGAACGATCCACCGCGGTGACTTCGGCGCCGTCGAGCTCCAGAGCGAGAGTGACCGCGAGCGCGCCGCTGCCGGTGCCCAGATCGAGCACATGGGGGCGCAGGCGGCCGGCGAAATAGGCGAGCGCGAGTTCGACCAGCAACTCGGTGTCGGGTCGCGGAATCAGCACCGCCGGGGTGACCAGAAAATCGCGCCCGTAGAACTCGCGTTCGCCGATCAGGTAGGCCACCGGCTCGCCGGCGTGGCGCCGCGCCACCAGGTCGGCGAACTGCGCCCAGTCCACGGCGGCGAGGACGCGCTCGGGCCACGCCACCAGGGTGGACGCCGGGCACTGCAGCACGTGACGCAGCAGCACGCGCGCATCCATGAGGTCGATGCGCGCGCGCGCCCAGGCCAGGGCGCCGGCGATGTCGGGTGGGACGTCGGCGGCGCTCACCCGGCCTCCCCGGAGAGCGCGGCGAGGAGCTCGGCGTGGTGTTCCAGGATGAGGGCGTCGAGCAGTTCGTCGAGTTCGCCTTCCATCACCGCGTCGAGCTTGTACAGGGTGAGGTTGATGCGGTGATCGGTCACCCGGCCCTGCGGAAAGTTGTAGGTGCGGATGCGTTCCGAACGGTCACCGCTGCCGATCAGACTCTTGCGCGTCGCGGCCTCCGCGGCCTGCTGCGCGCGCAGCTGGGCGTCGTGCAGGCGCGCGGCGAGCACCGCCAGCGCCTGCGCCTTGTTGCGGTGCTGGGAGCGATCGTCCTGGCATTCGACGACGATGCCGGTCGGCAGATGGGTCACCCGCACCGCGGAATCGGTCTTGTTGATGTGCTGGCCGCCGGCGCCAGAGGCGCGGAAGGTGTCGATGCGCAGATCGGCGGGATTGATGTCGATCTGGTCGATGGCCTCGGCCTCGGGCATCACCGCCACGGTGCACGCCGAGGTGTGGATGCGGCCCTGGGTCTCGGTCACCGGAATGCGCTGCACGCGATGGCCGCCGGACTCGAACTTGAGCCGCGAATAAGCCCCCGCGCCGACCACGCGCGCAATCACTTCCTTGTAGCCGCCGAGGTCCGACTCGCTCGCCGACACGATCTCCACCTTCCAGCGCCGGCGCTCGGCGTAGCGCGTATACATGCGCAGCAGGTCGCCGGCGAACAGCGCCGCCTCGTCGCCACCGGTGCCGGCGCGGATTTCGAAGAACAGGTTGCGCTCGTCGTTCGGGTCGCGCGGCAGCAGCGCACGCTGCAGCTCGTCTTCCAGCACGACCAGGCGCGCCTGCCCGGCCGCGAGCTCGCTCTCGCCGAGTTCGCGCATGTCGGGGTCGTCAAGCAGTTCGCGCGCGGTCGCGCAGTCCGCTTCGGCCTGCCGGTAGCCGCGATAGAGCTCGACCACGGGCTCGATCTCGGCGCGCTCGCGCGACAGCTCGCGAAAGGCATTCATGTCGCGCGCCGCATCCTCGGCCGCGAGTTCGCGGTCGAGCTCGGCGAGGCGGCCGGTCAGGTGTTCGAGTTTGTCGCGGATGCTCTGCTTCATCGGCTCAGGGGGAGACGCCCGGGCGCGCACGCGCGCACCCGTGGCGGCCGGTAACCGGCTAGTGGTCGCGGGAAAGGTTGAACAGCCGCTGCACCACGCGGCCGGCCTCGGCCTTGTGTTCGCCTTCGGCCTGATTCAGGAAGCGGGTGGGGCCGTGCATCAGCTTGTTGGTGAGACCGTGCGACAGCGCCTCGATCACGCGCTGCGGATCCTCGCCGCGCGCGAGCAGGCGCAGCGCGCGCTCGACCTCGGCGGCGCGCAGGTCTTCGGCATGCTGGCGCAGCGCGCGGATCGTGGGTACCACGTCGCGCGCCTGCATCCAGTTCAGGAAACCCTCGACACGGTCGTCGATGATGCCCTCGGCCTCGAGCACCGCCTGCTGGCGCGACTCGACACCGGCGTCGACGATCTGCGCGAGATCGTCCACGGTGTAGAGAAAGATGTCGTCGAGTTCGCCGACCTCGGGCTCGATGTCGCGCGGCACCGCCAGATCGACCATCACCATCGGCCGGTGGCGGCGCACCTTGACCGCGCGCTCGACCATGCCGAGGCCGACGATAGGCAGGGGCGCGGCGGTACAGGACACGACCACGTCGAAACGCGGCAGGGCTTCGCCGATCATGTCCAGACGCATGGTCTGCGCGCCGAAGCGCGCAGCCAGCCCCTGCGCGCGCGCCTCGGTACGGTTGGCCACGGTCAGCGACTTCGGCTGGGCGCCGGCGAAGTGCGCGGCGCACAGCTCGATCATCTCGCCGGCGCCGATCATCAGTACATGCTGGTCGGCGACACGCTCGAAGATGCGCTCGGTCAGGCTCACCGCGGCCGCGGCCATCGACACCGTATTGGCGCCGATCGCGGTGGTCGAGCGCACTTCCTTGGCCACCGCGAAGGTGCTCTGGAACAGCTTGTGGAGCAACGTGCCGATGGTGCCCGCGGCCTCGGCGCAACGCATCGCGTCCTTGACCTGGCCGAGGATCTGCGGCTCGCCGAGGACCATGGAGTCGAGCCCGCTCGCCACCCGGAACACATGGCGGATCGCGTCGCGCTGCGGGTAGGAATACAGATAGGGGGCGACCTGCTCGAGCGGCAACTGGTGAAAGTGCGCCAGCCAGTCGGCGGCATGCTGCGGCTGCTCGGCGGCGAAGTAGAGTTCGGTGCGGTTGCAGGTCGACAGGATCACCGCCTCGCGCACGCGCTCGGAGTCGGTGAGGTCGTGCAGGGCCTGATGCAGACGCTCGGGCTGAAACGCCACGCGTTCGCGGATCGCGAGCGGTGCCGTATGGTGATTCAGGCCGAGGGCATAAAGTTGCATTCAGAAACGGAGTCGAACGAAGTGGAGCGGATTATAACACCGCCAAAGACCCCGAAAGATTGAACAAAATCAAGACGTTCCGAAAACCGGGAGGATTTTTCCGGGGAAACCCCGCGACCCGCCTCCGGCCCTCATGCCGACGACATCGGCGTGCGGCGCGGCGGCCGCCGGCAGCGCCATGGGGGCGCATTATAGTCGGCCCCCGGCGACGCTGTGAAGCGCGCCCGGGCGCGCTCAGCGCAGGCCGAGCAAGGACTCCACGCGCTGCCGGCTGACCGCGCCGAGCGCCGGGGCGATCGCCGAGAACACTTCGAAGCCGGGGCGTTCGCCGAGGCCGGCGAAGTCGTCAACGAAGCCCTCCGCCCATGCGCCCTCGCCGGCCTGCTGCGCGGCGTCGAAGCGACCCTCGACCCTGGCCAGCGCGGCATCGACCGAAGCGCGCGCGCGCCGCAACAGTTCCGCCGCGGTGACCACCTCCTGCAGGCTCTGCCGGATGCGCGCGGCGTCGTCGGCCTGCCAGGTCTGCGGCCGGATCGCCTCGGGCTCGGCGTCGAGCACGGCGCGGCTGAAATCGCCGGCCGGAAAGCGCCGCCCGCCGCCCTTCACCGCGAAGCCGTCGCGGATCGCCGGCCAGTCGGTCTCGCGTGCGCTCAACTGCAGTTCGCCCTGGGCGTCGCGTCGGGCACGGATGCCCGCCGGCATCAGCGCCTGATCGAGACGATTGAGCGCGGCCCGCGAAGGCAGCTCCGGGTCGACCGCGAGCGTGCGCGCCTCGCCGCCGGCAACGGCAAAGGTGAGGATCTCGGGCTCGCCGCTGACCAGCGCCTTCATGTCGAGGCCGCGCAGCGTAAACGCCTGTCGCGCCTCGCCGGGCTCGCCGAAGCGCAGCTGCGCATCGAGACTGCCGGCGGTGGCGGCATTGCGCTGGCGCCAGAGCGCGGCAAAACGCCTCAGCTCGGCGCCGAGCGCAGGGTCGGCCGCCGCGCCGCCCTGGGCCAGGCTGGCACTGAGCCCGTCCTTGAGGGCGAGCAGCCGGGTCTCGGCGCGGGCGAGGAAGTCCAGCGTCTGCTGCGCGCCGGCGACCTGGCGGTTGAGTTGGGTATCGAGCGCGCGCAGGCCACCGCGCATCGCGCCACCCGACACCCCCACGCTGCCCGCAACCGCCGGCGGCGACGGCGCGCGCGGCGTGGCACCGCGGCCGACGACCGCGCCAGAGGCGCCCTGGTCGACGACCGACCCGGTGGAACGAAGCGGATTGACCTGCATCGTGCTGCGAACGGCTCCTTCAGATCACATCGAACAGCGACAGCTTGCTGACCTGGGCATAGGCCTTCTGCGTCGCCTGCAGCGCGGAAGTGTAACCGTTGAGCTTGACCGCCGCATCGCCGTAATCGAGCTGACCGATGTCGATCGCCGCCTGCTGGTTGGACAGGCTGACGTTGGCGTGATTGGCGTCGAGCGTGGCGATGATGTTGCGCGCGCCGCCGATGCCGGCGATCTTGGTACCGACCGCATCGAAGGTATCGTCGAGCTGGTTCATTGCCGCGGTCACCGCCGCGCGCACCGCCGGATCGTTGGCGCCTGCGCCAGACTCGAGCTCGACGATCGCCTCGTCGAGGCGGTTGAGCAGATCGTGCATGTTGTCCAGGGTCACGTTCGCGGTCTGGGTGATGCCGTTGCCGACCACGACCTTCTGCTCGCCGTTGTTGCCCTGCAGCGTGTAACGGCTGCCGGGCGCGGCAGTGCCATCGTAGGCCAGGGTCGCGGTCGAACTCAGGGTGCCGGAGAACAGGTAGCGGCCTTCCTGGTCGCGGCTGTTCGCGGTGTGGAACAGCCCCTCTGCAAGAGTGCGCAGCGAGCCCGCCATGGCGACGAGGTCGTCGCCCGGGTTGGCGCCGTTGGCCGCCCACAGCAGGAGGTCGCGCGCATCGACCATGTCCGAGGACATCGAATCGAGCAGGGTCTCGTTCTGACGCAGGCGGGCGTCGAGGGCGCCGATGTTGTCGCGGTACTGGGCGAGCGCGGCTTCCTCGCGCGACAGGCGGGCGAGGCGCACGTGGGTGATCGGGTCGTCCGAAGGCACCAGCAGCGCGGTGCCCTTGGCCATCTTCTGCATGATGTTCTCGACCCGCACGCTCGCCTGCTGCAGCGCGGTGTTCATGGTGGTGTGGTACTGGGTGCTGGCGACGCGCATGTCACGGACTCCGGGGGCTTCACATCATCGCCAGCGTGCTGTCAAACAGCTCGTTGGCGACCGCGATGACCTTCATGTTGGACTGGTACATCTGCTGGTAGCGGATCAGGTTGATCGCCTCCTCGTCCTGATTCACCCCGCTGGTGCTCTTCCAGCTTTCCTCGGACTGGTCGCGCACGGTCTGCGCGGTGCCGCGCGCGGCGAGGTTCTGCTGGCTGGCGACGCCGAGCTTGCCGACGAGCTGGGTCATGGCGTCGCCCAGCCTCACCGTGCCCAGCGCGTTGATGTTCAACGCGAGCGCTTCGAGCCCGATCAGGGCGTGCAACTGGGTGCTGTCACCCTGTTCGGTGGCCGACGCGGAAAACGCCAGTTCCTTGGCGAGGAGGCCGTCGGTGACCTTGAGCATGCTGGTGGTGCTGGTCGAGGTGAACTCGAACAACGGCTTGCCCGGCGAGTTGCCGTCGAGATCGTAACCCGCGGCGAGCACCGCATTGACCTCGTCGGACAGCCCCTCGGCCATGTCGAGGATGGACAGCTGCATCGGCTCGAGCGCGGTGCGCTGGAAGGCATTGAGCCCGCCCAGTTCGCCGCGCAGGTCGTCGTCCCTGACCTTGAACGCGGTATTGGCGAAGCTCAGTTCCAGCTCCTGCGAGGCGCCGACCAGATTCATCTGCGCGGCGATGCCGGCGACCACCAGCGGCTGGCCATTGCGCAGCGATACGCTGCTCGATCCGTCGGGCTGCTCGACCACCTGGATGCCGACCAGCGCGGCGAGCTTGTCGATCTTCTGGTCGCGCGCATCGATCAGGCCCGAGGCATTGACCCCGGTGGCCTGGGTCGCGGCGATCTCCTTGTTCAGGCTGGCGATGTCGGAGCTCAGCCCATTGATCTGCGACACCACCGCCGAGCGCTGCTTCTGCACCGCGGCGAGCTGGTTGGACAGAACCTGATTGAGGCTGTTGAAGCGCTGGGCGAGCGCATCGGCGGCGCTGATCACCTGCTGACGCAGCGGATTCGAGGTCGGATCGACACTGGCGGCGTTGAGCGCACCGAAAAAAGTGTCGAGCCCGCTGTTGAGGTTGGAGGCATCGTCGCCCATCACCTGTTCGAGCTGGGTCAGGTAGTTCTGCCCGGCCTTGTACTGCCCCAGTTCAGAGGCGGCCTGCCACATCTGCAGATTCTTGTAGCTGTCGCTGTAGCGCAGCAGCGAGGACACCGCAACACCACTGCCCGCGCTCACCGAGCCGGCCTGCAGCGGCTGCACCGAAGCGAGCAGCACGCCCTGCCGGGTGTAGCCCTCGGTCATCACGTTGGCGATGTTCTGGCTGGTGGCGTTGAGCGCAGCCTGGGCCGCGATCGTGCCGGAGAGGGCGTTGAAGATGATGGTCATGAGCGGGATTCCTGCCTGCCTGTGTGCGCACCGGTAGCGCCGCGTGCGGCGGCGACGGCGCTGTGGAGGGCTGTCTGCGAGATAAGGCGACCGCGGCCGGCCTCGCCTTAAACGTCGTCCTGGTCGCGCGCCTGCGCAGCCCCCGGTCGCGCCGACGATGGCGGCAGCAACTGGCGCACGATCGCGTCGGCGATGCCGAACGCGCGCTGGCCGGCGAGCGAATCGGCGAACACGCCGTCGGCCAGATCGAGCATGTCCTGGTTGACGCGGTTGTTGAGCGCGCTGTCGTCGTCGGCCATGGCGCTGGTGACGCGGCGCATCTGGCGCAGCATCTGGGTGATGAAGAAGCCCTCGAAGCGCTCGGCGGCGTCCGCGACCTGGGCGCGGTAGGCCGCATCCGCGGCCGCCGCGGCACGCACCGGGTCGGTCTGCGCATCCGGCGCGGGGTCGAGCGCGAGGCCCTGATTCACGAACAGCTGCATGTCATTCTCCGCTCAGATCACCACCAGTTCGCCGTCGATCGCCCCGGCCTGGTCGAGCGCCTGCAGGATCGCCATGATGTCGTCGGGGGTGGCCCCGGTGCTGTTCACGGTATCGATGATGGCCTGCAGGCTCGCCCCCGACGGCCAGCGGAACATCTGCGGCACGTCCTGCTGCACCGACACCTTCGACTCCGGCGTCACCACGGTCTGGCCGTCGCTGAACGGCGCCGGCTGGCTGACCTGCGACGACTCCGATATCACCACGCGCAGCGCACCGTGCGACACCGCCGCGGCGCGCACGCGCACGCCGTCGGCGATGACCACGGTGCCGGTGCGCGAGTTGAAGATGACCTTGGGAACCTCCTCGCCGACATCGACGCGCAAGGCTTCGAGCGCGGCGACGAAGGCCACGCGCTGGGTCGGGTCCTCGGGCGCGAACACCTCGACGCTGGTGGCGTCGCGCGTGCTGGCGATGTCGCCGTAGCGGCGATTGATCACCTGCACGATGTTGGTCGCGGTCTGGAAATGCGGGCGCTTCAAGCTCAGGCGCACGGTGGGGCCGGTATCGAAGTCGGAGGCGATCTCCATCTCGATCGTCGCCCCGTTCGGAATCCGCCCCGCGGTCGGCGTGTTCACCGACACCTTGGAGCCGCTCGCGCCCTGCGCGGCAACACCGCCGACCACGAGGTGGCCCTGGGCGAGCGCGTAGATCTCGCCGTCGGCCGCGCGCAGCGGCGTCAACAGCAAGGTGCCGCCGCGCAGACTCTTGGCGTCGCCCAGCGACGACACCGACACGTCGATCACCTGGCCCTTGCGGTAGCCGGGCGGGAACACCGCGCTCACCATCACCGTGGCGACGTTCTTGAGCTTCATGCTGTTGCCGTCGGGCGGCTTCACCCCGAACTGCTTGAGCATGTTGGCCACCGATTGGCCGGAAAACTTGACCTGGGTGCTGTCGCCGGTGCCGGTGAGGCCGACGACGATGCCGTAGCCGACGAGCTGGTTCTCGCGCACGCCTTCAACATGAACGAGCTGGCGCAGCGCCTGCGCGGCCTCTGCATCAGCGACGGGCGCGGCCAGCACCAGCACGGCGGCGGCGATCAGGGCGAAAGTGCGGGGAATGTGCATCGTATCCCTCAGAACGGAATCAGCGGGCTGCTGAACAGTCGCGTCAGCCAGCCCGCGGTGTTGGCGTCGGCGAGCGCGCCGCGCCCGGAATAGGCGATGCGCGCATTGGCCACGCGCTGCGACGACACGCTGTTGTCGCTGTCGATGTCGTTGGCGCGCACATAGCCGCTCAGGCGGACGAACTCCTCGCCCTGGTTCAGGTACAGCATCTTCTCGCCCTCGACGCGCAGCAGGCCGTTGGGCAGCACTTCGTGCACCACCACCGTGATCGCGCCGCGCAGCACGTTCTGCTGCGTGCTCGACGCGGTGCCGGAGAAGTCGCGCTCGGCGCTCAGCGACGCATTGCTCTGCAGCACGTTCTTGCCCAGGGTCACCGGCGAGAACGACACCCCGCTCTCCTTGCCGAAACTGGTGTCGGCCTTCTTGCTCGCCTGCGTGCTCTCCTGCAGCACCACGGTGAGCACGTCGCCGGGGCGGAAGGCGCGGCTGTCCGAGGTCAGCGACCACGGCGCCGCGGTCGAGAACACCCCGCCCGCCTGCCCCTTGCGCGCCGCCGGCGGCGGCTGCACCGCCATGCGCAGCTCGGCCTCGACCTCCTGCTGCGGCTTGGGCTGCATCGTGGTGCACGCCGACAGCGCGAGCACCGCCAGGGCGGCGAGCAGACAGCGCATCAGCGCACCGCCTGGGCGAGGTACTGCATCATGTTGTCGGCCGCCGACAGCACCTTGGTGTTCATCTCATAGGTGCGCTGCGCGGCGATCATGTCGACCATCTCTTCGACGACCTGCACGTTGGAACTCTCCAGCGCGCCCTGCTTGAGCTTGCCGAAGCCCTCTTCACCGGCCACGCCTTCGTTGGGCGCGCCGCTGGCGACGGTCTCCTGGTACAGGTTGTCGCCGAGCGCGAGCAGGCCGGCGGGATTGACGAAATTGGCCAGATTGAGCTGGCCGAGCTCGTTCATCGCCCCGCCCACGGTGGCGGCGACCATGCCGTTCTCGCCGATGGTGACCGCGGTGGCGTCGGCCGGGATGACGATCTCGGGCTGCAGCGGCAGCCCCTGCGCGGTGACCAGACGGCCATCGGCATCGACCTGGAGCTGGCCGGCGCGGGTGTAGGCAAGCTCGCCGTTGGCCTGCAACACCTGCAGGAAGCCGCGGCCGACGATGGCGACATCGAGCGCCTGGTCGGTGGTCTGCAGGTTGCCGGTGGTAAACACCTTCTGCGTCCCCACCAGGCGCGTGCCGTTGCCGAGCTGCACGCCCGACGGCGACACCGCGGCGTCGTCGCGCTGCGCGCCCGGTTGCACGTCGATCTGGTAGAACAGGTCTTCGAACACCACGCGGTCGCGCTTGAAACCGACCGTGTTCACGTTGGCGATGTTGTTGGCGATGGCCTGCAGCTTGGTTTCCTGGGCCTGCACGCCGGTCTTGCTGATCCACATTGCGGGATTCATCTGCGACTCCGTTGTCTCTGTCGGCGGTGTTGCCGGTGTTGTCTGGGCTTGCGCGGCGGAGCGGCGCTCAGCCGCGGATCAGGCGGTTGCCCGCCTCGGCCATGCTGTCGGCCGACTTGTAGAGCTTCATCTGAAGCTCGAACTCGCGGTTCAGGCTCATGGTCGCGACCATCTCGCCGATCGCCGACACGTTGCTGCCTTCGAGATAGCCGCTGCGCACCTGCACGGTATCGTCCACCGGCAGGTTGTCGCCGGTGCGCGACACGATCAGGCCGGCCTCGTTCTTGGTCAGGTCGGCGGCCTCGCCGCGCACCAGGCGCAGGCGGTCCACCTCCTGCATGTCGACCTCGCCCGGCGGCAGGATGGAGATCACGCCATTGCTCGCCACCGACATCGCGGTGAACGGCGGCAGCACGATAGCGCCGCCGTCGCCGAGCACCGGGCGGCCGTTCAGGGTCAGCGCGCCGTCGCCATCGACGGTGAAGTTGCCGGCGCGGGTGTAGGCCTCGCCGCCTTGCCACTCGACCGCGAACAAGCCCTCGCCGAGGATGGCGACGTCGAGATCGCGGCCGGTCTCGCGCATCGCGCCGGCTCCGGCAGCGACCGCATCGGCCTGCAGGCGGCTCATGTGGCGCGAATCGTAGCCGTAGCCGGGCACGGTCTCGCTGGTCGCCAGTTCGAGGTCGGCGCGAAAGCCGGTGGTGTCGAGGTTGGCGAGGTTGTTGGCATGCACCTGCTGCGCGCGCATGGCACGGTTGGCGCTGCTCATCACGGTGTAGATCAGGGCATCCATGGCGCGCGCCTCACACCGCCTGCATCAGGTTCTGCATCATCTCGTCCTGGGTCGAGATCACCTTGGTGTTGGCCTGGTAGTTGCGCTGCGCGGTCATCAGCGTCACCAGTTCGGCGGTCATGTCGACGTTCGACTGCTCCAGCGCCCCGGCGGCGAGCTTGCCCGCCATGCCGACGCCGGCGGTGGAATACAGCGGGGTGCCGGAACCGTTGGAGGTCGTCCAGCTCGTGTCGCTGAGCGGCACCAGCGCGTTCTCGTTGGGGAAAGTGGCCATCACCAGGGTGCCGAGCTTTTGCTTGACGCCGTTGCTGTACTGCGCCATCACGCTGCCGTCCTCGTCGATCTGCAGCCCGCTCAATGCCCCCGAGGCATAGCCGTCGGTGCTGTTGGTGGTGGTCGTGGTGGTGCCGGCGTACTGGGTGGTGCCGGTGTA
>JAEWVQ010000185.1 GCA_023459095.1 Pseudomonadota bacterium | reverse complement strand
TACTAACTTTCCTGTAAGTAGTGTCATGTGGGCGATAATATGCCCCATGAAATGCAAACGACCTTCCGACGGCCGCGCCCTCCGATCCACAAGGCAAAGATGGTCAAAAGCTACCTCGCAAGTTTGGATGGCAAGCTCAAACTCTTCTACCTGCCGCCGTACTCGCCGTACCTGAACCCGGACGAAACGGTCTGGGCTCATGTGAAGCGGAAGGTTTCGCGCCAGTTGGTCGAGAGCGCCGAGGAGATGAAGCGGCTCGCACTCGGTGCATTGCGCAGCATCCAGAAACTCCCTGAACTCGTGAAGTCATTCTTCAGGCAGCCGGAATGCCGCTATATCCTGGAATGACTCTACTTATTGGAAAGTTAGTGGCGGGTGATTCTCAGATGAAAAAGGCAGCAATCTGCCAAATTGCTGCCGTAGTATTCAGCACTCCTCTACGGCCGCTCCGGCCGAATAGCGGGCGGCTAACCTTAGTCCGTAAAATCTAAAGGCCCTTCGATAAGAGTGGCCTTTAGATTTGGAGCGTTCTCACGAAATCTAGATTTTTGGGAAAAATCTAGATAATCGTGAGATCCTACAGGCAGCCTCAAACGTCGATGTTCTGCGCATACAGCGCATTGCTTTCGATGAACGCCCGACGCGGCTCCACGTTGTCGCCCATCAGCGTGGTGAAGATCTCGTCGGCGGCGATGGCGTCGTCGATTTGCACGCGCAGCAGGCGGCGCACGGCGGGGTCCATGGTGGTTTCCCACAGCTGCTCGGGGTTCATCTCGCCGAGGCCTTTGTAGCGCTGCTTGCTGAGGCCGCGTTCGACTTCGGCGAGCAGCCAGCGGATGGCGTCGGCGAAGCGGGTGACGGTCTGGCGCTTTTCGCCGCGGCGGATTTCGGCGCCGGGGCCGATGAGGCCGGAGATGGCGTCGGCGGCGGTGCGGATGCTGCGGTAGTCGCCGGAGACGAGGAAGTCGGTTTCGACCCAGCCGAACTTGCGGTTGCCGTGGTGCAGGCGCTCGATGGCGAGGCGCCAGGCGTCGGTCTCTTCGTCGAACTGGGGGTAGATCTTGAGGCCGTCGGGCAGGTGGGGCTGGATGCACGCGGCCGAGGCCTGGGCGGCGGCCTCGTCGTCGAGGCTGACTTCGAGGTCGTGCGCGAGCATGGCCTGCAGCACTTCGGGGTCGATGTAGTTGGCGAGGCGCTTGATCACCGCTTCGGCGAGCAGGTAGCTGCGCGCGAGCCCGCCGAGGGCTTCGTCGGCGATCGGCGCGGCGCCTTCGCGCGGAGTGAGCACGGCGCCGTCGAGGGCGAGCTTGAGCAGGTGGCCGGAGAGCTCGTGGTCGTCCTTGATGTAGAGCTCGGTCTTGCCGTGCTTGATCTTGTACAGCGGCGGCTGGGCGATGTAGATGTGGCCGCGCTCGACCAGCTCGGGCATCTGGCGGTAGAAGAAGGTGAGCAGCAGGGTGCGGATGTGGGCGCCGTCGACGTCGGCGTCGGTCATCAGGATGATGCGGTGGTAGCGCAGCTTTTCGGGCTTGTAGTCGTCCTTGCCGATGCTCGTTCCCAGCGCGGTGATGAGGGTGGCGATTTCCTGGCTCTGCAGCAGCTTGTCGAAGCGCGCCTTCTCGACGTTGAGGATCTTGCCCTTCAACGGCAGGATGGCCTGGAATTTACGGTCGCGGCCCTGCTTGGCGGAGCCGCCGGCGGAGTCGCCCTCGACCAGATAAAGCTCGCACAGCGCGGGGTCTTTTTCCTGGCAGTCGGCGAGCTTGCCGGGCAGGCCGACGCCGTCGAGCACGCCCTTGCGGCGGGTCATCTCGCGCGCCTTGCGGGCGGCGTCGCGGGCGCGCGCGGCTTCGACGATCTTGTTGCAGATGGTCTTGGCGTCGATCGGGTTTTCGAGCAGGAAGTCGGTGAGCTTGGCGGCGACCACTTCTTCGACCGCCGGGCGCGCTTCGGACGACACCAGCTTCATCTTGGTCTGGCTGGCGAACTTGGGGTCGGGCATTTTCACCGACAGCACGCAGGCGAGGCCCTCGCGCATGTCGTCGCCGGTGATGTCGACCTTGGCCTTCTTGGCGATCTCGTTTTCTTCGATGTACTTGTTGATGACGCGCGTCATCGCCGTGCGTAGGCCGGTGAGGTGGGTGCCGCCGTCGGCCTGCGGGATGTTGTTGGTGAAGCACAGCACCTGTTCGGCGTAGCTGTCGTTCCACTGCATCGCGACTTCCACCGCGAGTTCGGCGTCGTGGCCGGCGCCGGTGGGGATGCGCGTGGTGCCGGCGGCGTAGAACACGGTGGGGTGGAGCACGGTCTTGGTGCGGTTGATGAACTCGACGAAGCCCTTCACGCCGCCGGCGAAAGCGAAGTTGTCTTCCTTGCCGGTACGCTGGTCGAGGAGGCGGATCTTGACGCCGTTGTTGAGGAACGAAAGCTCGCGCAGGCGCTTGGCGAGGATCTCGTAGTGGTACTCGACGGTGCCGAAGATCTCTTCGTCGGCGAGGTAGTGCACCTTGGTGCCGCGCTTGGTGGTGTCGCCGAGGATGCGCGCCGGGCTGACCTCGACGCCGTCGACCACGTCGATGACGCGGTTCTGCGGCACGCCGCGGGCGAATTCGAGCTGGTGCTTCTTGCCGTCGCGGGCGATGGTCAGGTGCAGCCACTTGGAGAGCGCATTGACGCAGGACACGCCGACGCCGTGCAGGCCGCCCGACACCTTGTAGCTGTTCTGGTTGAACTTGCCGCCGGCATGCAGCACGCACATGACGATTTCGGCCGCCGAGCGCTTGGGTTCGTGCTTGTCGTCCATCTTCACGCCGACCGGAATGCCGCGGCCGTTGTCGGTCACGGAGATCGAGTTGTCGGCGTGGATGGTGATGACAATGTCGTCGCAGTGGCCGGCCAGCGCCTCGTCGATGGCGTTGTCGACGACCTCGAACACCATGTGGTGCAGGCCGGTGCCGTCGGAGGTGTCGCCGATGTACATGCCCGGGCGCTTGCGCACCGCCTCCAGCCCTTCGAGCTGCTGGATGCTGGATTCGTCGTAATCGTTGCTGCCTTGCGGGGCGGGCGTGTTTTGCGGTTCGGACATGGTCATCTCGGGTGATTCAAAAAGAACGCTTGCTGCTGGAATAACACAGTTGCCGCGCGAGGCGGCGCAGGCGCCGCGGCGCGCCGGTCCGGGCCGGGCGCAGCCGGTTCATGCGCGTCGTCCTCAGATGCGCATCGGCATCACGACGTACTTGAACTGGTCGTTGCCCGGGAGGGTGATCAGCGCGCTCGAATTGCCGTCGTTGAAGCGCCATTCGACGGTGTCGGACGACAGGTTGTTGAGCACGTCGAGCAGGTAGGTGACGTTGAAGCCGATGTCGAGCGGGGTGTCGTGGTAGTCGATCTCGAGCTCGTCCTGGGCCTCTTCCTGCTCGGCGTTGGAGCTGATGATCTTGAGCGTGCCGTCGCCGAGCACCAGGCGCACGCCGCGGAACTTCTCGTTGGTCAGGATCGCGGCGCGTTGCAGCGCGGCGAGCAGCGGCTGGCGGTCGAAGGCGACCATGCGCGGATGGGCCTGCGGGATCACGCGCTCGTAGTCGGGGAACTTGCCGTCGATGAGCTTGGTGACGAGTTCGATCGGGCCGAAGCGGAACACCGCCTGGTTGCCGGCGAGCACGATTTCCAGCGGGTCGTCGCTGTCGGCGAGCTGGCGGGCGAGTTCGAGCACGGTCTTGCGCGGCAGGATGGCCTCGGTGCGCGCAGCGACCGGCGCGTCGAGGTTGCCGGCGGCGTAGGCGAGGCGGTGGCCGTCGGTGGCGACCATGCGCAGTTCGGCGCCGTCGGCGATCAGCAGCAGGCCGTTGAGGTAGTAGCGGATGTCCTGCTGCGCCATCGAGTACGACACCTGGGCGAGCTGGCGCTTGAACGCGCGCTGCGGCACCGACAGGCGCACGGCGTCGCCGTCGGGCAGGTTCATGCGCGGGTAGTCGGCGGCGGGCAGGGTCTGCAGCTGGAAGCGGCTCTTGCCGGCCTTGACGGTGAGGCGCTTGTCTTCGAGGGTGAGGTTGATCTCGGCGCTGTCGGGCAGGGCGCGCAGGATGTCCTGCAGCTTGCGCGCGCCCACGGTGATCGCGGCGTCCTCGCCGCCGGCGTTGCCGGCGGTGGTGGTGCGGATCTGGATCTCGATGTCGGTGGCGAGCAGGGTGAGCTGGTCGCCCTGCTTCTCGATCAGCACGTTGGACAGGATGGGCAGGGTGTGGCGCTTCTCGACGATGCCGGCAACCGACTGCAGCGGGGCGAGGAGCGCGTCGCGGGAGGTGTTGAGCAGGAGCATGGCGTCTGGGATATCTGCGTTGAGTTGAAGGTAGGCGGTCGTCCGGGGGCTCAGCCGCGCAGCACCTGGGTGAGGACGTGGACGTCGTGGTTGAGCTGGTGGTCGCCGAGGCGCAGCTCGGTGATGGTGCGGCAGGCGTGGAGCACGGTGGTGTGGTCGCGGCCGCCGAAGGCCTCGCCGATCGCCGGCAGGCTCATCGGGGTCAGCTCCTTGGCGAGCCACATCGCCACCTGGCGCGGCCGCGCGATCACCCGCGTGCGCTTCTTGGAGTGCATGTCGGCGACCTTGATCTTGTAGTAGTCGGCCACCGTTTTCTGGATGTGCTCGATGGAGAGCTGGCGGTTGTGCGCGTGCAACAGGTCCTTGAGCGCCTCCTTGGCGACCTCGAGCGAGATCGGGCGGCCGTGGAAGCGGGCGTAGGCCACCACCTTGTTGAGCGCGCCTTCGAGCTCGCGCACGTTGGAGCGCAGGTTCTTGGCGATCAGGAAGGCGACGTCGTCGTCCACCGACACGCGCAGCGCCTCGGCCTTCTTCTGCAGGATGGCGACGCGCATCTCGAGCTCGGGCGGCTCGATCTGCACGGTAAGCCCCCAGTCGAAGCGCGAGATCAGGCGGTCTTCCAGGCCCTGGATGTCCTTCGGGTAGGTGTCGCAGGTGATGACGATCTGCTTCTTGGCCTCGGTGAGCGCGTTGAAGGCGTGGAAGAACTCTTCCTGGGTCCGGTTCTTGTTATTGAAGAACTGGATGTCGTCGATGATCAGCATGTCGAGCGAGCGGTAGTAGCGCTTGAACGCGTCGAAGCTCTTTTGCTGATAGGCGCGCACCACGTCGGCGTAGTAGTCCTCGACGTGCACGTAGCGGATCACCGCGCGCGGGTTGTGGCGGTACACCGCATTGCCGATGGCGTGCACCAGGTGGGTCTTGCCGAGGCCGACGCCGCCATAGACGAACAGCGGGTTGTACGAGGTGCCCGGGTTCTGCGCCACCTGCATGGCGGCGGCGCGCGCGAGGTCGTTGGCGCGGCCGGTGACCAGGGTGTCGAAGGTGAAGTCGGCGTTGAGCCGGGTCTTCTCGTAGGCGAGGTCGGCATTGCCGGCCGCGGCCGGCTCCGCGCTGCGGACGGCGGGTGCGGCGCGCGGCGC